>NZ_ACEP01000081.1 GCF_000173975.1 Anaerobutyricum hallii DSM 3353
GGAAATATGTTACAGTATAATTAAAATAGCTGTATAAGTAGAAAGTCGAGATATTGTAGTAAGCTAATTGAAACTTTTGCAGTAAAAGGAGAGGGAACAATGGACGAAGAAAGAAGAAATGGTTCGAATTGGGATGACAAAACGATTCCATTAGAGGAAGAACAGACTGTTCCGCTTAGAGAGAATAGAGTGTTTTCAAATCAAGTTAGAAAGCCAAAACTGAAACATGCATGGTCCTCTAATGAACGATCATCGTACAATCAATCGCAGGGAAATCGACCTCCCTATGGGCAATCACAGGATTCACAATCATGGGGTGATCCGCACAGTCAGAATCCATATCAGCAAGGTGGGCAGAATCCGTATAGTGGCAATAATAATCCATATCAACAGAGCAATCAAAACCCCTATGGTCGGCAGCCGTATCCACCGGTGGGTCAAAATCCCTATAGCCAGCAGAGCAATCAAAATCCTTATAATCATCAACCGTACCCACAAGGGAATTTCAATGCCTATGGTTCACAGTCATATCCACAAGGGAATTCCAATGTCTATGGACAACAGTCAAATTTACAGGGAGAGCCAATTTCATATAATCAGCCGTCTTATATACAGACTCCAGTAAAGGTGCGTTCAAAAATGCCATTTATTATAGCAGGAGCATTGATTGTAATATTATTTTTAGGAGGGCTGGCGATTGGGCTGATTTCCTCAAATAAAAGTGGAACACAGGCTAATAAAAATAGTCAAAATGCAGAACAAGGAGATTCATCTAAGATTCTGGTACAAAATGGCGACTTTGATACTGTAGTAACAGTGAAAAGCAAAGATATTGATAATATTAAACTTTTTAAAGAACCGGGAGGAAAGAAAAAAGCAGGAAAAGTACAGGAAGGAGTTCCCTGTGCGCTATTACAGGAAAAAACGGTAGATGGAGAAAAATGGGCAAAAATTGATTTTTGTAATCGTCAGGGATGGTGTCGGATGGACAGACTTCGGACAATCTTTGGAGAGACATGCTATTTTTATGTAAAGGAAAATAGTAATGAAAATACTGTCTTTGTAAATGAGCGAGCAATCAAATTACATACAGGAGCTGGACAGGATACAGATATTGCAGCTACCGATGTTAAATACGGAACGGAACTAACCATATCAAAAGTCGAAGATGGATGGGGAAGAACAAATTATCAAAATAAGGAATGTTGGATTGATATGAATGTTGTCGGATTCTATACATCAAAATACTGGCAAGTAGAAAGATGTGATGGAAGTAAGAATGGTATCAAGCTTCGAAAATCATCTACAGAAGATAGCGAACAGCTTACAACTGTTCCGTTATGCACGAAATTTCAATCTTCTGACTGCAGAAATGGATGGGCAAGGTTCACATATGGCGGAAAAACAGGCTGGTTAAAACTTCATTATGCAACACCATGTGGAAGTAGTAAGGGGCTTAGTTTTAGCGAAGATGAAAATAACTTCTAAGTTGCCGCATGCGAAGGAGACGCCACTAGAAAAAGAAATAACCTATATTTGTGACTTTCGTCACGGCAGGTTGAATGTCGCTTAAACGCTCGCATTCAACCATTGTTTCCAGGCCACAAATATAGGTTGTTTTTCTTAACCAGAGTTTTTATAATTTGCATTAACCCCTCGTTGTCGTAAGTAAAGCGCTTTTTTTGTTTTACATGTGTTGTGTTTATTTATGAAAAATAATTTTTGGGAACAAGTGTGTATTTTGATAACGTTGCCAGGAAAAAATGAAATGTGATAAACATATATAAATAGTAGGAAAATGAGAATGGGATTTTTTGAAAAGTATTTAAAATGAAATAGAAAAAAGATATTTTTGATAATATTATCAAGAAAGCAAGTAAGAAATAGAAATAAAACTGTAAAAAATTTACTTAAACAAATTGCATTTTGGACAAGATTATTATAGAATGAAAAAGACTATTTAAATCACAATCTGGTAGTTTATAGAAAATATAAATTTTAAATAGTTAGAATGAATGAGAAAGAGACAGGAAAGATGAAGAATCAAAACAACACAGCACAAAGTGCGGAAAAGCAGAGCTTTCTACAAAAAAAGAATGTAGAGATTTCTTTTAAGAGATATGCGATTGACGCGATGGGAGCGATGGCTCTTGGATTATTTGCGTCTCTCTTAATTGGAACGATTATTAAGACACTGGCAGAGAATGTCGGAACAACTGGCCTGATGGCAGCGCTGGCAGCGATTACGGATACAGGAGAATTGGCAGCGAAGGTTGCCGGACTTAGTATGCTGAATCGGTTCTGCTGGATTTTATGGCAGATTGGTAACTATGCAACGATGGTAACCGGTGTTGCGATGGCGGCAGCGATTGGTTATGCGTTAGATGCACCTCCATTGGTACTGTTTTCTTTATGTGCAGTCGGTCAGGCAACGAATACATTAGGCGGCTCCGGTGGGCCATTGGCTGTATTATTTGTAGCGATTATTGCCTGCGAGGCAGGGAAGCTTGTCTCTAAAGAGACGAAGATTGATATTTTAGTAACTCCGGCGGTAACGATTATTGTTGGTGTAGGATGTGCGATGGTACTGGCACCGATTTTTAAGACAATTTGTGACTCGCTTGGAACATTTATCGGATGGGCAACAAATTTACAGCCATTCTTTATGGGAATCATTATTTCTGTTGTCGTTGGTGTTGTCCTCACTCTGCCGATTAGTTCTGCGGCAATCTGTGCGGCAGTTGGTATCAGCGGCGGTGCTGTCATTGCGGGAGTAGTAGATGGCAGTATTTCTATGGAAGTGTGGAATGGTCTTGCACTTGCAGGAGGAGCAGCAACAGTAGGCTGTTGCTGTAATATGCTTGGATTTGCTGTAATCAGCTACCCGGATAACGGAGTAGGAGGGCTTGTAGCACAGGGGCTTGGAACATCCATGCTACAGGTGCCAAACCTGATGCGTAAACCTGTTTTATGGATACCGCCAGTACTTACTTCTGCAATCTTAGGCCCCGTTGCAACCTGTATTTTTCAACTTCGTAATAACGGAGCAGCGATTTCTTCCGGTATGGGAACTGCCGGTTTAGTAGGTCCGATCGGAATCATCACAGGCTGGTCAAATATGCCAAAGGGATATGCCCCTGGAGCCTTTGACTGGGTCGGCATGATTTTAGTCTGCTTTATACTCCCTGTCGTTTTAAGCTGGGCGATTGGAAAGTTCATGCGAAAGAAAGGCTGGATTAAAGAAGGAGACTTGAAGGTTGATTTAGGTTAGAAAGTTTGAAAAAATAGCTTATCGTCCATATACTATATTTGCCTTCGAAAGGAGAAAAGTTCTGATACTTGGTAAATCTAATTTGTTGTATTAGAAATAGGCGGCCGCTGTAGATATAGATATTCTATCGGATTGCTCAAAAAATGTGGAAAAGAACCCCTAAAAAATTTGTTGAATTTTGTGACTTTGTGCTGTGGGATTTTGACCATAGAAACTTCGCATTCGTTTTTGCTGCCTTAGAGCGTGTTTGAAAAATCATTCCTACAATCTGCACGCCCCAATTTGCGGTATATTTTGCCTTCATTCAGTTGACGTAGCCCGCTACGCCGCCCTCATTCAGGCGAAATCTCCCACAAATTGTAACGCACATCTTGCAGAAAGCATTTTTCAAACACGCTCTAGCAGGTCGAAAAAAGCTCCAGTGGAGGTTTTGAGAGCAAGTTTCTGCTTGATTGGGCAAAATGGAGCGTTTAGCACAATGGAACAAAATCAATAAATTTTTTAGGGATTCTTGTTGATAATTCTTCTGGCAATCCGGCTACTATTCTTCTCAGCAGCGTCTCCCTTGCCTGCGGCAACTCAGAAGTTCCTAAAGTGTTTTTCCAAGCGATTAAGAACTCCATACAATAACGCTGCAATCAGGCAAAGCAATACAATAGAGAGCATCACCCAGTCCATTTTAAAAACCTGTGATCCATATATGATAAGATAGCCAAGACCTTCTTTGGCGGCGAGAAATTCTCCAATAACAACACCGATTAGGCAAAGGCCAATATCAACTTTCAGAATGCTTAAAATCGTTGGCAGGTTCATCGGCAAGATCACTTTCGTCAGGCAGTCTGCCTGACTGCCATGAAGTGTTCGGATCAGCTTTAATTTATCCGGGTCGGTAGACATAAAGCTTGTAAAAAGGTTTAAGATACTTCCGAATATGGCAACGGATATCGCTGTTACAATAATTGTTTTCATATTGTTGCCAAGCCATACGATAAAGATAGGAGCCATAGCGGATTTTGGCAGGCTGTTTAAGATGACAAAGTAAGGCTCTAATATCTCACTTAGCGTATTGTTCCACCAAAGGAGAATGGCAGTGAAAAGACTTACTGCGGTAACGAGAAAAAAGCTTGCAAAAGTTTCTGCAAGAGTGATTCCTAAGTGTTTTAAAAGCTGGCCGTTAAGAAGAAGTTCTTTGCCAGAAGCAAGCATTCGTGAAGGGCTGCTAAAGATGAACGCATTGATTATTCCGGCACGAGAAGTGATTTCCCAGAGAATAATAAAAAATATAAATAAAAAAAGCTGAAAGAACAGGACAAACTGCTTATGTTGTCTTGTTCTTTTCATATATAGAAGCTGTTCTTTTGAAATTTCATTCATCGGCTTTTAACTCCTTCCATATCTGGTTAAAATACTCCTGAAACTTTGGGTGGATGCGTGCTTCTTTTGAAGAAAGTTTTTTGTTTGTTTTAAAGTCAATTGTGACAATCTTACGAATGTGGCCTGGACGTTTTCCGAGAACGATAATACGGTCAGCGATACTGATGGCTTCGGATAAATCATGCGTGACAAGCAGCGTGGTAACGCCGCTTTGACGGATAATTTTTGCGATGTCATCGGATACATCAAGGCGGGTCTGGTAATCTAGCGCACTGAAAGGTTCATCAAGGAGAAGAAACTCTGGTTTTAAGGCGAGAGTTCGAATTAGAGCAGCTCGCTGGCGCATACCTCCGGAAAGTTCTCTTGGATAGGAGGATGCAAAGTCAGCAATTCCATATTGACGCATCAGTTTTTGTACATATTCGAGATTTTTTTCGGTAAGCCGGTGTTGTATTTCAAGACCTAAAATGATATTTTTATATATAGTTCTATGCTCTAATAAATGGTCTTTTTGCAGCATGTAGCCGATAGCGGGTGTTTTATTACAGGCTGGATAGAGGAGACTGCCGGTTTCAATGGGAATCAGTCCGGCAATCAGCTCTAAAAGTGTAGATTTTCCACAGCCGGATGGGCCTACAATTGCTGCAAATTCACCAGGGAAAAGGTCAAAATGAATGTCTCTTAATGCCGGTGTTTCACCACTATTTGTATGGTAAGTGTGTGAAAGACTGCGGACGGACAGAAAAGGTTTTGTTTGTGGCAAAGCTGTTCATTCCTTTTTTCGCGAGGTATAATTTAACATATGCAAAGGAGGAACCAAAGTGATATATTTCATGATCATAGCATCAATAATTGTGGCAGATAAGATATTAAAAGAATATTTTAAAAGTTCATTTCAGGGAAAACATCGGGAAGTACGGACAAAAGGTAATGGATTTGGAGTAAGAAAGGAAGTAGGAAAGCAAAAGGTAAAGGAAAATTTGTTTAGAAAGAAAGAACAAAATAAAGCAGAATTGAAACAGAGGAGAAATAATAAAGAGAAAAATGATGGGAAAAATATTGGAGAAGGGAATTGGAGAGAGTATTTATCTCCAACGATTGAATTGTTAGAGAATAAGGGGGCGGCAAGTGGCATCATGGCGAAACATCCAAAAATATTAAAAATAATATCTGCCGCCATGCTCTGCTTTTGTGCGTTAGCGTTAGGAAAGGAACGACAAAAAGGAAAGACTACAATGACAGGAATCGGCTATGCGTTACTTCTTGGAGGAGGTATCAGTAATTTTATAGACAGGATGAAAAAGGGTTCGGTAACGGACTATGTACGTTTTCCTAAATTTCCAGTAAAAAAGATTAGTGAGCTGGTATTTAATCTCAGTGATTTTGGCATATTTGCAGGAGTATTTTGTCTGTTGCTTCGAAAAAAATAGGGGAAAAGGGAGGGTTATTCTGAAGCTTCAGGCAGGTATGATTCTGTCTATTATTCAAAAGATAGAGAAAAAATAGAAAGTTATTGCAAAAGTTTAGAACGGCATGATTTTATATATTATTTCTCCAAAAACAGAGAAAAGGAACTGCAAAAAGAAAAGTAAAAGAAGCATAAAAAGTGAGAATAAGCACGAAGTTATCGGATAATAAAAAATATTTTCAGAAAATAGAGAGAAACAGAGGGAAGAGCAGAATATGGCCGGGAATTGTGCAGAATAGACAATGAAATATACATAAATTTACAAACAATAGAAGGGTAAAAAATGCAGGTGGATAAGAAAATACAGTTATCCACGGGAGAAAAAGCTGAAAAATGTCGATAAACAGACTTATCCACTAAGTTATCCACATTATCCACAGTGGAAAAACAAAGGGAAAGAATGGAAAAACATCGTCAATATAAAACATCTGTTTTGTGCGATTTTTTAAAATAATACATTGCCAGAATGCAGAATTGTTGGTATAATAATTGTAATATAAGAAAAAGGAGTGTGATCGTATGCGTTACATTATTTACGGCAAAAATCTGGAGGTAACAGAAGGATTAAAGCAGGCTGTACACGATAAGTTCAGTAAGCTGGAGAAGTTCTTCACACCAGAGACAGAAGTTCAGGTCACATTAAGCGTGCAGAAAGATAACCAGATCGTAGAAGCTACGATTCCTATGAAGGGAACTATTTTAAGAGTAGAACCTAACAGCACAGATATGTATGTTTCTATTGATATGGCAGTTGATTTACTCGAACGCATGATTCGTAAGTATAAAACAAAGATTTCCAAGTACGGAAAGGGAGAGTTAAAGTTTAATGATGAGTTCATGGAAGAAGATGTGGACAATCATGAGACAGTAACTATCACAAAGAGTAAGAGATTTGCAATCAAGCCGATGGATGTTGAAGAAGCCTGCGTACAGATGGAACTGTTAGGACATAATTTCTTCGTATTCCGTAATGCAGAGACTTTCGAAGTGAATGTTGTTTATAAGAGGAAAGACAAAACATATGGTCTGATTGAACCAGAATTTTAGAAAATTAAGCGGAAATTCCTGGTGCTTAATTGCCGGGTATGTCGCAAGACAGTTCCATTATTAAGATTCGACAGGATAAGGGAATGTATTTTTTAGATTCTGGATATGAGATACTATTGAAGAAATACATGGAATTATTAACGAAGGAAGAAGGCAGATATTTTCTATCTGCCTTTCCTTTTTCTGCATATTATTCTGTATATTAATGTATATTAAGGGGATTAAAGCTTGAAAAGAGCTTCTATCAATGTTACAATATAAGCTGTATGTTTAAAATGAGCGTACAGTATCTATTAAGATAATCATACCATATAGGAGGTAAATATGGGTTTAGTTGATAAACTTTTTGGAAATAAAAGTGAAAAAGAGATCAAGAGAATCGAAAAGTATGTAGATGCCATCGAAGCTCTTGACGAGAAGATGCAGGCATTAAGCGATGAAGAGCTTCGTGCAAAGACACAGGAATTTAAAGACCGTCTGGCAGCAGGCGAAACACTCGATGACCTTTTAGTAGAAGCGTTTGCTGTAGTAAGAGAGGCAGCAGACCGTACCATCCACCTGAAACACTATCGTGTACAGCTTATGGGTGGTATTATTCTGCACCAGGGACGTATCGCTGAGATGAAGACTGGTGAAGGTAAGACATTAGTTTCTACACTTCCAGCATACTTGAATGCTCTTGAAGGAAAGGGCGTTCACATCGTTACAGTTAACGATTACTTAGCAAAGCGTGATGCAAACTGGATGGGACAGGTTCACCAGTTCTTAGGTTTAAGTGTTGGTGTTATCTTAAATAGCTATGATAATGCAGAACGCCAGGCAGCTTATAACTGTGATATTACTTATATTACTAATAATGAATTAGGTTTCGATTATCTTCGTGACAACATGGTTATTTACAAGAAGGATCTTGTACAGAGAGAACTGAATTATGCCATTGTCGATGAGGTCGATTCCGTATTGATTGATGAGGCAAGAACCCCGCTTATCATTTCCGGTCAGAGTGGTAAGTCCACAGACCTTTACAAAGCATGTGACGTACTTGCAAGACAGATGCAGCGTGGTACTTCTGATGGTGAACTTTCTAAGATTGATGCCATCATGGGTATTGATATCGAAGAAGATGGAGACTTCCTCGTTAACGAGAAAGATAAGCAGGTTATGCTTACGACAGAAGGTGTGAAGAAAGTAGAACAGTTCTTCCACATTAAGAACCTTGCAGATGCAGAGAACTTAGAGATTCAGCATAACATTATCCTTGCTCTTCGTGCACATAATCTTATGTTCCGTGACAGAGATTACGTAGTAAAAGATAACGAAGTGCTTATCGTTGATGAGTTTACCGGACGTATCATGCCAGGCCGTCGTTATTCTGATGGTTTACATCAGGCAATCGAGGCAAAGGAACATGTAAAGGTTAACAGAGAGTCTAAGACACTTGCTACGATCACATTCCAGAACTTCTTTAATAAGTATAAGAAGAAAGCCGGTATGACTGGTACAGCCATGACAGAGGACAAGGAGTTCATGGATATTTATGGAATGGACGTAGTTGAGATTCCTACAAATAAGCCAATGATTCGTGTGGATCATGAAGATGCCATCTACATGACAAAGAAAGAAAAGTTAAATGCTGTTATCAATGATATTGTAGAATCCCACAAGAAGGGGCAGCCAGTCTTGGTTGGTACCATTAATATCGATACATCTGAAGAAGTAAGCGAACTCTTAAGCAAGAGGGGAATCAAGCATAATGTACTGAATGCGAAGTTCCATGAATTAGAGGCGGAGATTGTTTCCCATGCCGGTGAAAGAGGAGCTGTTACAATCGCAACAAACATGGCTGGCCGTGGTACCGACATCAAGCTTGAAGATGGTGTTGCAGAACTTGGCGGTTTAAAGATTATCGGTACAGAAAGACATGAGAGTAGACGAATTGATAACCAGTTACGTGGTCGTGCCGGTCGTCAGGGTGACCCAGGTGAATCTAAGTTCTACTTATCTCTTGAAGATGATTTAATGCGTCTGTTCGGTTCTGAGAGAATGATGGGTGTCTATAAGGCATTAAAGATTCCGGAAGGTGAAGAGATTCAGCATAAGACAATCACAAAACAGATTGAAAAGGCACAGAAGAAGATTGAGAACAACAACTTCGGTATCCGTCGTAATCTTCTCGATTATGACCAGGTGAACAATGATCAGAGAGAGGTTATTTACGCAGAAAGACGCCGTGTATTGAATGGTGAGAGCATGCGTGATGTTGTTTACAAGATGATTAAAGACGTTGTTGCTGACGATGTGAACATGGTCGCAGGCGAGCAGCCATTAAAAGAGTTAAATCTTGTAGAACTGAACGAGTCTTTAAGAAGAAAGATTCCATTAGAGCCAATCACTCTTACAGATGAAGAAAAAGAGAAGAACGACAAAGAAGCTCTGATCTCTCGTCTGCAGGATGAAGCAATGAAGGTTTACCATAAGAAAGAAAAAGACTTCAACGAATTTGCCAAAGTTAATGTGCCAGAGGAAGGTGTAGAACTTGGTGAAGAAGATGCAGCAATCTTTAACGATGGTATCCGTGAGGTAGAGAGGGTTATCCTTCTTAAAGTTATTGACAGTAAGTGGATGAACCACATTGATGATATGGATCAGCTCCGTGAGAGTATCGGACTTCAGTCCTACGCACAGAAAGACCCAGTTGTTCAGTATAAATTCCTTGGATACGATATGTTTGAGGAGATGACAAAGAACATTCGTCACGATACTGTTGGTGCATTAATGCACGTTCAGATTGAGCAGAAGGTTGAGAGAAAACAGGTTGCAAGAGCAACAGGTACAAACAAGGATGAGCTTGTGGAAAGAGGACCTTACCGCAGAAAAGAAGCAAAAATCGGACGTAATGCACCATGTCCATGCGGCAGCGGAAAGAAATATAAAAACTGCTGCGGAAGATTTGCAAATTAGTGTGTGCTTGGAAAGACATTTTTAAAACGCGCTCCGCGCAGGAAAAGTTTTGCACAGTGAATATTTTGCAGCAGATGCAGAGAATGCACCTGCGAAGGAATAGGCACTGTGCCTTTCTTTATCATATACATGGAACTATTCAAATATACAGATAACTACAGGTAATCGTTCTAAAAGATTTCAGGATGAATAAACGTCCTTGAGAAGTTATACTGAATGATTGCAGGTTTTTATATTTTGTCTACATTTTATATAATAGAGAGGGTTTTATAATTGGTTGAATTAGAACAATACAAATTTACGGTAAATCAATATAAAGAGCCGATGAAAGAGCTTGGCGTTTCTCTGGCACTTTCTCATAAGCATGAGCAGATTAAAGAATTAGAAAGTGAAATGCGGGAAGAGGGGTTCTGGAATGACCCGGACAAGGCACAGGAAGTTACCAGAAAAGTTAAAAATCTCAAAGATACCGTTTCTGCCTATCATGCATTAGAATTAACGCTGGATGATGTTTCTACCATGATTGAACTTGGTAATGAAGAAAATGATGCCAGTGTGATTCCAGATATTGAAGAATTACTTGGAGAATTTGAGATAGAATTTGATAATTTAAAGATTCAGACACTTTTATCTGGTGAGTATGATAAAAATAATGCGATTGTTACCCTTCATGCAGGTGCAGGAGGAACGGAATCCTGTGACTGGGCAGGAATGCTTTACCGAATGTATAGCAAATGGGCGGATAGTCACGGCTTTAAGACAGAAGTTCTTGATTATCTCGATGGAGATGAGGCAGGAATCAAATCCATTACATTTGAAGTAAATGGGGAGAATGCTTACGGATACTTAAAGTCTGAGAGAGGAGTACACCGTCTTGTGAGAATTTCCCCATTTAATGCAGCAGGAAAGAGACAGACTTCTTTTGCATCCTGTGATGTTATGCCGGATATTGAAGAAGATTTATCAGTAGAGATTGCTGATGAAGATATCCGTATTGATACCTACCGTGCCAGTGGAGCAGGTGGACAGCACATTAACAAGACGGATTCGGCTATCCGTATTACCCATATTCCTACTGGTGTTGTCGTACAGTGCCAGAATGAGCGTTCCCAGCACAAGAACAAGGATAAGGCAATGCAGATGTTAAAGGCAAAGCTGTATCTGATTAAGGAGCAGGAAAACCGGGAAAAATTATCAGATATCCGTGGTGAAGTGTCCGATAATGGCTGGGGTAACCAGATTCGTTCCTACGTTATGCAGCCATATACTATGGTAAAAGACCACAGAACCGGAGAAGAGACCGGTAATGTGCAGAGCGTGATGGACGGCAACCTGGATGCATTTATGAATGCATACCTTCGCTGGATCACAACCCCAAAGAAGGCTTAAAATGAAAATTACAGACATAAGGAGCAGACAGAATAATGGATATTATAAAAAAACTGGCGCAGGAACTTGCGATTAAAGAAGAACAGGCGAAAGCAGCAGTACAGCTTATTGATGAGGGCAATACGATTCCGTTTATTGCCAGATACCGTAAAGAAATGACAGGAGCTCTTAATGACGAGACACTCCGTAATTTACATGAACGCCTTCTCTATCTTCGCAACTTAGAGGAGAAAAAAGAGCAGGTAATCAATGCGATTACAGATCAGGGTAAGATGACAGAAGATTTAAAGAAAAAGATTCTCTCAGCAGAAACTCTGGTAGCAGTAGATGACTTATACCGCCCATATCGCCCGAAAAAGCAGACAAGAGCGACAAAAGCGAAGGAAAAGGGCTTAGAGCCATTGGCTAATATTCTTCTTTTACAGAAGACAACAAAAAGCATGGAAGAAGAAGCAGCAGCCTTTGTGAACGCAGAAAAAGGTGTGGCAAACGCAAAAGAAGCGATTGCCGGAGCCAAGGATATCATTGCGGAAATGATTGCAGATATGGCAGATTATCGTAAAAGCATCCGTAACTGTACGATGAAACAGGGAAGTCTTGTTGTAAAAGCAAAAGATGAGAAAGCAGAATCTGTATACGAAATGTATTACGATTTCAGAGAGCCACTTTCTAAAGTTACGGGATATCGGGTTCTTGCGATTAACCGTGGAGAAAAAGAAAAGTTCCTTACTGTTAAGGTAGAGGCACCAGATGTGCAGATTGTCAATGCATTAAATAAAACAATGGTGAAGGATAATCTAAATACAAAAGCACTCATGGAAGAAGCGATACTTGATGCATACAATCGACTCATTGCCCCATCCATCGAAAGAGATATTCGAAGTGAAATTACAGAAAAAGCACAGGAAGGTGCCATTACTGTCTTTGGAAAGAATTTAACACAGCTTCTCATGCAGCCGCCAATGGAAGGAAGAACAGTTTTAGGATGGGACCCTGCATTCCGTACTGGATGTAAACTTGCTGTGGTAGATCCTACGGGTAAGGTGTTAGATACCGTTGTTGTATACCCAACTGCACCACAGTGTAAGGTAGAACAGGCCAAGAAAACGGTACATGATATGATTAAGAAATACAATGTTTCTGTAATCAGTGTGGGAAATGGTACTGCCTGCCGTGAATCAGAACAGGTTATCACAGAACTGATCAGGGAAATACCAGAACAGGTTGCTTACGTTATTGTAAATGAAGCAGGCGCATCTGTTTATTCTGCAAGTAAGCTCGCAACCGAAGAGTTTCCGGAATTTGATGTAGGACAAAGAAGTGCGGCCTCTATCGCCCGAAGATTGCAGGACCCGTTGGCAGAGCTTGTAAAGATTGAGCCAAAAGCAATTGGTGTTGGACAGTATCAGCATGATATGAACCAGAAGCGATTAGAAGAAGCGTTAAATGGTGTTGTTGAGGACTGTGTAAATAAAGTCGGTGTTGACTTAAATACTGCTTCCGTCCCATTGCTTTCTTACATTGCCGGAATCAGCAAGGCAGTTGCGAAAAATATTGTTGCTTACCGTGAGGAAAATGGGCGTTTCCACACCAGAAAAGAACTCTTAAAAGTGCCAAAGCTTGGACCAAAAGCATTTTTACAGTGTGCAGGTTTCTTAAGAATCCCTGGTGGAGAAGAACCACTTGATAATACAAGCGTACATCCAGAGTCCTACGAGGCAGCGACAAAGTTATTAAATGATTTGGGCTACACATCAGAAAGCATCCGTGGCGGTGGTCTTAGCTCTCTTAATTCTCAGATTAAAGATGAAAAAGGATTGGCAGAAAATCTTGGCATTGGTGAGATGACACTTCACGATATTATAGAAGAATTAGAAAAGCCAGGAAGAGATCCACGTAGTGAAATGCCAAAGCCGGTACTTAGAACAGATGTCCTTGAGATGAAAGACTTAAAAGAAGGCATGGTCTTAAAAGGAACGGTCCGCAATGTTATTGATTTCGGTGCCTTTGTAGATATTGGCGTGCATCAGGATGGTTTAGTACACATTTCCCAGATGACAGATCGTTACATTAAGCATCCGCTTGAAGTAGTCAGTGTGGGAGATATTATAGATGTGCAGGTAATGAGCGTGGATTTAAACAAAAAGAGAATCCAGCTTACGATGAAGATTGACCACAACAAGTAAGGCTGTGGTCACAATAGGAGGGGCAAAACGTGAAGAGTTTTGAAGAAATAAGCAAGATGAATCTTGCAGAACTCGACAGACCAGTTGGGGTCGGAGAGGAAGAATTAGAAACAGAAACTACCGGAGCGGCTGGAAATCACAGTGTCAGTGATGCGGAAAAGGCAGGAACACCCGGTGCAGATGACTTAGAAACTTCTATAAATATGTCAGCGGCAGTTTCCGATAATGAAGAAGAAAAGCAGCCAGAGGAATTAGAAAAAAAAGTGATGATGGAGCCACAGGGGAAGCATTATCGCATTGATGCAGACATTACACAGTCGGCACTGAATACCTTCCTTTTTGGGCATACGTATCGTCAGCCTTTGATGATTCTTGTCACTGTTTTAGCAATTGCATGGCCGATTGCCGTTATCGTTAAAAAACAGGGTAATATTGCTATGCCATTAATCTGTTCCTTATTTATTCTGATATGGATTCCATTTACGACATATCTTCGTGCCAAGAATGCAAGGAAGTTAAATCCAATCTATGAGCAGACATTCCATTACATGCTTGACGAGTGGGGCTTACATCTGGAATTATCAGAAAATGCGATTGATGTGGAGTGGAAGAAAGTAACAAAGATAATTTTCTATAAATCCGTTGCGGTTATTTATACCGGAAAGAATAATGCTTTCCTGATTCCTACAGAGGCAATGGGAGCACAGCGGGCAGATATTTTAAACTTCATTGAAGAAATGAAAAACAGATAAGAGACAAATAAAATAGATAAGCAAAAAAGTCAAAGACAAATAAAGAATCATGTCCTTTCGAAGGCTTTCTGTGATTGGTTTTATGAGATGATGAAAGAACAATTGCAAATATGAGAGAAAGAAAACTCTGTGAGGACAAGATAGATAAAAAGAGGTAAACATGAAAATAGAAAGTAACAGCGCAGAAGAGACATTTGCACTGGGAAAACAATGCGGAGAAAAGGCAGCAGCAGGTCAGGTTTACTGCCTTTACGGTGATTTGGGAGTCGGAAAAACCGTATTTACAAAAGGATTTGCGGCAGGACTTGGAATCAAAGAACCAGTCAGTAGTCCGACCTTTACTATTTTACAGGTATACGATGAGGGAAGACTTCCATTTTATCACTTTGATGTGTACCGCATCAGTGACCCGGAAGAAATGTACGAAATTGGTTTTGAAGAATATATCGAGGGAGAAGGCGTCTGCTTTATCGAGTGGGCGAACCTGATAGAGGAACTTCTCCCGGCACAGTATACAGAAATTCATATCGACAAAGACTTATCCAAGGGATTTGACTATCGTCTGATTACCGTTGAGGAGGTGCAAAGATAGATGAAACTTCTTGCATTAGACAGCTCTGGATTAGTGGCCTCTGTTGCCATTTTAGACGGGGAGACTCTTGTTGCAGAGTATACATTAAATTATAAAAAAACACATTCACAGACACTTTTACCGATGCTTGATGAGATTGTGAAAATGACACAGACAGAACTTTCTGAGATGGATGCCATTGCGGTAGCGGCAGGGCCAGGTTCTTTTACAGGGCTTCGTATTGGTTCTGCAACAGCAAAGGGACTTGGACTGGCACTGAATAAGCCAATCATTTCCGTTCCAACTTTAGAAGGAATCGCCTGCAACTTTTATGGTACAGATGCCATTATCTGTCCGATGATGGATGCGAGAAGACAGCAGGTATATACCGGAATCTATCATTTTGCAGGTGGAACAGAGTTTGAAGAACTTGTCGCACAGGAGGCAGGCCCGGTTGAAGATATTATTAAAAAGTGCAACGAGCTTGGACAAAAACTTGGTAAGCCAGTTATTTTTTTAGGAGATGGCGTTCCAGTATATAAAGATATTATTGAGGAACTTTGTAACGTAGAGCATTCTTACGCACCGGCACATTTAAGTCGCCAGAGAGCCGGAGCGGTTGCCATTCGTGCCATGAAGTTATACGAAGAAGGCAAAGCAGAGCCAGCGAGCGACCATGCGCCGATTTATTTAAGAAAGTCACAGGCAGAACGGGAGCTTGAAGCAAAGGGAAAGAAGTTAGAAGAATGAAAATTTGCCCAATGACCGAAGCAGACTGTGAAAAGACAGGACTTCTGATGAAAGAATGTTTTTCTGTTCCGTGGTCTGTAGAAGGTTTAAAAGAGATGTTTCATACCGAAGGCTATTGTTCTTTCCTTGCAAAAGAAGAAGAAGAGGTAATCGGCTATGTTGGTATGAAAATGGTGCTTGATGAAGCAGACATTACAAATGTGGCGGTACTGCCTTCTCACCGAAAAAAGGGAATTGCCGGAAAGCTGTTAAAACAGTTATTAGAAGAGGCAAAAAAGCAGAATCTGCACAGCATTTATCTCGAAGTCCGTGCTTCCAATATAGCGGCGGTTACCTTGTATGAACACGCTGGATTTAAAGAAGTCGGACAGAGAAAGAATTATTACGATAATCCGCGGGAAGATGCAAGACTTATGCTCTGGGAGGCATAAGGATGACAGTAGTTACCAGTACTTTTTGTCGTATTTTTTTGTATAATGGTATCGGAAGAATTACAAAAATAGTTTTATTTTAAGAACGATTCTTTCTATAGTTAAATGGCCTATGAGATTTATGGTGAGATACGATATTAAAATTAGAAGAAAAGTTTTTGAAAATGGAGGATACAATGGATAAAAAAGTACATGAAATTTACTGTAATTCCTGTGGAAAAAAGATAGAGACAACAGACAATATTAAGAGAGAAGATTACCTTTCCATCAAAAAGGAATGGGGATACTTCTCAAAAAAAGACGGGGAAATACACAGTATTTTTCTGTGTGAATCCTGTTATGATATATGGACGAAGCAGTTTAAACTTCCTGTAAAAGTGGAGAAACAGACAGAACTGCTATAGAAAAGTGAGGGATGTTATGCTGGAATTGTGTTTGCTTGGCTGTGGAGGAATGATGCCGCTGCCATACCGCAAACTGACATCATTGATGGCAAGATACAATGGAAACAGTATTTTAATAGATTGTGGCGAGGGAACACAGGTGGCGATCAAGGAAAAAGGCTGGAGTTTTAAGCCGATTGAAGTCATCTGCTTTACCCATTATCACGCCGATCATATCAGTGGCCTGCCAGGGCTTCTTTTAACACTGGGAAATGCACAGAGAACCGAGCCGCTGTTAATGGTAGGACCAAGAGGATTAGAGCGTGTAGTAAACTCATTAAGAGTCATCGCACCAGACTTACCGTTTCCGATTGTTTTTCATGAATTAAAGGAAAAAGAGGAAGTGCTTGATGTATGCGGCTGCCGTATTACTGCATTTCGTGTGAATCACAATATCACCTGCTACGGCTATACGATTGAGATTGACCGTGCCGGAAAGTTTGATGTGAACAAGGCAAAAGAAAATAACGTAGAGATGCAGTACTGGAATCGCCTGCAAAAGGGAGAGACAATCGAGCTGCCTGACAGAACACTTACAAGCGATCTGGTTCTCGGACCGTCAAGAAAGGGTATCAAATGCACCTATACAACCGATACCAGACCAACGGATTCCATTGTGGAACATGCAAAAGATGCCGATTTATTTATCTGCGAAGGAATGTATGGCGAGCCGGAAAAGAAGGCGAAAGCAGTCGAATATAAACATATGACATTTTATGAGGCAGCAGAAATGGCAAAGAAAGCTTGTGTGAAGGAAATGTGGCTTACGCATTACAGCCCGTCTTTAGTAAGACCGGAGCCATATATGGAAGAAGTAAGAAAGATATTTGCCGCTGCCAGTGCCGGAAAAGACGGAAAAAGTACGACTCTGTTATTTGAGGAGGAATAGGAAACATGGAAGAACAGAAAAAAGATGTATTGATTCTGGCAATTGAAACTTCCTGTGATGAGACAGCAGCAGCCGTTGTAAAAAACGGCAGGGAAGTTTTATCAAATACGATTTACACACAGATTAAACTGCATACGATGTTTGGTGGTGTTGTGCCGGAAATTGCATCAAGAAAACATATAGAAAAAATAAATATTGTAATTGAGACGGCATTAAAAGAAGCAGATGTCACATTAGAAGACATTGATGCTATCGCGGTCACTTATGGTCCGGGATTAGTTGGTGCCTTACTTGTCGGCGTTGCAGAAGCCAAAGCACTTGCTTATGCAGCGAAGAAGCCGTTAGTTGGTGTGCATCATATCGAGGGACATATCAGTGCGAACTACATTGAACATAAAGAATTAGAGCCGCCATTTTTATGTATGGTTGCTTCCGGCGGGCATTCTCACCTTGTACTTGTAAAAGGCTACGGGGAATATGAGATTATCGGAAGAACAAGAGACGATGCGGCAGGAGAGGCATTTGATAAGGTCGCAAGAGCAATCGGGCTTGGTTATCCAGGTGGTCCAAAGATTGATAAGCTTGCCAAAGAAGGCAATAAAAAAGCAATTGCATTCCCAAGAGCAAAGATTACTGATGCACCGGATGATTTCAGTTTCAGTGGCTTAAAGTCCGCCGTATTAAATTACTTAAATCAGTGCCAAATGAAAGGTGAGGAAGTCAATCGTGCCGATGTGGCAGCTTCTTTCCAGCAGTCCGTTACCGATGTGCTTACTGAACATACAGTAGGAGCGGCAAAGCGTCTTGGCATTAATAAGGTAGCAATCGCAGGCGGCGTTGCTTCAAACTCTTCTCTTCGCGCGCAGATGGAAGAAGCCTGCCGTAAAAATGGAATAGAATTCTATCATCCATCACCAATTTTTTGTACAGATAATGCGGCGATGATCGGTGTGGCAGGATATTATGAGTATATCAAAGGTATTCGTGATGGCTGGGACTTAAATGCAAAGCCGAATTTAAAAATTGGAGAACGGTAAAGATTTGAAAAACAGGAGGGAGTACATGAAAGAAAAAGTAACAGCGATTGTTCTTGCGGCAGGAAAAGGAAGCCGAATGCATTCAGAAATACAAAAGCAATATATGACTCTCTTAGACCGGCCGGTTATCACCTATGCTTTAGAAGCATTTGAGAAAAGTTCTGTAGATGAGATTATTCTTGTAGTTGCTCCGGGAGAAATAGAATATGCACAGGAAAACATTTTAGATAAGTATGATTATAAAAAAGTCAGCGGCATCATTACCGGGGGTGCAGAACGCTATGACTCTGTATATAAGGCATTGTGTTCCATGCCAGAAGAGGGATATGTTTTAATTCATGATGGCGCTAGAGCTTTTATCACGCCGGAATTGATTGAATTTTGCATTGATCAGGTGAAAAAAGACAAGTCCTGTGTTATGGGAATGCCGGTAAAAGATACGATAAAAATTGTTGATGAGGATCGCTATGCAGTTTCTACCCCACCGAGAAGCACCATGTGGCAGATTCAGACACCACAGTGTTTTGTGACAGCAGAAATCAGAGAAGCTTACCAGAAAATGATGGAAGCGGGGGATGATTCTGTAACCGATGACGGAATGGTGATGGAAACTTACGGAATCCGTGGCGTCCGCATGATAAAGGGAAGTTACGAAAACATGAAAATTACAACTCCGGAAGATATGCTGCTTGGCGAGGCAATCTTAAAAGGCAGGAGTACGGAGAGGTAATGACAGGAGATACAAACATGAAAAAGGAAAATACGATAAATCAGGAACAGGAAGAAATGGTATTTGCAGAAGCTCCTGCACAGGTTATTTTTAATGAAAAAAAGGAGCCGGACGATATTGTAGAAGACGATGCAGAAGAAATTGACGAAGAGGATTATGAGATTGAAGATGACGGAGACGAGGAAGACGATACTCCGAAAAACAAGTTTGAGTCCTGCTGTGTCTGCCATCGTACAGAAGAACAAGGTGCAAAGCTCATCCATATGCCGACAGGTTTAAGCATCTGTTCTGACTGTATGCAGAAGTCTTTTGATTCCTTTAATTCTGGATTTGGTGGTGGAAATGGCATCCAGTTCCTTGACCTGTCCAACATGGACTTTAACAATTTAAAAGATATGAATCTTGGAGATCTGTTATCAGGAACGATGTCTAACCAGAAGCCAAAGACAAAAAAGGCAAAAAAGAAAAAGAAGAAAAATAAGAAGGAAGAACCAAAGCTTACTTTAAAGAATATTCCTGCGCCACATCAGATTAAGGCACAGCTTGACGAGTATGTTATCGGACAGGATTATGCGAAAAAGGTAATGTCCGTTGCCGTATATAACCATTATAAACGTGTCATTACAAATACGATGGATGAAATCGAGATTGATAAGTCTAATATGCTTATGATCGGACCGACAGGTTCTGGTAAGACCCATCTTGTAAAAACATTAGCAAGACTGTTAAATGTACCTCTGGCAATCTGTGATGCAACTTCTCTTACAGAGGCAGGTTATATCGGTGATGACGTAGAAAGTGTGCTTTCTAAATTACTTGCCAATGCCGATAATGATGTAGAAAAAGCAGAGACTGGAATTATTTTCATCGATGAGATTGATAAAATCGCAAAGAAGAAAAATACGACAAGCCGTGATGTAAGCGGAGAATCTGTACAGCAGGCACTCTTAAAACTGTTAGAAGGCAGCGAGGTAGAAGTGCCGGTAGGTGCAAGCTCTAAAAATGCGATGGTTCCGACTGCTGTAATGAATACAAGAAATATTCTCTTTATCTGCGGTGGTGCATTCCCTGGATTAGAGGATATTATCAAAGAGAGAATGACACAGCATTCCTCTATCGGATTCCATGCAGAACTTAAGGACAAATACGATCATGAAAAGAACATGTTGCAGTATGTTACAGTAGAAGATATCCGTAAATTTGGAATGATTCCAGAATTTATTGGAAGATTACCAATAATATTTACATTAAATGCCTTGACAAAGGAAATGCTGGTTGATATTCTGAAAGAACCTAAGAATGCAATATTAAAACAGTATCAGAAACTTCTGGCATTAGATGAAGTGGATTTGCAGTTTGAAGATGGAGCTTTGACAGCCATTGCGGAGAAGGCTATGGAAAAAGATACTGGAGCGAGAGCACTTCGCGCGATCATCGAGAAATTCATGCTTGATATTATGTATGAAATTCCAAAGGATGATAATATCGGACGAGTTACAATCACAGAAGACTATATCCGTAACAATGGAGCTCCGCTTATTGAGATGCGTCCTTATCTTCAGCTTGAGCAGAAGAAGAGAGAGATAGCGGCTGCGGAAGAGCAGAAAGAGAATTAAGTAGAAACTAGAGTGTGTTTGAAAATTATTCCTGCAAGCTGTATGTCCAACTTACGGTAGATGCGGTAAAGAAGTACAGATACAAAAGACAAAGTATAAGGCAAAAATATTTAATAACGATATAATGTTAAAATTCCATAGAGGGGGTTAATTATGGAAAAGTTAAACCTGAAGTTTTTGCAGAGTCTGGCAACACAGTATCCAAGCGTGGCAAAGGCCTGTACAGAGATTATCAATCTGCAGGCAATTCTAAATCTGCCAAAGGAGACAGAACATTTTGTTTCTGATGTACATGGGGAGTACGAGCAATTTCTACATATCTTAAAAACTGGCTCAGGAGCCATTCGCAATAAGATAGAAGATGTTTTTGGTAATACACTCTGCGCCAGAGATAAAAAGAGTCTGGCAGCTCTGATTTATTATCCAGAGCAGAAAGTAGAGCGGATGCGGTTAGAGTTATCTGAAGAAGATTTTCAGGATTGGTATAAGGTATCCCTGCATCGCCTGATTGCGGTATGTAAGGAAAGCTCTGCCAAGTATACAAGATCAAAACTTAGAAAGAGTCTGCCGGCTGATTTTTCTTATATCCTTGAAGAGCTTTTGAGTGAAAATAACCGTGTTGTAGAAAAAGAAGAATATTATAATGAAATCTTTGATACGATTATCCGCTTAAACAGAGCGAAAGAATTTATTGTTGCCATTGCCGGGGTTATTCAGAAGTTAGTTGTCACACGGCTTCATGTTATCGGAGATATTTTTGACCGAGGCCCAGGCCCGCATATCATTATGGATCACCTGATGGAACACAGTAATGTGGACTTCCAGTGGGGAAACCATGATGTGGTATGGATGGGAGCGGCTTCTGGTCAAAAAGCCTGTATTGCCAATGTCATTCGTCTTTCAGCAAGATATAATAATCTTAATGTATTAGAAGATGGATATGGAATTAATCTTGTCCCACTCGCAAGTTTTGCGATTGAAACATATGCGAATGATCCTTGTCAGTGCTTCCGGGTTCATGCACAGGAAGACTCTGATTTAAGAGAAGTATCTCTCAATATGAAGATGCATAAAGCCATTGCTATTATTCAGTTTAAGTTAGAGGGACAGGTGATCAAGAGAAGGCCAGAGTTTAATATGGACAAAAGACTCCTTCTTGATAAGATCGATTACGAGGAAGGAACCATTATGATAGAAGGTAAGAAGTATGAACTTCTTGATAAATCCTTCCCTACTATTGACCCGAATAATCCATATGAACTTTCCGAAGCAGAAGAAGCCTTGATGAACCGCCTTTGCATGAACTTTTTAAACTGCGATAAGTTACAGGAACATATCCGTTTCCTATTTAATAAAGGCGGTCTGTATCTTTGTTATAATTCCAATCTTCTCTATCATGGCTGTGTGCCGCTTGATGAGAAGGGAAACTTCCGTAAAGTTAAGATTGGCAGCAAACAGTATTCTGGCAAAGAACTTTATGATGTGCTTGAGTACTACGCAAGAAAGGGATATTACGAGCAGGATAACAGAGAAGAACATGAATATGGAAAGGATATCATGTGGTATATCTGGTCTAATGAGAACTCCCCAGTCTATGGCAAGGAAAAGATGGCGACATTTGAGCGGTATTTCATTGCCGATAAAGAAGTGCAGATTGAGAGAAAAGACCATTATTACCGCCTGATAGAGAGAGAAGATGTTGTAAATAATATCCTCAAAGAATTTGGCGTAGATATCGAAAAAGGTCATATTATCAATGGGCATATGCCTGTTCACGTAAAAGAGGGTGAATCCCCTGTCAAATGTAACGGTAAAGTCATGATTATTGATGGTGGCTTTTCGAAAGCGTACCGCGGAACGACAGGAATTGCCGGTTACACCCTTATCTATAATTCAAGAGGTCTGCGTCTTGTTTCTCATGAGACATTTACTTCGACAGAAGACGTTATCGAAAAAGAGATAGACGTACATTCTGATACCGTTATCCGTGAGGTTTCTGCTCAGCGTGAGAGAGTGATAGACACCGAAACAGGCCGCCAGTTGAAAGAGCAGATCAGTGACCTTGAGAAGCTGCTGCATGCTTATCGGACGGGACAGATTTTGGAAAAAGAATAAAAGGAGACGAACTCCAAAAAGAGAATCCATAGAAGGGCATATTTCTCTTGTAAACTAACATATATTTAATAAGACAATCTGAGATAGTGTGTTACGTTTTTTTATAAACAGGGAGATTTTTATCTTCTTCTAGCAAGAAGATTCCCCATTTAAGGGGATATCACTTGGTATACAGAGAAAACGGGAGGGTTGCTATGAATATGGACAGGAGCCAGAAGAATTTGGAGAAGAAAAAGGATGATAGAACGATTGAATATTTAGAATTGAAGTATGATACAAATATACAAAGGGGGCTTACGCTGGCAAAAGTGAGGCAGAAGCAGCGTGGGAAGAGGAGTTCTAGGAATAGTATAACGAAAGAGAAGAAGCGGATTTGGTTTATGTGTTTAAAACAGGAGTGCCAGGATCTGCTTTTCTTTTTCTTTCTATATTTATGTGTGGTAAGTGTTTTGTTTCAATTTGATCAAAGAGTAAAAACAGTGTTGTTTGTGTCTTTTATGGTATTTCTTTTTGGGAAGGTGGAAAAGACATTTCGTTATAGTAAAGTATTATTTAAGAAGGAAGAAATATATAAAACTAAAGTAGTGGTTTTACGAGAAAATATATTTCAATGTGTGCAGGTAAATAGTCTTGTAAAAGGGGACATTGTGCGTTTGAAAAGAGGGGAAAAAGTTCCGCTCGCTGTTATAAGTTTAAAGTTACCATATAAAGAATATAAACAGGGAGAAATTTTTGCAGAAAATACAGGACGGGCTATTGTAATACAGCAGGTGGTGTATCCTTTCTTTGAAAATGTGAAAGAGAATACAGGTATAAACAGAACTGTTAAAATGACAGAGAATATAGAAGATAAGTATGTAGAAAAAAATGAAAGCATGAAAGGAAAAATCTCTTTGAATACAATTTGTAAACAAAGGAAGAAACAAGGAAGACTATATGCGGCAGAGGAGAAAGAGAGAGAAGAAAATGGAGGAAGTTATACAGAAAATATGATTCTCCAGGAAATTTTTATCCGTCAGGGAATTTATTTTCAACCAGATTTTTTAAAAAAAACTGTGGTAGAAGGAGACAGGCCAATCGTTGCTGTTGGTTTTGAAGATATATATTTTCCGTCCAGATTTCAAAAGGAGAAGTTTCAGCGATTTATGCAGGGATTAAAGAAAACAGGTGTGAAATACTTCTTTTTTACGAATCAGAACAGAGAATCGGCATTTTCTATTGGAAAACAGACGGGAATAGTGAAAGAAAAAAGAGAAGTGATAGATAGAAAACAGTTTTTGCTTCTAAAAAACGTGGCTCTCGAAAAACAGATAAAAAGTATTCGCATTTATTGCGGACTTTCAGAAGTCGAAAAAAGCCAGATTATAGCCATATGGAGAAAACATCAGCAGGAATATTCAAAAAAATTCTTGCAAAAGCAGGGAAGAATCCTGTTTATGTCTGGTTTAAATCAGAGTGGCAGAGAAAAAATAACAGAAGATTGTGTATACGCCTGTTGCCATAGCGGCAGCCAGGAGGGGGATATCTGGTTCAAAAAAAATTGGAGAGATACAATCGTAAAATATCTTACTGGACAAAATATCTGGCAGAAATTTCTTGAAAATACCCAAAAATGGGAAGGACAGATTCTGGCAAGCTTATGTATATTTATGCTCATATCTCTTCTGCTGTCCTTATATATGCCACAACAGGAAAACATGCAGAAAATTACACAGACAGGAAGCCTGTTTTGTGCAGCATATATTATTGGAAAAGAAATTGTAGAAGAAGGATTCCGCAAATGGTTTCTGAAAAAATTGAAAAATAATTAGATTCTGATTTGCGTAGCAAAGGAGACGCCGCTGTAGAGGAATCTGTAGTCGGATTGCCAGAAGGATTATTGAGAAGAACCTCTAAAAAAATTTATTGATTTTGTTCCGTTGTGCTAAACGCTCCATTTTGCCCAATAAAACAGAAACTTCGTAGAAACGAATGCGAAGTTTCTATGGTCAAAATTCTACAGCACAAAGTCACAAAATTCAATAAATTTTTTAGGGGTTCTTCCTCGTATTTTTTGAGCAATCCTACAGAAAATTTACAGCGGCTAACTATTCCAAATCCTACAAATCAGTTTCATGGAAAGCTATAATCGTCTGAATGATATCCAAATCCTATAATATGAATTCTGATTTTGCCTCGGCAACCTGGAAGTTTACAAAATTAATACCACTTATGGATTATTGAATTTTATCCTGCGTTTATGCTAATATAATTAACAAGCGTAACGATATGAAAAGGCTGAAGGATTTCGTATCATTACAAATATCTTACTAATAATATATTTTAGGAAAGGAAAAGCTATTCAAGCGAAAGCTTCAATAGCAGGATAGAATGATGGAACTGTTAAAAACAGGAGCGTATCTTGTAAATGGAACAGAAATTATAGAAGATACTCCGGAAGCCCAGGCAAGACTGCAGGCAGTGGCTGGTCCGAATGCACCTTCTAAAGAAGAAGCAGCGAAGGGAACAATTGCTTATGGTATTTTAGAAGCCCATAATACTTCTGATAACATGGAAAAGTTAAAAATTCGTTTTGATAAGTTAACTTCCCATGATATCACTTATGTAGGAATTATCCAGACAGCACGTGCGTCAGGATTAGAGAAGTTCCCTATGCCATATGTTCTCACAAACTGTCATAACAGCTTATGTGCTGTTGGTGGAACAATCAACGAAGATGACCATATGTTTGGACTTACCTGTGCAAAAAAGTACGGTGGAATCTATGTACCTCCTCATCAGGCAGTTATCCATCAGTTCGCAAGAGAAATGCTTGCCTGCGGTGGAGCAATGATTCTTGGTTCTGATTCTCATACCCGTTATGGAGCACTTGGAACAATGGCAATGGGTGAAGGCGGACCAGAGCTTGTAAAGCAGCTCTTAAACCAGACTTACGATATTAATATGCCAGGTGTTATTGGAATCTACATGACAGGAGAGCCAATAAAAGGTGTCGGTCCACAGGACGTAGCTCTTGCGATTATCGGAGCAGTATTCCAGAATGGTTATGTAAATAATAAAGTTATGGAGTTTGTTGGACCAGGTGTTGAGAAGCTGAGTGCAGACTTCCGTATCGGTGTTGACGTAATGACAACAGAGACAACCTGTCTTTCCTCTATCTGGAAAACAGATGATGTAATTAAAGATTTCTATGATATCCATGGAAGAGTAGAAGATTACAAAGAATTAAATCCTGCAAAAGTTGCTTACTATGACGGAATGGTTAAGATTGATTTAAGCAAGATTTGTCCAATGATTGCTATGCCATTCCATCCAAGTAATACATATACGATTGAAGATATGAATAAGAACCTGATGGATGTTCTTCACGACTGTGAGCAGAAAGCACTTGTCAGCTTAGATGGACAGGTAGACTTTAAACTTACCGATAAAGTTCGCGATGGAAAGCTCTATGTAGAACAGGGAATCATCGCAGGATGTGCCGGTGGTGGATTTGAAAACTTATGCGCAGCAGCAGATATTATCAAAGGAAAATCTATTGGAGCGGATGAATTTACATTAAGTGTTTATCCTGCAAGTACACCAATCTACATGGAATTAGTAAAGAATGGTGCAGCAGCAGCCCTTATGGAAAGTGGTGCTATCGTAAAAACAGCATTCTGTGGTCCATGTTTCGGTGCGGGAGATACGCCATCCAACAATAGCTTAAGTATCCGTCATTCCACAAGAAACTTCCCGAACAGAGAAGGTTCTAAGTTACAAAATGGTCAGATTGCTTCCGTAGCATTAATGGATGCCCGCTCTATCGCAGCAACCGCAGCCAATAAAGGATACCTTACGCCAGCAACAGATCTTGATGTAGAATATACAGGAAGAAAATATCACTTTGACAGCAGCATTTACGCAAATCGTGTATTTGACAGCAAAGGAGTGGCAGATCCATCTGTAGAGATTAAGTTCGGACCAAATATCAAAGACTGGCCAAAGATGAGCGCGCTTCCAGAAAACATGATTCTAAAAGTTGTGTCAGAGATCCATGATCCAGTTACAACGACAGATGAATTAATTCCATCAGGAGAAACATCCTCCTATCGTTCGAATCCACTTGGCCTTGCAGAGTTTACTCTTTCAAGAAAAGATCCTGCTTATGTAGGACGTGCCAAAGAAGTAAGAGCAGCACAGGAAGCAGTAGAAGCGAACAGCAATCCAGTAGAAGCATTAGCAGAATTAGCACCAGTAATTGATGCAATTCACGCTAAGTATGCAGATGTTACCAATGAAAATATTGGAATCGGAAGTACAATCTTTGCTGTAAAACCAGGTGACGGTTCCGCCAGAGAACAGGCAGCATCCTGCCAGAAAGTATTAGGTGGCTGGGCTAACATTGCAAATGAATACGCTACAAAGCGCTATCGTTCCAACCTTATTAACTGGGGTATGCTTCCATTCCTTATTGAAAAAGGTGACCTGCCATTCGCAAACGGAGATTACATTTTCCTGCCAGACGTAAGAAAGGCAGTCGAGACAAAGGCAGCAGAATTTGAAGCTTATGTTGTAAAAGACGGAAGTCTCACACCATTTGCTTTAAAAATGGGTGAATTAACAGATGATGAGAGAGAGATTATCTTGAAGGGATGCCTCATTAACTACAATCGACAGTAATTCTGAGTTGCCGCAGGCAAGGTAGACGGTGCTACAGAGGAAGTAGCGTTCGGATTACCAGAAGATTATGAGTAGAACCACTAAAAAATTGCCCCATTTTGTTCCGTTGTGCTAAATGGGGTAGATTTTTAAGTGGTTCTTTCTTGTGTTTTTTGAGCAATCCGACTAAAAGCTTTTGTAGCGTCTCCCTTGCCTGTGGTAAATCAAAATTGTATACATATTAGTGCACTATTGACAAAAGGAAAGTATTTGGTATATCATAAAAAAGATTATTAACTTTTAAATGTAAGTTATCTAAAAATCAGAACAAAAGACAATTGACAACATTGAATGAGAGAAGAAGGAGTGGAGTAAGCATGAAGGTTTCAGGAAATGACCTGTTTGTAACGGCAATGAAAAAGGAAGGCGTGGATACGATTTTCGCATATCCGGGTGGCATGGTCGTCAATCTTCTAGACGCACTCCATGATTGTCACGGGATTGACCTCGTATTACCAAGACATGAGCAGGGGTTGATTCACGCAGCGGATGGTTATGCCAGAGCAACCGGCAAGGTTGGTGTATGTTTAGTAACCAGTGGACCGGGTGCTACGAACTTAGTAACAGGAATTGCTACAGCAAACTATGACAGTATTCCATTAGTATGTTTTACTGGCCAGGTTCCAGAGCATTTGATCGGTAATGATGCGTTTCAGGAAGTAGATATCATTGGAGTGACTAGAAATATTGCGAAGTTTGTTATCATGGTCCGTGATAGAGAGATGTTAGCACAGCGAATTAAGGAAGCATTTTACATTGCAAGATCAGGAAAGCCAGGACCGGTTCTTGTAGATTTACCAACAGACGTTATGGCAGAACTGGGTTCAACTTCTTATCCAACAGAAGTAAATATCCGTGGATATAAGCCGAATAAGGGTGTTCATGTAGGACAGCTTAAGAAGGCGATTAATCTGTTAGAAGAAGCGAAAAAGCCGATGTTTTTAATCGGTGGGGGAGTAAATCTCGCTCATGCTCAGGAAGAGATGACAAAGCTTGCAGAAAAGATTGATGCTCCAGTAATTACGACCGTTATGGGACGAGGAGCTATTTCCACAGAGCATCCTTTATATATTGGTAATATCGGAATGCATGGTTCTTATGCTGCTAATAAGACTGCAGATGAGTGCGATTTAATGTTCTCTATCGGATGCCGTTTTAATGACCGGGTAACTGGTGAGATTAAGAAGTTTGCACCGAATGCTAAGATTGTCCATATTGATATTGAATCCGCAGCGATTTCAAGAAATGTTACAGTAGATATTCCGATTGTTGCAGATGCGAAGGCAGCAATCTTAAAGATATTAGAGCATACAGAACCAATGAAGCATGAGGAATGGATTGCAGAGGTAAAAGGCTGGGATAAAGAATATCCTCTTCATATGGAAGTAGAAGAGGGAGTAAACCCACAGCGTATCATCGAGACTTTGAATGAAGTGTATGCAGACAGAGATACAGTATTTACCAGTGATGTAGGACAGCATCAGATGTGGGCTTCCCAGTATCTGAAGTTAGATGCGACTCATAGATTAGTACAAAGCGGAGGACTTGGTACGATGGGATTTGGCCTTCCATCTGCCGTAGGAGCACAGATTGGATGTCCAGAGAAGTCTGTCGTATCAATCAGTGGTGACGGTGGATTCCAGATGAACATGCAGGAGCTTGCAACAGCAGTATGCCAGGAACTTCCGTTAGTAAACATTGTATTTAACAATAATCGTCTCGGAATGGTTCGCCAGATGCAGGAACTCTTCTTTAAGAAGCGTTATACAATTACCTGCCTGCGCTATCATAAGTCCTGCAAGGGTAAATGTGGTACACCGGGCTGGGTATGTCCAGAGTATGTTCCTGATTTCGTAAAGATGGCAGAAGCTTACGGTTCTAAAGGATATTTTGTTACAAGTAATGATCAGTTAAAAGATACGATTCTTGAGGCGAGAGAGTACGCAGAGAAGAATAAGAAACCAGTTATTGTAGAATGTATGGTTGCTCCAGATGAACTGGTTATGCCGATGATCAAGGGTGGAGCAAGCTTTGAAGATATTATGTTATAGGAGGATGCAGAGATGAGAGAGATAAATACAGAAAAGAAAAAAAGATGGGTATCTCTGTATGTGGAGAACCGAATTGGTGTATTAGCACGTATTTCAGGAATGATGTCTGGAAAGTCCTATAACATTTCAAGTATTACAGTAGGTGTTACAGAAGATCCTACAGTATCAAGAATGACAATTGGCCTTTCTTCTGACGATGCAACTTTTGAGCAGATTAAAAAGCAGTTAAACCGCTGCGTAGAGGTAATTAAGCTTAACGATATTACCGATGCCCCAACCCATATGAAGGAGATTCTTTTCGTGAAGATTCATGAATGTTCTGAATTTGAGAAGGGTGAGATTTTCCGTATCTCACAGGTATTTGGAGCTAAAGCGATTGACTACGGTATTAACAGTGTTCTTTTAGAGAGTGTAAATACAGAGGGACGTAATAACGACCTTATTGCTCTTTTAACAAGAAAGTTTGATCATGTGGAAGTTGTTCGAGGTGGTATTGTTGCAATAGAGTCTATCAGCATGATTGACCGTTAATATTTAGAATAAAATATTGTTTTTCCATTATAGAATTTACGATTTAGAGCGTATTTGAAGAATTATTTCAACAATCGGTATATTTGTTTTGTAGAGAATATGTCCTTTGTTTGGATAAGATTTCCATAAATTGTGATTTATACTTAACAGAAAGTATTTTTGAATGCGGCTTAACAGAAGGGTATTTAAACATCTATGTTTAGATACTCTTCTTTTTTTGCTTTTGGGATTGGAATGTTATATATGGGGAAATGAAAGTACAAAAATATAATTGATGAATAAAAAAGAAATAAAGTAAAATATTGACAATTAAGAAGTGGAATGCTAAAATGAAATGGAAATATTTCCTAAAAATGAAAGGAGTGTAAAACGAGAAGAGAGATATTTTAAGCAACAGGGAAATATAGAATTTTTCAGGAGGGCAGAAAATGCGGATATTTTTTAGGAGAATCCTTATTTTTGTTTTAGTAGCTGCACTTTTTTTTACAAATATCAACATAAGCGTAGCTGCTTCTGGAATAGGGAAAGAGAGTTTCTACCAGATGAAAAATGAACAGGAAGATACCAGACAGATAGAGAATATTACAACAGAAAGTCAGGAGAGTACGACAGCCATTTCTAAAGAAACAACGGAAGAAAAGGAAAAATCAGAGCAAGGAACCACGGAGCAGCATAATGAAGCAGAAGAAAAGTGTACAGAGCAGGAATCGGAAAGTGCAGGAACACAGGATAAATCTCAGCAACAACAGGAGAAATTAACAGGTTCAGAACTAAAAGAAGGGGGACAGACAAAAAAATCTACAGAAAGGAATCAGGAACAGTCCACAGCGGAGCAGAGGGAAGACGAGGAGGAAGAGTCTGTACCAGTAGTAATGTCTACTCATCCAAGCACAAACCATTCTGTAACAATGCCTGATGTTACCAGCCATTATTTTTTATTACAAAAAAACAGCAAAAAAGTGGGAAGCGTGACAGGAAAAAATCTGCTTACAGTAGCTAATGCACAGGCGGCATCGAAGTATATTTATGAAAGTTATTCAAATGGAAGACAGTACAATTTTACTCCCCGTTTTAATAATAACAGTTCAGTAAGCGTTGGTGGAGGAACAGGAGGGGAAGTTTCTTTTACAAAAGTGAAAAATGGAACAGAAAGTGAATTTGGTACTTTATATCCTGCCGTATCGAAAGGACGTATTGCATCGAAAGTATTTAATTTACAGAAAACTACGGTGAATCCATACGCAGTATATAAAGATGTTGGAAATTGGTATGATTATAATACGAAGAGAACATATAAGATTGATTTAAAGATTACAGTAACAGGATATAAATTTCCAAGGGCAGCGATAAGAAAGCAGTTGTCGAATCAGGATTTAAAAGCGCCATATATTGGATTCCAGAAGAACAAGATTGGTATATCTGTTATGGGTACAGATTATGTGCAGACTCGCATGGATTTCTATTATAGTGGAACGACAACACCGGTTTCAGGAATCAAAGGATTAATTCAGTTTTGTGATATTGATGCACAGCAGGGTGTTGATTTTGGAACAGGTTTTGAGAAAGTACTTATGTTTCAGATGCAGCAGTCAAAACTTCAGTATAATGCGACAGGATTGATTACTGGTTCGAAAGGATATGTTTCTTCAAGGACGAGTGAAGGTTTTGACAATAATGATGAGACAACAACCGCAGTTGGAATTTTCGCGGGAAGTACGGTGAATTGTCGATGGACAGTAGCCAAATGTGACCAGAAGGATACGGGCGGTAATGCGGCATATGCGGTAAAAAGTGGATATGGGATTCCAGCGGATAGTTCACTGGCAGATTCTACATCCTATTATTGGTCAAACAGTACAGGACTGCTTTCTATTCGTGCAGATGTAGGGATTGGATTATTACCAGATGAAGTAAAGAAAGCGATTTATCACGGAAAAATCAATTCTAAAAATTCAGAATCAGCAAAAAAATTTCTGGGGTTGTCTGATAGAAAGGAGACATTTTCCTATGTTTTATCTGCACCAGTTCCGAGTCCGTCCAATGTAACTACGGCGAAGTATACATCATTTCAGTTTGAGGATAAAGTAGAATCGCTTTTGAACGTAAAAGATGTGAAAGTATATGCAGATGAGGCGGTAAATAATAATGTCCAGGCTGATCAGATGAATTATACAGATGTAAGTGCCAATTTTAATATAACAAAAACGCAAGGGACAGATCATGCCACGACAGTGAAAGTGGCAGCGAAAAATGCGAAGTTATCAGCGGCAGCTTTTTATGGACACAGTTATTATGTGCATATAGAAGTGCAGATGAAATCGGATGAAGAGTTACATAAAATTAATAAATCAGTTGCGGACTGGTATCAGACAGATAATACTGTGACTGCGAAAGTATCTGAGGCAGGAAAATGTCAGGGAAGTGTAGCAGTTTTAAATAAGGGAACATTAAATGTAGCAAATAATCAGGGTGGTTCAGTAAAAAAAGAATCGAATTATGTGGCATCTAAAGCAGGGATGATAATTAAAGTAAAAAAGACAGATCAAAATAGCGGGCAGCCAATCGAAGGAGTGAAATTTGGTTTATTTGGCGGTGAAAATGTCAGTATAGATAAAGCAGAACCAATAGATACGGCAGTAACAAATAAAGAAGGAATTGCTGTATTTAAGACAGGAACTAGCTATAGTTTTTATAAAGATAAATATGGAGATGGTCCATATTGCGTTAAAGAAATTGCTATTCCTGCAGTCTATAAAAATGTGTGGAAGCCATCTCTTAATAAAGAGTGGACTTACAAAATTCCAACTTTAAAATCAGAAGCTCTGTTTGATCTTTCTTCAAATATACCACTGGAGGCACAGTTAGAAAATACAAATTATCAGGCGGAAAAGAATTTAATAAAGGTTTACAAAAAGAGCAAAGATACGGGAGCATATTTATCTGGAGCGGAATTTACCCTGTTACAGTGGTCACAATCTAAAAATCAATATGAAGAACTCTTTACTTTAGAAGAAGATGTGGATGAGAATAAGAGATCGGTTTATCAAAATAAGCAGGAATTTAAAAATACTCTGGATAATTTAGGTCGTTATAAAATTGTGGAGAAGAAAGCGCCGAAGGGATGCATATTAACGAAGCAAGAGTGGACGTTTGAACTGTCGGAAAATACAGACAATAAGGAGAATCCTGTCATTTTTGAAAATTTGTCAACAGGAGAAAAGCAAAAAGGCAGTTTAGTATATGAGAATCCACTTCAAAAAGGAAAGCTCCTTATCCAAAAAGAAGATGATGAGGGGCAGCCAGTGAGTGGTGCTGTTTTTTCAGTAACTGCGGCGCAGGACATTTACGCACCGTGGGATGTCAAGGAAGATGGAACACCAGCTTCTGATGCAAAACCTCTTGTTACAAAGGGAGAGGTAGTAGATAAGATTACAACCGGAGAAGATGGAAAAGGAGAAAGCAATAAGTCATTATATATTGGTAAATATATCGTAGAGGAAATTAAAGGAGCATGGAATCATATTAAAGGAGATACGATTTATGAAGCAGAGCTGCATTATGGTTTAGACAGCAGTAAAGAATTGATTAGTTATCATCTTAAAGTAAACAATCTTTTGATGCATCCATCACTTGCAGTTTCTAAGCTTGCAGATAAAACAACCAATGAAGAGAAAAAAGAAGTTTCTTTTGATGAAAAAACAGGACGTTATATAGAGAAAAAGGTGACAGGACGCTATAAGGCAGGAGAATTCGTTGATTATACAATAAGAGTAACAAATACAGGAAATGTTTCTCTTTACAATATTAAAGTGACAGATGATATGGATTGTAAGGGGGAATTTGCTGGACAGACACTCTCAAAATATGCAGATATGGAAACTGCAGCATTTGTACTTCCTGAATCGGGCTATTTTGTGACGAAAAGCGGAGATAAAGTATATGCTCAGATGTCAGCATCATCTAATCTTGTATTAAACCTGCATCATCTTGCAATAGCTGACAGCGTTGAGATGCATGTGAAAGTAAAATTAAAAGAAGCTGTGAAAGATGTGTGGAAGCTTAAGAATGAAGTTCGCGTTCAGGCACAGTATGATGATAATGGACAAGAAGACGATGCGGATAAGCCACATCTAGTTGATGTACCAGTAAAGGACTTAGTAGATGGAGAGAATAATAGTCTGGTCGTAGACTGGGATTATATCAATATTCCAGGAATTCCAGAGGAAAAGGTAATAAAGACTGCCGATAGAACAACAGGAATTCAGATTGAAAATGGAGAGATAACATCAGGGTCTAAAATACCTGGAATATACAATGCAAAGGAAAAAGTAAAGTTCTCTATTGTAGTAAAGAATTCCGGGGAGGCAGCTTTAAAAAGGATTACAGTAAAAGATGCATTAAGCGATGAACTTAAAGCCGTATCCGATATGGAAAGTGCAGGTTTTGTTTTTGATGATGCAACTGTGGATAAAGATAGTTTTTATGTTCTCACTACAGCAAAAGGAAAGAAGATTACAGCCAAAGTAATAGATAAAAATACAGTGATATTATGTAATACAGGAGAGGATGGTTCTGGAACAGACCGCCTCTTTGCAGATGATTATATTACGTTAAATTATAGTGTTAATTTATTGCCTGGAACAGCGAATTTATATGATCTTTCTAATAAAGTATATGTTAATGGATGGTACTTTAATGGAAATGAAGACGAAGAAGTTCCAGGAGAAGACGATGAAGATATTATTGAAGTGCCAGGAATACCAGAAGGAAGAACCGCAAAACTAGCTGATAAAACAACTGGGGTTGTCTTAAAAGAAGGCAGATATGATGCAGGGGCTAAGATTTCCGGCGTTTATGAGAATGGAAATGAAGTAACTTATAAAATTACAGTAAGCAATACAGGAAGTGCCAATTTATATGATTTAAGATTAACGGATGTTCTTAGTAAGGAATTAGAAGAAGCTCTTGAAAAGGATAGTGTTTCTTTTATAGAGCAGGTCTACACATCCAAAGACAATCGCAAAGTGCGCACAAACTTAGAAGAATCACAGAAGTTATGGATGGATTTCCTGGCAGCAGGAGATGCCGTAGATGTGTATTTGAAAGGAAAAGTACGCATAGATGTCGGAAATCTTTTTTCACTTGAGAATATTGTAAACTTAACAGCAAGGTATAAAAAAGGAGACGAAAAAGCACGCAAAGAACAGGAAGAAACAGAAAAAGAAGAAGCTAGTACAGAAAAGAAAGAAGAAACATCAAAAGACGATGCGGCAGAGAAAGAAGAGGATAAAAAAGATGACCAAAAGGATGATCAGGAAGGAACAAAGGTACCGAAAAAAGAATTAGAACCATTATCAAAAGAAAGTAAAAAGGCAATAGAAGAAGCCTACGAGGCTATTCAGAAGCTTACCGTGGAAGAACTGAAAGAAGAAAGTAAACAATATGCAGAAATCCCAGTCACAGAATTAATGCAAGACGAAGATTATATTAATATACCAGGAACCCCGCTTGCAAAGATTGCAAAATTAGCAGATAAAACACAGGGAGTCACACTGGTAAAAGGCAGATATGAAGGTCAGAAAGAAGAAGGTATTTATGAATACGGGGATACCGTAGATTATACAATCACACTAACGAATGCAGGAACTGCAGATTTATATAACCTGCTTGTGGATGACACTTTAGATAAGAAACTATTATCTGTATTAAAATCAGATTCTATTACTATTACAACTGGGCAGGTTACAACAAAGATGGGAGATACCATTCAGGTTAGGACAGCAGAGAAAGATGAAGACATAGGAAAAGACTCAGAATCCATAACAAAGCAGTCAGAAAGTCGTTCTGTTGTATTAGATCATCTAAAAAGTGGAGATAGTGTCGCTATTCATTTAAAGGGAATCATACAATCAGGAGCGAACAGAGACACTGGATTAAATAATATGGTACATCTTGTAGCGCAGTATAAAACAGTGAATGAGAATGGAGAAAACGAAGAAAATTATGTTGAAGATACCCCAGAGATGACGGATAACGATACAGTAGGAATCGGTACTCCAGATATTTTAGCAGCCAAAAAAGCAGATAAAACGAAAAATGTTATTTTAGAAAATGGACGTTATACAGGAAAGAAAAAGTATGGAACTTATAAAGAGGGAGAAGAAGTTCAGTTTATACTTACAGTCACTAATGTGGGTAATGGAACGGCAAATCATGTAAAAGTAACAGAAGAACCATCAGCGGAGTTGAAAAAATATGTTCAAATGAAAGGGTTTGCCAATAAAGCTGGTGATGTGATACGAACAAAAAAGGGAAAAGAACTACATATAGAAACATCAAAAAAACGAGAACTCTGTTTGAAAAAAATAGAAGCGGAGGATGCTGTAGAACTAATATACATTGGAAAAGTAAAGAAAGATATTCCATCTATAAAATTCCTGAAAAATGAAGTGGTCATTACAGGACAAAATAAAGATGGCAGTAAGATACCAACGACATCAAAGATGAGTGATTATGACAAAATTAATTTAAAAGAAAAGGAAATAAAGAATCAAAATCCAAAGAAAAATAGAGAAACTGGCACGAAAGGAAATGGAGCAAAAACAGGAGATAATACTCCGGTTTTGATGTATAGTTTCTTAAGTGTAGCAGCCATCTTAGCACTTAGTGTTCTCATCTCTTATAAAAATAAAAAACGAAAAAATTGAAAACGCGAAGAAACATAATAGCAATATAACGATAAAATAAGAGAGGGTAAGAAATATTAATCTCTGCTTACCCTCTCAAAAACTTGACATAATCTATGAATTTTGATATTATATTCATTGTGAAAACGAGGCGTGGCTCAGTTTGGTAGAGCGCTGCGTTCGGGACGCAGAGGCCGTGGGTTCGAGTCCCGTCGCCTCGATTCTAAAACCGCATAAATAAAGGCTCTGAGGACTCCGTGAATATTTAGTAAATCAAAGTAATCAAGAAGTGAGATTTTGTACGAAGGAGCTTAATAAAATTTTGAAAATTATATCAGCAAAAGCATCGGAAATCTACTTAAACGATAGATTTTCGGTGCTTTTTTGTTGAGATAGTTTTATTTGAAAGAGAAAATAATATATAGTGCTTTATGGTCTCTGTCCCATTCCACCTTCTAATGTGAGTGTCTCTCCGTTCATATATTTGAAATCTGGAGAAGCAAGCTGTACACAGGCGCGACCGATTTCTTTTTCTACATCTCCATAATGACCTGCTGGCGGCATCTTAACATTTGCTTTGAATGCTTCAGGATAAGCTTTTTCAAAGTTTTCAAGCTGAGCAGTCCAGGCAAGGGGACAAACAACGTTAACGTTGATTCCGTCTGCGCCCCATTCTGTAGCGGCTACACGGGAAAGTCCACGTATTCCTTCTTTGGCAGCGGCGTAAGCACATTGACCGTAATTTCCGAATAAGCCAGCGCCGGAAGCAAAATTAATAACAGATCCCTTTGTTTCTTTTAAATATGGATAGCATGCTTTCATGTAATAGAATACGGCATATAATCCAGAATATAATGCGAGATTGAACTGTTCTGTTGTGTGGTCCGCAAGACTGACACCAGAAGCAGAAGCCTGTGCATTATTAATTAAAACATCAATTTGTCCGAAAGTGTCAATAGCCTGTTTTACTACATTTGCAACAGCGGCTTCATTGTCTGTTCCTGCATTAACATCTGCCTGCACTGGAAGTACCTGAATGCCATAGAGCCTTTCTAACTCTTCTTTCGCATCTTCTAATTTCTGCAGATTTCGTCCGGTAATCACGAGGTTTGCGCCCTCTTTTGCGTAAGCCGTTGCAATACCATATCCAATAGAACCGCAACTTCCGTCACTTAATACGGCACGGCCGCCACCTGTGATAATCGCTGTTTTCCCTTTTAAAAATCCCATAATATGTACTCCCTTCTGTTCGTCTATAATTGGATATCCGAATTACTTTTTTATCTTCTTATTCTTTTTCAATTTCATTTTCTTTATTTTACGAATCGCATGACTGTATGATAACAGAAAATTGTACTAAAATCAATACACAAATCTGTTAATATTCTGACAACTATGTTAAATAAATATCTTTTAACTTTATTATCTGATAAATAATAAACAATCTCTTTATATCCTTTAAAATAGCGGGTTTCCAGTTGAATTTGTTTAAAGAAAAAATTATCTGATTTTTGACAAATAAAAAAATGAAAATGAAACACAACATGATATAGCCTGCATTTGTATAAAAAATAGCAATAGTTTTAGGCAAATTAATAAAAAAGATGAAAGAAAATGAAAAAAATATTCAAAATAAATTTATATAGCTAAAATATAGACAAAGAAAAATAAAAATGTACGCATGTTGGTACAGAAAAGTTGTGCGAATTGAAAGAAAAATTGGGATAAAGGAGCATATTTATGCAAGAAACAGGCTGATAAAATTGATTTTTAGAAAAAATAACAATCTTAATCCTATTTTTTCTTCAATGTTCTAACTGATTTCCTGAGCTGACCATAAACAGAACCCACAAATCATTATTGTCATGTTATTTCGCCAGGAGTATAATGTAAAAAGAATATCTTACAGGAGGCATTATGGCAAAATATTTTTATTTTACAAGACACGGACAGACCGTATGGAATGTAGAGAATAAAATTTGTGGTGCAACAGACATCGCACTGACAGATTTAGGGCATCAGCAGGCGGCGGAACTAGGTGAGAGAATTTTAAAAGAAGGAATTAAGATTGATGAGATTTTATATTCTCCTTTAATGCGTGCTGCCGATACAGCAAAACATATTTCAGAAGTAACGGGAATTCCGGCGAGAGAAGAACTTCGATTAAAAGAACAGAATTTTGGAAAATATGAATCAACTCCAAGAAATGGTGAAGAATTCAAAAGAGCGAAACAAGATTTTGTGTGCCGTTATGAAGGCGGTGAATCTATGTTACAGCTTTGCCAGAGAATCTATAATCTTCTTGATGATATAAAAAAAGAAGACAAAGTGTATCTGTTAGTAGCGCATAATGGAATCTCAAGAGCAATCGAGTCTTATGTCCGGGATATGAGCAACGAAGAATTCGCAGGCTTTGGAATTAAGAATTGTGAACTTCGTAAGTATGAATTTTGATTATCAGAGCTTTGTGATGATTTGATTTGCTCCAACTGCCAAAGCACAGCTCTTTGAGAATGAAAAAATCCTTATTTGTGACTTTAGTCGCGGCGTGTTGAATACTTGCTCTGAGGCCACAAATAAGGATTATTTCATTCTCAGGGGGCATCCTTCCTGAGGCAACTCAAAATCTATCCAGCCAATCTGCTGTTTACTTTTTTAAAGTATGGTGATTCAAAGTCGTAATTTTTATTGTTGACGCTAATCCAGCCAGTTTTCTTTCCATACTGGAACTGAAGGTAAATATTACCTTTGGACAGTGTGAGTTTTTTCAGAGTAACCTGTTTACCCTTTGGAACAGTAAAGGCAAGTTTCTTTCCGTTATAAAACCTTAATTTTTTTGCTGTTACAAAAATATTTTTGCGGAATAACTTACTGTAAGAGTCTTTTCTGCTGTAACCGATTGTGCTTTTTACGGTAGAAGTAGTAGCATTTGTCAAAACAAGTTTATTATTACGGAATTTATAAGACATTTTCCAGGTAAGCCATCCTGTTTCAGCAGGCTGTTCTCCGTGATGAAGAGTCAGACGGTTTTTCTTGGCAGATACAATCTCACAGGCGGTATTGTCTAGTTTGCTTACAGAATACAGCTTTTTAGATGTATTGTTATATTTGTAAATTTGGTTAAATACAATGTAATCGTTATCGCCAATACCCATTAATTGAATAAACTCATTTTTGTTTGTCATTTTGGCATATTTAGCGGTGATATAATTAATTCCGCTGTCAGTACAATTTTTACTAAAAGCCGTTTTCTTATTTACCGTAACTTTAAGTTTTTTTACGCGGAAATCATCGTCCATAGTAGTTGTGATAAGAATTTTATCCGCTTTTCCATCCCCGGTAATATCTGCAGATATTGTTTTCTTGACAGGAATATCTTTTACAGATGCGGCATTAGTAATAGTAGAGAAAGATAGACATAGCATAACCGTAAGCATCAATGAAAAAGTAAATTTAAATGATTTAAAAATAGTATTCTTCATAGCAATCCCTCCTTAAAATATTGCATAAAAGTACTACATGTATAATGTTACTATGGCATATTTTCAGAAAAAAGTCCTTAATTATCCTGAAATATTTGATACAAGTACCATATGTAATATAATTTATTATATCAACAAGTAAGCTTTCAAAAAAGTAACTAGTAGTCACTATTTATCCTTTTCCAGAAGGAAATAGAACAGCGAACTATCCAACAAACATGTCCAGAGCAATTTTAAAATGCTATCAAGCATTTTAAGAGCTGTGATATGAAATGTCTGTAGATAGTTCGCTGTTCTATTTTCGCTTATTTAACAACTCTAGAGCGTGTTTGAAAAATCATTTCTGCAATCTGCACGCCCCAATTTGCGGTATATTTTGCCTTCATTCAGTTAAAATTTTCCACAAATTGTAACGCACATCTTGCAGAAAGCATTTTTCAGACACGCTCTAGATAGTTGCGTTTTTCATTTTTGTCTGTTTATTCTAAGATTAGATATTTAACAGATCACTGTAAGCCTTTAAAGCTCCGTCTGTATCGTGTGCAAGAACACGTTTTGCAAGAACTTTACCAAGCTGTACACCTTCCTGATCAAAACTGTTAACATTCCATACAAATCCCTGGAACATAATCTTGTTCTCGAAATGAGCTAATAAAGCACCGAGTGATTCAGGTGTTAACTGGTCACCGATAATGATACTGGATGGACGTCCACCTTCGAAATTCTTATTAAGATTTTCATCTTTCTTACCGCATGCGAAAGCAACGATTTGTGCAGCTACATTTGCACATAATTTCTGCTGACTTGTGCTGTCTTCGATTACTACATCCATGCCAATCTGGCTGTTTTTAAATCCAACAAACTGTAAAGGAACGATGTCTGTTCCCTGATGTAATAACTGATAGAAAGAGTGCTGTCCGTTTGTTCCAGGTTCTCCAAAAATTGTAGGACCTGTTACATAGTTTACAGGTTCGCCGAAACGGTTTACAGACTTACCGTTAGATTCCATATCACACTGCTGTAAGTGCGCTGGGAAACGGCTTAATGCCTGAGAGTATGGTAAGACTGCAGTAGATGGATATCCCTGAACGTTACGCTCATAAACACCAATTAATGCATCCAACATATCTGGGTTCTCTAAAATATTTTTGTTTGCAGCAAGTTTATCTTCTTCAGCAGCACCATTTAAGATTCTTGCGAAGATTTCTGGACCAAATGCGAGGGAAAGAACAACTCCGCCAACTGCAGAAGAGGAGGAATAACGTCCGCCGATGTAGTCATCCATGAAGAATGCTTCTAAGTAATCATCACTCTTTGCTAAAGGAGATGTCTCACTTGTTACAGCAAGCATATGATTTGCAGGATTTAATCCGGCCTTTGTTAAAGCATCTTTAACGAAAGCTTCGTTTGTTAATGTCTCTAAAGTTGTTCCGGATTTGGATACAACGATGAAAAGAGCGTGAGCTAAATCAGTAGATTTTAAAATAGCAGCAGCATCATCAGGATCTACGTTACTGATAAACTTTGCTTCCATCTTAGCAACACCATTCTCTTTTGCCCAGTTCTCTAATGCGATATATAAAGCACGAGGGCCCAAGTCACTTCCACCGATACCAATCTGAACTACAGTTGTGAACTTCTCGCCTGCAGCGTTAGTAATTTCTCCAGCATGAACTTTATTCGCAAAGTCTGCTGCTTTTTCCTGCTGGGAAACGTAAAATTCACGCTTGTTTACACCGTCAACAACAACATCATTACCTAACTGTCTACGTGCTAAATGATGAAGAACAAGACGTTTTTCTCCTGTGTTGATAACAGCACCGTTATATAATTCTTCGAACTTTTCAGCAAGCTGTGCTTCTTCAGCTAATTCTGTTAATGCAGTTAAAACAGTATCATCTACCTGTTTTGCAGCATAATTAAAGCTAAGACCTTCAGCCATTGGTGCTGTGTACTTTGCTACACGTTCTGCACCATTCTCACCAGCCATAGCTTCTTTGATGTCTACATGATTTTTCAGTCCGGCAAGTTTTTCATAAGATGCCAGAGTGTCAAGGTTGTTCCAAGTTGCCATAAATAAATCCTCCTTAGTTAATGTGACTATACATTAAACATGATTAAAATTAAGAATGTAAAGAAAATGAAATCTTTGCATCCAAAATCCTATATATCAATTATACTAAAAAATATTTCCAAATGCAATGGATTCTTACTATTTAATTCATTAAGCAAACTACAGACGAAGCCATTGCCCTCAATAAGGCATATTTGTGCTTTTAGTCGCGACGTGTTGAATGTTCGCTCCACGCGCTCGCATCCAACACTTGCTCCGAGACCACAAATATGCCTTATTGAGGGCAATGGCTTCTGTGCTGTGGCTGGAGAAGGTGAATTAAACAGGAGGGGGGATTTGGGGACAGAAGCTGATGTCTTCTGCTTACTCGAGAATGACTGGGAATAGAGGGGATGATTTGACCGCCTGTATGTAATAGTAAAATGAAGAAATCGGCATTTTAAATTTGATTTTATAAATATTGTGGATGATAACATAATAATTACATCAATTTGCTTAAAATCTAATATAGTATCCAATCAATAATAATAGTTT
>NZ_ACEP01000080.1 GCF_000173975.1 Anaerobutyricum hallii DSM 3353
ATGGAAAGGAAAGAAAATGGTAAAGGTAGACCGTTTCTTTCCTTCTAGTAAAAAATGCTGTAAATGTGGAAGGATAAAGAAAGAGCTGAAATTATCCGAAAGAGCCTATCACTGTGCGTGTGGAAATAAGATGGACAGAGATCGTAATGCGGCAATCAACATACGTGAAGAAGCAAGAAGGATGTTGACAGCATAAACTGTCCGTATCCGGACAAGCTGATAATAAGAAATATGCCCGTATCCGGGCAAAAGAATCGCGGGGCACGCGAGGATAGCTTGTAGATACTTGGCTCAGTAGAGCCATTGAGCAAGAAGCCCCCACTTCAAAATCTATGATTTAAGTGGTGGGAGCATGTCACTAGATATATAGTATAGTTCTTTTATAACAATAAATTTGTAAAGTTAAATTTTCTAAGGGATTCAAGGAGTGTTTGAAAAAATTCTGGTATAGGATAGTGTATTAGCTGTTTAGTAATAATAGTTTATGGACAATCATTTGGCAGTTACAACAAAAGAGTCACGAATCAAACTATATCCAACAATACTTTAGAAGCTAGAAGGAAGAAACACTGGTATGTTACGAAAAATATACAAATTCAGAATCTGTAAATGGACAAATAAAAAATAGGAAAGTAAGAGGAAGAAATCCAAATGTTAAAAGTAATTATTTCCCCAGCGAAAAAAATGAAAATAAGAAACGATATTTTACCGTATAAAAATATCCCATTTTTTATAAAAGAAGCAGAGAAGCTTTTTTCTTACATGGGAAATATGTCATTTGATGAGCTAAAAGATTTGTGGAAATGCAGTGATAAGCTTGTGGAAGAGAATGAGCGACAGTTTCGAATAGGAAACTTAAAACAGAATCTAAGCCCGGCGATTCTTTCCTATGAAGGAATCCAGTATAAATATATGGCTCCAGCAGTATTTGAGGAGCAGGCTTTTACATGGTTAGAAAAACATTTACGGATTTTATCAGGCTTTTACGGTGCACTATCTCCATTTGACGGAGTAATTCCATATCGCCTTGAAATGCAGGCACGCTTCCACAAAGAAGAAATAGATAATTTATATGACTTTTGGGGACAAAAACTGGCAGACTACGTCTTAAAAGACTGCGATTGTCTCATTAACCTTGCCTCCAAAGAATACAGCAAAAGCATTTTAAAATATATCCCTGAAAATGTACGAGTTATAACCTGTGTATTTGGAGAACTGATCGATGGAAAAATAAAAGAAAAAGGAACCTACGCAAAAATGGCAAGAGGTTCCCTTGTACGCTATATGGCAGAACATCAGATAGAAAATCCAGAGGAAATTAAACAGTTCGATGAACTTGGATATAAATACAAAGAAGAATATTCAAACAGTACAAAATATTGCTATTTAATTCATTAAGCGAACTACAGACGAAGGCATTGCCCCCAATAAGGCATATTTGTGATTTTAGTCGCTGCGGTTTAAATGTTCGCTCATGCGCTCACATCCAAACCGCAGCGACTAAAGTCACAAATATAGGATATCGTATCTCTTCTCGGGCGTCTGTCCCTTAATGAATTAAATAGCAACAACCCTATTTTGGTGTTTTATGTAGACTGGGATATGTTTTTTGTGTAAAACCCGGATGACAGGATAGACAATGAAAAGTTCTCCTTCAACGTAAACAGCATCTGGTTTATATTTTAAAATGCCTTTCACATAGTCTTTAATATAAGATGCAAACTCCTCTTTTTCCATAGAAATCTCACCCAAGTTTCTGTCAAATGTAAGTGCGGGCATTTTCGGTAAGTCACAATGGATAATTGCTGCATTTTCCATATGAGGGATTTCTTTAAGGATTTCATCCATTTTGGAAGAACCTCCCAAATTTATAATGCAAGAAGTTTCTGTAAAGTTTTCAAGGCTTATTTTGCAGGCAGAAATTGCATCGTTTACATCATCGACGGTCATGATAAAACCGCCTTTGTGGCAGAAGTTTGCGCTGGTTAAGCCAGTTGCCTGTTTTAATTCGTCTCTCTCTAAACCAAGCCAGTTTTCAGGGAAGCTGCATTTGTAATTGAGAGAATGTTCTTTTTTTAATGGCTGGATGCAATAGCCTCCGCGGTTTGAGGGGAAAATAATAAAGGCAATATCTGTTTCGCGTAATTGTTTCTGGCATGGGACGAATTCAGGGAGAACGAGAATTTTTGCTTCGATTTCAGATTTTTCCCCAGACAAAACAGAAGAATTATGTGCGGCTAAAATTTCTTCTACACGTTTCTCGGCACGTTCATTTCCTTTATATTTTTCGAACATATTTACAAGAATCATTCCAGCTGTCTGTACCGCTCTGGAAAATGCTTCATTTTCTCCATTTTCCACATCCCAGGAAGGATTAAAATTGCCAATTAAAGTGGCAAGTTCATTTTTCTCGCCGGTATTGTCGTTAATATCAAGTGGCTGGATAAATGACTCATCGAACTTTGCGGCAAGTTCTTCGCCAAGAATTTCTGCACCAAGTTCTTCCCATAAAAGACCAAATGCAGCATAAGGAACACCATTTTCACGGATACGGCTGTCGCGCTGGTGATGGTCGTATTTTCCCCTGCCAATATCAAAAACGATTCCATCAAAATCTTTTGGAACTTTATTTCCTCGGGTAATTGTGATTGCAGGATTTAAATATAACAACAGTGCATAGGAGAAAACATCGTCTGCATGAAATTTTCCACTATGTGTAAAAGCTTTTGCATTTTTCTTTTTAATTTGTTCTAATAGAGTATTCATAAAATTCACCTCAGAATTTTTATTTCAGTCGAGAAGCTGCTCAATCTTCAGTATCAGTATAATAGTATAGCATAAAGTTATAGCAGAATTATACAAAAAAATACAAAATATATCCCCCTGGGGAGCTTGTGAGAAAAAATAGAAAGGTATATCCTAGGTTTAAAACATAAAAGCTTTATAGGAGGAAAGAAAGATGCATATACCTGAAAATTATTTGAGTCCTTCGACCTGTGCGGTAATGGCCGCAGCAATGGTTTCGGTATGGACATACTCTGTTAAGAAAGTAAAAGAAGAAATTCCGAAGGTGAAGATGCCATTGCTTGGAATTGGAGCAGCGTTTTCTTTTCTTGGAATGATGTTCAATATCCCGCTTCCGGGAGGTACGACAGGACATGCAGTAGGAGGAACATTGATTGCGATTCTTACGGGAAGTCCATCGGCAGGCTGTATTGCCGTTACGATCGCACTGCTTATTCAGGCATTGTTGTTTGGTGATGGCGGTATTCTCGCTTTTGGAGCGAACTGTTTTAATATGGCTTTCATATTGCCATTTCTCGGATTTGCGATTTACAAGCTTATCTGGGAAAAAACAGGAAAAAGAAAGTTAGCAGCAGGAATTGGTTCCTACATCGGCATTAATGCAGCAGCATTTTGTGCAGCGATTGAGTTTGGAATTCAGCCATTGCTGTTTACTGATGCAGCAGGAAAGGCACTCTATTGTCCATATCCGCTTACTATTTCTATTCCGGCAATGATGATTGGACATCTTACATTATTTGGAATTGCAGAAATAGTTCTTACTACAGCAATCCTTGCATTTGTGGAAAAGATATCACCGGAAACATTAGAGGAAAAACCAGCACAGTCCGCATTTAAGCCATTATATATTCTTATGGCAGTTTTGATTATATTCACACCATTAGGTCTTCTGGCAAGTGGAACCGCCTGGGGAGAATGGGGCGTTGAAGAGATGGCATCCCTTGTAAGTAATGGAAAAGCACTTGGATATACACCGGCAGGAATGGAAAAGGGCTTTAGCCTTGCTTCACTTTTCCCGGATTACTCTATGGCAGGAATGCCGGAATGGATAGGATATATTTTATCTGCAGTTGTTGGCGTAGCGATTATTGTTATCTTCTTTAAACTTTTAGCTGGAAGTAAAAAAGATAAAATAGATTTTTCAAAAGGGCAGTCAGTGTAATGCAAAATCAGGAAAAAAATAATAGTTTTCTTCCATCATGGATGTGTGAAACGGAGCAATATGTTCCGAGTATTGATAAAGATGGATTTATTACAAAAAGTACGCAGGCAGTTCTTGGTGTACTGTCAAAATTAAAATGGAAAGAAGGGAAGGACGGGTGCCTAAGCGCCAGTCCTTCTTTAAAACTATGTTATACATTCCTATATATTTTACTTACTGCCTGTTCAAAAAACTATGTATTTTCATTAATTATGGCAGGCGGAACTATTCTTGCACTTGCAACTTATCCGGCAGAAACAATGAAACAGATACTTTCGGGGACATTTGGAGCAGTACTTTTTTCTGCACTAATACTTTTACCGGCAGTGTTTATAGGAAATCCGCAGATTTTGCTTATTATCACAACCAAAGTGTTTGTATCCGTTACGCTTATAGGTATTCTGTCAGCGGGAACATCCTGGAATAAATTAACAGCAAGCCTCCGCTCATTTCATATACCGGATATCTTTATTTTTACATTGGATATTACATTAAAATATATTGCCGTACTCGGAGAAATCTGCATGGAAATCCTTACGTCACTTCGCTTACGATCTGTAGGACAAAACAGGAAAAAAGCACAGTCCTTTTCTGGGATATTGGGGATTTCCTTTTTAAAATCAAGAGAAATGGCAGAGGAAATGTATGCAGCGATGTGCTGCCGTGGATTTGTTGGAGAATATAAAACACAAAAAACATCTACCTTTCGAAAACAGGATATCTTGAGTCTTCTTTTGATGATAGGAGTAACAGGAATATTCATTTATTTCGAGGGTCTGTGGAAATAACACGAAGCAATCAATCTAGTATCAAAGAGGGTAAAAGACCTTTTAATCCTAACATATAGCAATTTTCTATGAGAAGAGAATAAAAAGTAAAATCAAGAATAACAAAAGTAAAATCAAGAATAACAAAAATAAAAGGAAGATTCAAAATGATAGAATTAAAAAATGTATGTTATGCATATGGGAATGAAATTGCATTACGATACATTAATTTAAATATTCAAAAAGGTGAATCTGTAATAATACAGGGACCAAATGGATGTGGTAAATCTACATTGATAAAAATATTGAACGGAATCATATTTCCGATGGAAGGCAGTTATACCTATGAAGATCACGAAATAACAGAAAAAGCATTAAAAGATTCTCGCTTTGCCAAATGGTTTCATCAGCAGATGGGTTATGTTTTTCAAAATGCAGATACACAGCTTTTTTGTGGAAGCGTAGAAGAAGAAATCGCATTTGGCCCGATCCAGATGGGACTTTCCGAAGAAAAAGTCAAACAAAGAACAGAGGATTGCCTTCGTTTATTTGGAATCGAAAAACTAAGAGAACGCCCACCGTATCATTTAAGCGGTGGAGAAAAACGAAAAGTATCATTAGCGTGCATCCTTTCTATGAATCCCGAAGTTCTTATATTAGACGAACCCCTCGCTGGACTCGATGAAAGTACACAGAAAATGCTTATAGATTTTCTGAAGAAATTTCATGCAGCAGGGAAAACACTAATTATCATTACCCATAATAATCAGCTTGCGAAAGAGCTTGGAACCCGGTTTATCCAGATGAATGAAAATCATGAATTAACTATTTGATTCATTAGGGGAAACAGACGAAAATAAAAAGAATAGACCATAGTAAATGTAAAGATATCACTGCGTAGAAAATGTCTGTCCGGCATTTTTACTTGCTCTCACATTACATTTACTATGGTATTATTTCTTTTTTCGTCTGTTTTCTCTAATGAATAGTAATAGTAAAAGCCTTTCCTAGTGATTTATAGTTAGAGATAGAGATTTCCTGAGCATCATCAGTGTTTGTGGTGCTGACTTCAATTTCAGTAGATTCTGCTACTGTTTTTTCAGTGGATTCTGCCGTTTCTTCTGTACTATTAACAGAGGAAGACAGAGGAAAGTCATTATAATATGGAGTTAAAGTGAGGCAGGTGGCTTTAGGGGAAATATAGCCGGTCATTCTGTCTACTGTAAAAGTACCATTTGTTCCATCGGCGGTATCAAGGTAGAATTCTACAGGGTTTCCAAGGTCATCTTTTCCTTTCAATATAATGTCCCCAGAGAGTCCAGTATTATTTTTTGAAATAGTAAATGAGATTTGATGGTTTACGATATTACTTCTATAATTTTTTAAAGTTATTTTTGTTTTATTTGGTAAGGTAAAAGAATGATTTAATGCTACGTTTGTTGTTTTTGCATTTAATTCTTTACCGGATGCCGCAAATTTTAATTTTCCAATAGAGGTATTTGATTTATCTAATGTGGAAAAGTTGATCGTAAAATCAGCTTTCTCTGATAAAATGGAGGAATCATTTAATTGTATTTCACTTTCAGAAATAGAAGTTAGCTTGTCGATAGGAGTAGAACAGATGCCGACACTTTCTACAATAGGTTCTCCAGCGATAGTAAGGTCTATATCAATTGGCAATTCAGTGATAGTTTTGATATTTGATTTTTTCAATACAGAACTGTCTTTTATTTTTGTTTTGTAGGAAATGATAAGGCTATGTCCATCAAGAATTACTTCATTTAATGTGATAGTGATGCCGTTTTTGGATATAGATTTACCAACGACAGTACTGTAAGGACTAAGGTCTTCTTTGGTGCCTAAAAGTGTGGATAAACTTTCCATAATCTGTTGGGATTGTGCGTATACGTTCTGCCTTACCGGAGCACTGCTTCCACCAAGAAGAATAATAAAGGCAGCTGCGGCAGCAGCATATTTTTTCCAGGTGTGTTTTTTAACGGAAGTTTTTTTCTTTAAAGCAAAAGATTGTTTCCAGTTTTTTAAATCAGTACTTGTAATATCGACAGTTTCAAAAGTATCTATCTGATTGTCAATGTCATTTAATAAATCATAAATATCATTTTTCATAACTCGTACCTCCAGTCAGATGAGTTGAATTTGTTTGAGGGAAAAGAGAACGCAGCTTCTTTTTACTGCGGAAAAGCCGATTATACAGTACAGGCTTGTTTGTATTCATTTCTTTGGATATCTCATCAAATGGTTTTTCTTCTACATATAGTTTGATGAAAAGCTCTCTATCTTGTGGTTTTAGGCAGGATAACATTTGCTTTGTTTCTTCAGAAAATTCTTCTTCAAATTGTGTGTGTAATTCTATTGCATCGTCCAATCCTTTAGTATATTGCGCATTTTCCCAGCTTGTTTCCAAAAGATGATTTGCGTATTTTCTTTTATAATCAAGAGCTTTTAATCGGGCAATTCCGCCAATCCAGTTTGCAAATGGATTACGGGCGGAGTCATATGAGTCGATATGTTCCCATACAGCGAAGAAAACGTCATTCATACATTCCTCTTCGTATTGAGAAAGAACATTCAGATAACGATGCACAACAGACTTTACAAGTCCACCATAATGTACCATCACATATTCTAAAGCTCTCTCATTTCTGTGGGATAACGCTTCCACAAAATTCGATTCTTTTATCTTCATAGGTTACTCCTTTATGTACATTCGAATGTAAAAAATATATGGATAATTATATCGGTTACATTATATATTCGCAAATAAGGGATGAGAATCTCTCACTTTTTTGAAAATATTTTGATTTTTTTGAAAAGGCTGATTTCCGTCTCCCAAACCGCAGAGAACCGAAAGATTTATTTCCTTTGAATGTTACCCTAAAACCTGTTAAGATGGGAGTAGAAATTTTCGAAAGAGGAAACCACCGATGGATTATATTGATATTTTTATAAAAAACGATTATATAGATTTAAAGCAGATTGCAGAGAGTGGACAGTGCTTCCGCTGGAAGAAAATATGTCCGGGAAGATATTTTGTTATTTCTGATGGACGGACGGCATGTTTTTTTCAGGAAAAGACAGGAATCCGTATTTTGTGTCATGAGAAGGATGAGGAATATTTTAGAAAGTATTTGGATTTAGATACAGATTACGAGAAAATAATAGAACAGATTGATCCGGAAGATCGTTTTCTTTCTGGAGCGGCGAAGATGGGAAAAGGGATTCGGATTCTTCGTCAGGATCTGTGGGAGATGATTGTTAGTTTTATCATCAGTCAGAGAAATAATATTCCACGTATTATGAAGAGTATTGATGCATTATGTGAGAAACTTGGAGAAAAAATAGTATTTAATTATGAAGAGGAGCATCTTATTGGTTATAGTTTTCCGGGACCAGAAGTGCTTGCAAAGGCCGATTTGTCGGAGTTTAAGTTTGGATACCGGGAGAAGTATATTCGGCAGACAGCAGAGGATATTTTAACTGGGAAGTTTGAACTGAGTGTACTTCAAACAGCCGTTGCAAAAGGGGCATCGCCGGAAGAGGGAAAGGAGATGCTGAAAAAACTTCATGGAGTGGGAGAAAAGGTAGCATCTTGTATTCAGCTTTTTGGTTTACATCAGCTTTCCTTATTTCCGATTGATACATGGATTGCCAAAGTGGAAAAAATGTATTATAACGGGCATTTTCCAGTAGAAAGATATGAAGGGATAGCTGGTGTGATGCAGCAGTATCTTTTTTTCAGAGTTCGTGAGGAAGCAGAAAAACGTGCCTGCTTGGAAGTAAAAGCAGATAAGATGCAAAAAGAAAAGCCAGAAGAGATACGAAAAAATGTATCAAAAGAAGTTTTAAGAAAGCAGGAGAAGAAAGAATATAATCTTTCTGGCAAAATGCTATATGTATCGGATTTAGATGGCACATTATTAAATAGTGATGCCTTACTTAACGAAGACGTGCCTAAACGATTAAATGCTCTTATTGAGCAGGGACTTTGTTTTACTGTTGCTACAGCGAGAACCTATGCAACTGTGAATTCTATTATGAAAGATGTCAATCTCACCTGTCCTATGATTTTGATGAATGGAGTCATGATTTACGATCCGGTGAAAAAAAGCTGTATTCATGCGGAAATTATTGAAAGAGATTCTGTGGAATATATTTTAAAAGGAAGAAAGAAGTTTGGAGTGACAGGATTTGCATATGCACTGTCCCCTGAAATTTCCGAAGATTGCTCAAAGTCTGGCGAAACATCTGTTGTAGATAGTGCCGGACGAGTCGGCAAGTCTGGACGAAAGATGGCAACCTATTATGAAAAAATTGCGACACAGCATATGGAAAAGTTTTATACGGAACGAAGAGATTTATACCATAAGCCATTTAGTAAAGTGGAAAGATTAGAAGATATTTCAGGTGAAGATATCATTTATTTTTCCATTTGTTATGAAGAAGAAGTGTTACGGCCATTTTATGAATATTTGAAAAAAGATGAGCGGCTGAATCTGAATTTTTATAAGGATGTTTATGGAGATGGTCTGTGGTATTTAGAAATCTCGCATAAAAATGCTTCAAAATATTATGGAATACAGAAGCTGCGAAAGCTTCTTCATCCGGCCGCGATTACCGGAATGGGTGATAATCTGAATGATATTCCTTTATTTGAAGCTTGTGATCGTTCCTGTGCGGTAGGAAATGCACATAAGGAAGTAAAAGAAAGGGCAGACTATATTTTAGATACCAATCTGAATGCGGGAGTGGTAAAATTTCTGGAAAAGGAAATGAAATAAATTATCAAGACAGCCATAGAATCTGGAATTTACCGGAGACTATATAGAGAAGATAGTTGACAAAGAGTTTTGATAATATTAAAATATAGATATGAAAACTACATTACATGGAAATGAGAACACAGATTGCATTGCAGTAAGAGAGAATGCTTCATTTTGAGTGATATTTACAGTGTATTAATTTCTGTGTATAGTAATATAATAATGCATACTGGAGGATGAAATGGATTACAAGATTATTAGTGATGGCTGTTGTGATTTAGAAAAAGAGATCATTGAACAGTATAATTTACGTATTATACCTTTTTATATATCATTTGATGAGGAGACATATTATAAAGAGATTGAAGAAATCGGAATTCGTGAAGTATATGAGCGAATGGTAGGGAATCCAGATGTATATCCGAAGACCTCTCTTCCATCTGTACAGAATTATATTGACGTTTTTACGGAATATGTGAAAGAAGGAACACCGGTAGTCTGTATTTGTTTTACTCCATCTTTGAGTGGTTCTTACAACTGTGCATGTAATGCCAGAGAAATTGTTTGTGAGGATTATCCGGATGCCAAAATTGCGGTGATTAATTCTGAAGCAGGAACAGTAAGTCAGGGTCTTATGGTTATTGAAGCAGGAAGAATGTGTCAGAATGGAGTTCCTTATGAACAATGTGTAGATATTCTTGAGAAGATGAAAAAGACGAATAGAATCTTCTTTACAGTCGGTAACACAGATTATTTAAAACATGGCGGACGAATCGGAAAGCTTGCAGGAATCGCAAGCAGCGCCCTTTCCTTAAAGCCTCTGATTACTTTAGTAAATGGTGAGATCGAAGCTTCAGGAATCGGACGAAGCCGTAAGAAGACAGTTGCCAAAACGATTGCGTTAATGGATGACTATTTTAAAGAAACCGGAGATGCGATGGAAGACTATTCTTTCCGCGTTGGTTTTGGTTACGATATAGAGGAAGGCAAGGAATATTATAATACCGTTGCGAACCATATCTATGGAGAGAGCCATGTAGATCAGGTGGGAATCTGCCAGATTGGGGCAACCATTGCGGTACATACCGGACCATATGCGATTGGAATCGGGTGTGTTAAGAAGTATGAGAATTATTTATAATCTAAGCCAATCCTATTCAAATAATAAAAAAGACCCCACGGAATATAGCTTCGTGGGGTTTTTACTAAATAGAGTTTGAATAGTAAGAAATAATAGAATGTATAAACCAGAAGATATGGTTATTACTTCTCACATTTGCAGAGGCAACTATTATTCTACTTTCTCCGGGAGCGTCTCTCCCTGCCTGAGGCAAAATACTATTTATAAAAATACCAATTATATAAAATGTTTAAGAGAAACTTATTTTACTTTCACAGTTTTCACTTTGCTGTATGCCCCATAAGTCTTAGTCTTTCCAACCTGCTTGTAGGAGCGTACTTTTACAAAGTATTTCTTTTTAGATGTTAATTTCTTTACTACTTTGCTTGTTGTCTTGTTACTCTTTACTACAATTGTTTTCTTTCCTTTGAAAGATTTCTTTGTGGAATATGTGATTTCGTAACCGGAAGCTTTTTTATCTTTTTTCCAGGATACTTTGATTTTTTTCTTTCCATTTGCTTTTACTTTTGTAGTCTGTTTTGCAAGTTTTACTTTTGTGGCTGTTGTGTTTGGCTTCTTTGCTGTAGTAGCAGGTTTTGTAGCTGGTTTAGCAGCAGTTGTTGTATTTGGTTTAGAAGCTGTTGTACTGTCCGGTATGGATGGTGTTGGAGCTTCTGTGGATTGATATGGTTTTAATAATTCAGTAAGTTCATTGATTAAATCAGCAGCATCGGCACTGGTAGAACTTTCGTTTGCTAAGAGTTCTGCTGCCTCATTTTTATGTGCTAATAATACACTATCATCAGCACCGGCACCTTTTAATGCAGTTTCAGCCTGTTTGATAAGTTCCTGTAACTGTGCTTTTTGAGCTTCTGTTACAGGGATTGCAACGTGGATATCAGCGTAGTTATCACAAGAAATAGCAACGCTGTAAGTTCCACCTTCTGCATCAGATGGGATAGCATTTAAGTCAAGAGAAACGCTTTTTGCAATAGCTCCGGAATACAGAGTATAAGGAGTCTTCATATGACCTGCTCCAACAGTATATGTTACAGTTAATGTTCCGTTTTTTACAGTAGGAAGCTGATTTAAAGTAAATGATTTCATATCGTCACTGAAAGTACCGCTGATTTCTTCAGAGTAAGCTGGTTTTATAAAGATTCCATCAGCGAAAGTATAAACATAGTTACCTTCTGGTGTTACATAAGTAATCTTATTAATTGTTTTATTGACAAGCTTTGCAAATTCAGCCGTATTATCTGATTTTGCAATTCCCATAGTAGCTGCTTCATTGGCAACATTAAAAGATAATTTATAAGGTTGTACCCAGATATTTGAAAGATGTTCCAGACCTACTTTATATCCTTCTGTTGTTTCAAGAATGATTCCCTGAATAGTAGAATTGACAGGGAATCCCTCATCTTGTCGGGAATTTCTTAAGTATTTTGTGCTTGTTTCCACCACATCAATCTCGTATTCACCCCAGGTGGATCCTGTTGTTAATGTTGGTACGGCATCAGTTACAGTAGCGACTGTCTTGTTATTAGAAACATAAGAACCGTTTTCCTGAAGTATTTTATACTGAGAAGGAACCTGTGTAGGATTTTCATTTAATGTAATATCAGAAGCTTCCTCATATGCTTTGCTTAATTCTTTGTTTGCATCTTTTAAAATAATAGATTCAACATAAAGGTCAGAATCAACAGCAATATTTACATTCGCAACACCTTTTACATGATATCCCCCTGCAGCTTCTGCACTTTCCTTCTTATAATCTGTCCAGGCATTAGATAAAACAGAATACTTAGAAGTGCTGGCAGTAGTAACGACATCAAAGCTGTCTGTGCTGCTTACGTCACCAGAATAAAATTCTTTGTAAGTTAAATTAGATGTTCCATATATCGTTCCGGAAAAACCTGTACCGTTAGTTAATTTATAATATAATCCACTGTTTCCAATCTGAGTATAGCCTTCTAAAGCTTCTGCAGAATATGTGTAAGTGCTGCCTGCGATAGAAACGGATTTTGTTCCTTCTGCTGCAAATGCAGGAACAGAAAGCTGGCTGACAGACATAAATACTGCCATAGAAGCTGCCAGAGCCTTAGTTAATAATTTTTGTTTTCTCATTAAATTTGTAGTCTCCCTTCTTCTCTTGTATACTTTTAGAACCTGATTATGAAATCAAACATAAAAAATTCCAAAAGGACATATTTGATAAGAAAATAAATATATAAAAATCTGTGCACTGATTTTTAAGGCAAAAAATTAGAGAACTCTCCCTAGCGCGCATACGGAGTGCGTTAGTGGAGGGTCCCCTACCAGGTTTTCATGCATGAATATCTAATAAAAAGATATTAAGCACCGAAAATTCAATTCAAATCTTGTAAGTCTGAGATAGAAAATATATCTCGCAATTAGAGAATACTATATAAAATTAGTTGTGTCAAACAAAAAATACCAAATGAAAAAAGTTCTCAAAAAAGGGAATGCTTAAATACTAATTTTCGTTTCTTTTTTCGTCTACACGAAATCTACAATTATTATTTTGTCTTCACAGTTTTTATTGCAGACCATTTTGATGTAGCTGACTGATATCCGGCTTTTGTATATACGGCGCGGATGCGGACTTTATATCTTGTTTTCTTTTTCAGTTTCTTAAGCTGAGCAGATGTGATCTTAGCCTTGGAAACTTTAATTGTTTTTGTATCTTTTTTGTTACCGAATCCTTTTGTTGTGTACTGGATTTCATAACCGGTAGCCTTCTTAACTTTTTTCCATGTAACTTTTGCTTTGTTCTTTGTTGTTTTTCCAACTTTAAGAACAGGTTTGGAAAGTTTTACGTTTGATTTCTTTAATGCTGGTTTAGTAGCAGGTTTTTTAGTTGTTGTTGTGTCTGGGTTAGAAGGCGTTGCAGGTTTAGAAGGAGTAACAGCTTTTTCTTTTAAGCCTGAAAGAGCTTCTGTAAGTTTTGTGTTTGCAGCATCAACAATTGCCTGTGTGTTAGCGGATTTTGCTTCTTTTGCTTCTGTTAAAGCAGTCTGAAGTGCTTTCCAGGTTTCAGCAGTATATTTGCTGCTATCAAGTGCTTCTGCTTTTTTGATGGAAGCTTCAAGGATAGAAGTATTCAGCTGTACAGTTCCAGATACAGATGGGTAACCGGTTGATGTAAGCTCTATTGTGTAAGAAGCAGATTTGTCTGCAAATACAGGTGTGGAAGAACCATCTTTACCTTTAATTGCTGCATTGAAGTTAATGTTTCCGTCTGCATCAAATAAATCAGTAGCTTTAATTCCGCCTTTTCCTGTTTTTTCTACCCCATTAATTTTAATAGATGTAATATTATTTACATATTTTTTAAAGTTGACACCGGCAGGAAGAGTAACCTGATTATTTTTATTAATGGAGATATCTCCAGTCTTGTAGCCAGATTCTAATGTGAAGGAGGCTACAATATCAGAGTAAGTATCATCTGTAAATACCATAGAATAGGAACCCACACCAGTATTATCTGTAGCTTTTATCGTCAGAGTATTGTTTGCGTATGTATAATCTGTACCTTCTGTCAGGACAGTTTTTCCCATACTTACGCTGCTTAAAGTATAATTAGAACCAGAAGGAACAGCAGTAGTATCAACAGAAACGGTTGCACCATCTTTAAAGTTATCATTAGCGGTAGCTTTAATGCTGTCAGAACCAGCTAAAGTTTTACATTTTAAGTTAGTATTAATAACAATATCAGCACCGTTTTTTACAAGATAAGTAACTTTTTTAATTGTTTTACCTTGTAAAGCTTCATGACGATTATAATCAATTGTGTTTCCATGCTTTTCTTTAAATCCATCTGTTACGGCAAAGGAGAATTTGCCTCCAATCCAGATGTTTTCCAGATGCTCCATACCGTATTTCTTGCCATCTTCGTCTTCAACGATGATACCAAGTAAGGAATCTTTAGCACTTAAATTAGAAAGAGGGCTGTTTTCAGAAGTTACAGGATCTACTTCATATTGTCCGTAGGAAGACTGTGTTTTGATAGTAAGTGTATCAGAAGTATCTTCGGTAACCTCAGATTTCATAGCTGTCAAAGTACCATCACCATTTAAGATTTTATATTCAGATGGTGCATTATCAGATAATTTCATAGAACCAATAATTTCCAATAATTTGTTGCTGCATTCTTTGTTTTCGGAAATAGCCTTTTTCGCATTTTCATATAATGAAGTTGGAACAGCGATATTTACGTCTTTCATACCGATAATAGAGCCACCCTGTCCGTTTGCATTATCTTCTGAATACGTACTGGAGAAGAAAGATTTATATTTATTAGTTGTTGCACTACTTACTGCATCATACATACCACTTTCACGATAAGAAGCGGCTTTATCAGAAGTGAGGTCTAAAGTAGTATCCTCTTTTACGTCATTTAATTCTCCGTAATAGAAGTCTGCATAAGAAAGATTCGCTGTTCCGTATTCATATTTATCAAGAGCATTTTTAGCGGCTGTAAGATGTTCAACTGCTTCATTGATTTCTGCCTGAGTAGGAGTCTCTTTTGCTAAAATGTCTTTTGCTTCATTTAATTCTGTTTCGAAGCTATTCCAGCTTTTTTCTGTATAATCTGATTTCTTTAACTCTTCCACAGAAGAAACAAGTTTGTTTAACTCAGTTGTATCGCCAGCATTTGTGTCAGGTTTTACAATGTTTGCATCAGTAGCTTCAAAGTTATATGTAGAATCAGCGTATCCAAGAGCATAAATGGTTAAACTCCAGTAGCCAGTTCCGTCATATCCTTTTGGAAGCTGGCAGCGAATAGAATTTGTAAGACCTAACTGGATTCCCATACTTTTATGCATCCAGTTATCAGCAGCAAACTTTGTTCCGTAAGTGGCAAGTGCCTTAGAACGTGTGCTGTCATTTCCATAGTAGGTCCATTTTACAGCCTGCATATTAGCGCCAAGATCGCCGTAATTTTTTGTGAAATCTACACGAAGAAATTCACCGTAGCTACCGCTTGCATCCTTTACAGTTGCTCCCATATTGTTTAAATCAGCAGTTTTAAGAGTCTTATCTTTAATACCAGAAGAAGAGCCGTTACTTCTTTGGGTAAATGTGAAGGAACCATCACTCTGCTTTTCGGCAGTCTTTAGGCCATTGGTATCCTTATCAACAGATGCAGTAACGTTGTTATAAGCCTGTAGATTTTTTTCTCCATAGCCGCCAATTAAGGTACCGTTATTTTCTACAACGGAATATTTTGCTTTGAAAGCTTCAAAATCAGAAGACTTTACTGCAACAGGTACATATTTAAGACCATAAACTTTATAATCTTTCATAGTATCTTCAGTGCCATCACTGGTTTTGATTGCGCCCCTAGTAAAGGTGATTTTTTCTCCATTAGTGAGGATTGCAGTATTAGCATCTGTCCAGTGAGATATATTATAAGTTCCCTTTTCACCTTCAATAATCGCAGTACACTGATAACTTCCGCGATGAAGACCGTGATTAGCGGTAGCTCTTGTTACAGCATCAAAGGCACCTTTATCTTTTTCACCGTGTGAATCAGCTGTATCAGAAGAAGTGGTATCTCCGGCTGCCCAAACTCCTTCAGCCTTCCAATATTCAGCCCATGTCAGGCCTGCATAGCAGTAAACGTAGTCATCACTATTTTCTGCTGTCTGTGTCTGTACTGTAGATACACTTGCTGCTTTTACAACTGCTGGAGTAATACTGGAAAATACAGTAGTACAAGTCATTGCAAGAGCAAGAGTACCTGCTACAAGTAATTTGTTTCTCATAAGTTCCTCCTTATATTATAATTGGTATTTGAGTTAGCTTATTCTAACGAAAAATATAATAGTATACTATTATTAGCTGTGTCAAACTGTATATATATTAATGAAAAAAGTTCTCATTTATTTATAAAAAAATTGCATTGTCAGAATATTTTCTATATAATGTATAAAGTTAGAAAGAACTAATAAAAGTAAGTTTCAAGATAATGGAGGATTGTTGTGATAAATTTTAGAAAAAAAGCAGTTGTGATGTTACTGACCACTGTGTTCACTGCAGGAATGCTTTCCGGATGTGGAACATCAGGAGATACAGAGAAAAGTAAGAATGATAGTAGAAAGGCTGTGGAGCAGACAACACAGGCAGAAGTGGATACAGATCGTAAGTCCCAAAACGAAGAGGACGAATCGGAATCACGAGATATTTTTGCGATGGATACGTATATGACTTTAACGGCTTACGGGAAAAATGCCAAGAAAGCATTAGATGCGGCGGTTGATGAGATTAACAATATTGAACAGCTTGTTTCTACGGGAATTGACAGCAGTGAAGTTTCGCAGATTAATAAGAATGGAAAAGGTTCGGTATCAGAAACAACAGGATATCTGATCAAGCGTTCAAAAGAGATTTATGACAGCACGAATGGAGTGTTTGACATTACGATTTATCCGATTATGCAGGCGTGGGGATTCCCGACGGAGAACTATCGTGTTCCAGGAAAGAAAGAGCTGAAGAAGTTAAGGGGACTGATGGGAGCAGATCACGTTTTATATGATGAGAAAAAACAGGAGGTCACTTTAAATAAGGAAGGAATGAAGATTGACCTTGGTGGAATTGCGAAAGGATATACTTCTTCAAAAGTAATGGATATTTTTAAAGAAAATGGGATTTCTAGTGCAGTGATCAGTCTTGGCGGTAATGTGCAGACACTAAACGGAAAGCCAGATGGTTCTGACTGGAGAGTGGCGGTTGAGAATCCGGCAGATACGGGAAGTTATATTGGAGTGCTTTCTATAAAGGATAAGGCAGTGATTACTTCTGGGGGATATGAGCGTTATTTTAAGCAGGATGGAAAAACATATCATCATATTATTGATCCGGCTAATGGATATCCGGCAAATAATGGTCTGACTTCTGTTACGATCGTATCAGATGACGGAACACTTGCAGACGGTTTGTCCACATCATTATTCATTATGGGACCGGAAAAAGCACAGAAATACTGGAAAGAACACAGTGATGAGTTTGACACGATTCTTGTAAAAGATGACGGAAGCATTCTAGTTTCAGAGGGACTCGCAGAGTATTTTACCAGTGAGTCTGATTTTACGATAATAAAAAAATAATGATACAAAAAATTTCTCATAAAATCAAGTACAAAAAGATTTCGAGAATATAAGAATACAAGAGTACAGGAATACAAGAATACATTCAAAAAGAAAGGGAGATATGATGAGAGAAAAGTGGAAAAAATATGTTGAAAAATTTAAAAGTCTTGGTGATAAGGTTTCAGGTGTGAAAGGAATTACAGCGATAATTCCGGCGGTTTGCCTGGCGGTTCTTATGGTGACAGTACTTACCGGATACAAAACCCCACAGGCAAAAAAGTATGAAGCTTCAGAGACAGAAGACATCAGTCAGATTAAGGAAGCGCTTGCGAAGGAAAGTAGGGCAGCAACGGCAGAAACAACGAAAAAGAATACAACAAAGAAGGGAAAGAAGGGGGCTATTGATGTAAAAGATGGAACGTATAAAGGTTCTGCAAACGGATATGGCGGAAAAGTTACAGTAAATGTTACTGTAAGCAAAAAGACGATGACAGCGATTGATGTTGTCAGTGCTCCAGGTGAGACGGATTCTTTCTTTCAGCGTGCAAAAGGGGTTATTGATGAGATGCTTACGGCACAGAGTACAGATGTAGATGTCGTGTCCGGAGCAACATACAGTTCAAATGGAATTATCGGTGCAGTAAAAAATGCACTTTTTGGAACGGAGTCTAATAATGCGACAGCGGCAGCAGCGAACGCAGGTAATGCAGGTGGTTCGGCTCCGAGTGTTTCTAAAGTAAGTGAATCCGGTACATGGAAGGATGGAACTTACACTGGTTCGGGCAAAGGATTTGGTGGAACTATTTCTGTAAAAGTAACAGTAAAAGATGGAAAAATCAGCGCGATCGATGTAACAAGCGCATCAGGAGAAACTGCTTCCTATTTTAGTAAGGCAAAAGGAATTATCCCAAAGATGATCAGCGGACAGACTACAAATGTGGATGTGGCATCCGGAGCAACCTATAGTTCCAATGGAATTATTACCGCAGTAAGAAATGCTCTTTCAAAGGCAGAAACAGGAAAAAGCAGTACGAAAAAGAAAAAGAAGAAAAATAAAAAAAATAAGAAAAAAAACAGTGGTTCTAACAGCAATAATAACAACAATAATATTGCAGCACCGGCAGAAGGGTATGAAGACGGCACCTATACCGGAAGTGCGGCCTGTTCGGGAGAGCAGTTTAAGGAATATAGTGTAACGGCAAATGTAACGATTAAAAATGGAAAGATTTCTGCGGTGGAGATTTCTTCTACAGCAAAAGGAACCAACCTGAAACAGTTTATGAGCAGAGATGAGATTAAGAATCTTCCATCACTTATTGTCTCTAAAAACGGAACAAGCGGAGTAGATGCTGTCAGTGGAGCAACATACAGTTCCCATGCTATTTTTAATGCGGTAAATGATGCTTTATCAAAAGCAAAGAAAAATGGTTCTTCTACGGAAAAGAAAGAAGAGACAACAACGGAGAAAAAGGAAGAGACGACAACAGAAAAGAAAGAGGAAACGACCACAGAGAAAAAGGAAGAGACAACAACGGAAAAGAAAGAGGAAACGACTACAGAGAAAAAAGAAGAAACAACAGAAAATCCAGACGAAGGGAAAAACTACAAAAATGGAACATACAAAGTAAGCATAACCTGCGAGCCGGATGAAGATGAGGATTTTGATCCGTATACGATTTCCATGGATATCACAATTAAAAAAGATAAAATTACAGAAATTTCCAACATTACCGCAAATACAAATTCAACGAATAAAGCATATACAAACGATGCAAAGAAAGGAATGATTTCTAAAATTATAGCAAATGGAAATGCAGATGGCGTAAATACTGTAGCAGGAGCCACCTGTTCTTCTAAAGCAATTAAAGATGCATGTCAGAAGGCATTTAATGCGGCAAAGAAGTAATTTTGAAAAGAGAAGCTTTTGCGTTTATTTAAGAAAAAGTTATTTGAATATTTAAAATAGTAAGAAAATTTATAAAAGACAATAGAAAGCATTTTAGAAGGGACAACGAATGAAGTATAAAAACTTTTTAATCCGTTTATGTGATCTTATTCTCGTTCTGGGGCTTTTAGCAGGATATCAGGCTGTGATTTACAGTCGTGATAAAGAAGCCACAATTGCAGAATTAAAAAGCCAGGTAAATCAGCTTCAAGGAGAAAAAGAGGATATTCTTGAAGCGGCAAAAAATTCTGGAAAGTTAGGGACCGATGGTGCATCTGCCGGTCAGGCAGGAACGTATAAAGATGGAACATATACTGGAAGTTCGCAGGGATTTGGCGGAGAAATTAAAGTAAAAGTAACGGTATCCGGGAAGAAAATTAGTGCGATAGATATTATAGAAGCAAGTGGGGAAGATGAGGCTTATTTATCAATGGCAAAAGATATTGTGAAGACAATACTTGATAAGCAGACGACAGAGGTTGATACAATAAGCGGAGCAACCTATTCATCTACAGGAATAAAGAATGCAGTAGGACAGGCATTAGAAGGAGCAGCTAAATAATGAAGAAAAAGAAAAAAATATCGGTGCAGACAATCATAGAAGTGATGATACGGGCAGTATTTTTTATCATCTATCCAGCGTTATTTTCCACTGCATTTACCGGAATAAAATTAATTGTAGAACAAATTACACAGCGTGCAAGTCTGCAGTGGAATTCCTTTGTACAGACACTTGTTGTATTGCTGGCCTTTACCATTGTATTTGGACGATTTTTCTGTGGTTTTGCCTGTGCATTTGGAACATGGGGTGATTTCGTTTATTTTATTTCATCTATGGTTTGCAAAAAAAGAAAAAAGAAACCGTTGAAATGTTTTTCAAAAGAGGGAAAGATACTCCGGTATTTAAAATATGTTGTACTGCTTGTTGTCCTGCTTCTTTGCATAAAAGGTTACAGTAGTGCCGTTGCTGTACATAGTCCGTTCAGTGCATTTTCCCGTTTTCATCAGTTAAAGATGGCAGACAGTCTTATAGGAACAGGTCTCTTTTTATTGGTTACAGCAGGAATGGCATTGGAACCAAGATTTTTCTGCCGTTTCTTATGCCCAATGGGGGCAGTATTTTCTCTGATGCCGGTGTTACCATTTTCTGTAATCAAACGAAACAGAGAAAACTGTATTCCAAATTGTAAAGCGTGTAATTTAGTATGTCCGGCAAACCTTGAGATACCATCGGATAAAGAAGGGGATAATGCGACATCCGGAGAATGTTTCTCCTGTGGAAAATGTATCGGAAAATGTCCAAAGCAAAACACACATAATGGTTTTTGGGGAAAGCTATGGTTACCAATGCTTGTAGTAAAGGCTGTGATATTGTTTGTGATATTTAGAATATTGTATTAAAGAATTTTCCTGATTTTATCTGTCGGATAAATTACTATATCAAAAAAACTTTTTCGTGTTATAATGGACAGTAATCTGTGTATAAAATTCAGTTTTGCCGTCCCAGCAGGAAAGGAGCATTTTTTGAATAAAGCGAATTTGATTATAGAAGAAGTGAATAAAGTAATTATTGGTAAAGAAAAGGTCATCCGTAAGGTGTGGATGACGATTCTCTCTGGTGGACATGTTTTGCTTGAAGATGTACCTGGTGTGGGAAAGACAACTATGGCGCTGGCTTTTTCAAAGGCTTTGGGACTTTCTTATCGAAGAATACAGTTTACACCGGACGTTATGCCATCGGATGTGGTCGGTTTCTACTATTATAATAAGGAGAGTGGAAAGTTTGAATACCGTCAGGGAGCAGTTATGACGAACCTTCTGCTGGCAGATGAAATTAACCGTACTTCAAGTAGAACACAGTCAGCACTTTTGGAGGTTATGGAAGAAGGACAGGTGACGGTAGACGGTGTGACAAGAAATATACCGGAACCATTTTTTGTTATTGCAACGCAAAATCCGCTTGGTTCTGCGGGTACGCAGATGCTTCCGGAGTCGCAGATGGATCGTTTTATGGTTCTTTTGTCTATGGGATACCCAACAATAAAGGAAGAAATGATTCTGATGAGTCAGAGAAAGGTGAGTGATCCATTAGATGATGTGAATGAGGTTATCTCAAAAGAAGAATTACTTTCTATGCAAAAGGAAGTGAATGAGATTAAGGTTTCTTCTTTAATCTATCAGTATATTGCAATGCTTTCTGATGCGACACGAAGACATGATATGATTCAGCTGGGTGTCAGCCCAAGAGGATCTCTGGCCTTGTGCAGAATGGCAAAAGCGAGTGCATTTTTGGCTGGCAGAGATTATGTTGTGCCGGAAGATGTTCAGGATGTTGTAAAAGATGTTTTCCGTCATCGTCTGGTATTAAAGTCAAGAGCAAGGTTATCGAGGAAAGATGTGGATAAGATTATGGATGAAATTTGTGCCACTGTACATGTGCCAGATCGAAGAGCGGCAGGAGGAAGAAGATGACCCGAAAAAGATTATGGATGAATCGAATTAGCGGGATTGTCTGTCTGTTACTGTGGATTGCGTTAGTCATTTTTCTTTCTGGAACAACAGGGAAGATTGCCGGGATGGCATTAGGAATTATGTTGCTGGTGGCTGTCATTTATAATCTTTATCTTCCAAAAGAAGTTTCTACTCATCTGATTATTCCTGCCTATGCGCAAAAGGAAGAAAAAATTACCGGACGACTTTGTATCAGCAATACAGGAGTGTTCCCTGTTTTATCTGGGAAAGTTTTTTTACAGGTAAAGAAGACGATTAGTGGGGAAAAGGAAATATTTTCTATGAATATCAGGGCAGCGGGACGAAAAAATGGTGCGGCTGCTTTTGTTATAGATTCGGAATATATGGGATTTTTGGAAATCACGATTTTGCGGGTGGAACTGTACAGCTTTTTTGGATGTATGAAAAAGGTAACATATGTAAATCAGGAGAAGGTGGTAATGATTCTGCCACAAACAACGGAACTGCATTTTCCAGTACAAAACAGCGGAGCTGCCTGTTCTTTTTTTGATGAGGAACAAAGTGGTAAAAAGGGAAATGGTCCGGGGGAATATTTTGGAATCCGTCCGTATGTTGATGGAGATTCCATGAAGTTAATTCACTGGAAGCTAACAGGAAAAACAGATGAATATATGGTAAAAGAAGTGGAAGTTCCTATGATGCGGATGCCACTTATTTTTCTCGAAACAAGGGTAGAAAAGCTGGATGCTGCTATGATTGACGGGTTGTTAGAAGCATTTTTTTCTATTTCACAGCATATGGCACAGGAAGGACAGAAGCATTGTCTTTGTTGGTGGGATAAAAAGACCGATGGATGGAATTTTTACAATGTGGCAAATGCAATGCAGTTGGAAGAAGTGTATGCCCATGTATTTCAAAGTATGTTTTTTTCTCAGGGGAATGCAACGATAGATTCTTTTGAAAAAGAAAGAAAAGAACAGTTTTCAGAAGTGATTTATATTACAGAGTATTGGAACGAGAAACAGGCAGTTTTCGATGACTGGAACCTGACTTTATTATTAGAACGACGGGAAGCAAGAAAAGAAGAAGGGGAAGCGTTAGTACCGTATATTTTTTCGGCAGAAACCATGGGAGAGGATATTGATCGGATTTTGACAGCGTACAGGAGTGTAGATTATGGAGCATAAAAACTCATTTCACATTAAAAAATTGAATCATCAGAGTGGATTTGGCTGGGCAGAAATGATGCGGGCCGGGTATGTGTGGCTTGCTGCGCTGTTATGTTTTATCTGGTATGCTGCCGATCGTTTTGAAATGGATACAGCAGGTGTTGCTCTTTTTATCGGGGCAGCCTTTTTTATATTATTGTATTTCGTTGGGATATCTGTTGGAAAAGGTTTTACGGTTTTTATAAGCGGTTTGTATTTTTTTGTTCCATTTTTCATTCTTTCTATGGAGAATATTCGAAGAGCTTTATTGATTTTCTCCCGAACAGTCTTTGATTATCTGGCAGATTATGGACAGAGCAAAAATATTTTTCATCGTATAATTCAAAATACATCGGTAGATATGCAGACAGGAAATGTGGAGTTTTTTCCATTTGTTGTCGGAATATTGGGGATAACTTTGTGGCTTATTCTTTTTATGGCATTGTTGTGGAAAGTCCAGCCTTGTATTTTATTTTTTACCGTAGCGATCTGCTTTGCTTTTCCATTTTTTGTATGGGGAGTTCGGCCAGAATTGTTTGCAGTGTTAAGCTTTCTCATTTTTTGTTTCTTTTTCTTTGCTCCGTCTTTTTGGGGAGGAGTACTTGGAACTTCAATTCTTATTATTTTACTTCTTTTAGGAACTTTCTCAGGAATGACAAATACCGGACAGATGTCGGCAATTCAAAAGAAGTGGAATAAAGAACGATATAAAGAGGATGTATCTGTTCTTCCGGAAGGTCAGCTTACAAAGGCAAAGAAGATGAAGCGGACAGGTGAAGAGGCTCTTAAAGTAAATATTTATAAGAAAAACAGTTATTATCTGAAAGGATTTGTTGGAACAACTTATGAGAATAATTGTTGGAAAGCAAGTACAAATAACTGGAATATTTTTGGCTCAGACAGGAGTATGCTTGCAGCTTCTGACCGGGAGGCATACGAATCTTTATTATGGCTTCATAATAAAGAATTTTACGGAAATACAGTAATGTATCATTTTGTAAGGCAGAAAAAGCTTTCGGAAGGGAAAACAGATCCGTCTCTTTACAGTTTATCTGTAAAAAATGTAGGGGCGAATCGAAAGTATCTTTATCTTCCTTATGAGAGTGCTGTTTTACCAACAATATATGAAGAAGAAGGGACGGCAGCGATTAATAAAACAGAGAATATATTCGCTTCTGGAATAAAAGGAGCAGGAGAATATTCTTTTAAAGCAATGGAAACAATGGCTGGAAAGTTGAAATCGTCTACCAATATTAAGACGGAGGATAAGAATCTTTCCTCAAAAAAAATGACGGAAAGCTATAAAGAATATGTAAATGCAACATGTCTTTTCTTAAATAAAGAAACAAAAACATTGATTTCTTCTGCAACAGAAGGGAGTCTTCAAAGTAATCTATCGGTATTAGCAATTATAAACCGGGTAAAAAGCTTCATGAAAACATCGATTACCTATAATGAAAATCCAGGAAGTATCTCGGAAGATGAAGATTTTGCCCAATGGTTTTTTGAAGATAAAAAAACAGGATACGATGTGCAGTATGCGGCGGCAGCAGTAATGATGTTTCGTTATTATGGAATTCCATCCCGTTATGTGGAAGGATACCTTCTTACACCGGAAACGGTAAAAGAGGCAGGAACGGCAGAGACGGTGACTGTTTCACAAAAATACGCGCATGCATGGCCGGAAATTTATCTGGATGGAATAGGATGGATTCCGGTAGAAGTTACTCCTAAATATGAAAACATTATGGGAACACCGTATTATGAGACACAGGAAACTGCGGTAAGTAATTCAAGTTCGTCAGATCAATCTTTAGAAAATGACGATAAGAAGAAACAAGAAAAACAGCAGGAACAAAAAAAGCAGGAAAAAGAACAGACAACAGAAAAGAAATCAGAAAAGAAAACAGTAGAAACACCGCAGCAGATTCCACAGAATCGCTCAAAGCAAAGCAAAGGTGGAAGAACGGTTCATAAAATCCTGTATATTCTATGTTTCTTTATTTTCATAGTAGGTCTTTTGCTTTTTGTATTTAGAAAACGACTGCAAAAAGTATACCGAAATTATAAAACAGATAAACTTTTAAAACAGCAAAAGTATAGTCAGGCAGTTATGTTCTGGTACGATATTTTGTGTAAAACAATATATGGAAAAGAAAAAATAAAAGATAATCGTGTAAGAACCTTTGAAAAAAGACTTCGTACCTTTGACAGAGAAGTGGAACCGAAAAAGTTACATCTTTGTATGAGGATTCGCCAGAAAGCGGTGTATTCACCAGAAGGAATCACTAGAAAAGAAGCAGAAGCTGCAGTACATTTTCTGAAAAAAGAGTGTGAAAAACTGAAATAAAGGTATTTTAAGTTTCGTTTCTATTGACAGGGAAAACTATAGCGATTAGAATATTTTCATAATTAGATTTAAATTAAGCGAGGAAAAAATATGTGGTTAGCAGATAACTGGAAAGAATATGAAGTCATAGATTGCAGCGAAGGTGAAAAACTGGAACGCTGGGGCAAATACACCCTTCTTCGTCCAGACCCTCAGGTAATCTGGAATACAAAAAAAGAAGATAAACACTGGAAACATTTAAATGCACATTATCACAGAAGCAAAAAAGGTGGCGGAGAGTGGGAGTTTTTTGATCTTCCAAAGCAGTGGGATATTCATTATAGAAGTCTTACCTTCCATTTAAAACCATTCAGTTTTAAACATACAGGGCTTTTCCCAGAACAGGCAGTCAACTGGGACTGGTTTTCTGATAAGATTAAGAAGGCAGGCCGCCCAGTAAAAGTATTGAACTTATTTGCCTATACTGGTGGAGCAACACTTGCAGCCGCAGCTGCGGGAGCATCTGTAACTCATGTAGATGCCTCAAAAGGAATGGTTACCTGGGCAAAGGAGAATGCGGTTGCTTCTGGTCTTGGTGATGCACCGATTCGCTGGCTTGTAGATGACTGTGTGAAGTTCGTAGAAAGAGAAATCCGCCGTGGCAATCATTACGATGGAATTATTATGGATCCACCATCTTATGGACGTGGGCCAAAGGGAGAGATTTGGAAGATTGAGGAGAAGATTTATTCTTTAGTATGTCTTTGTGAAAAGCTTCTTTCCAAAGACCCGCTGTTCTTCTTAATCAATTCCTATACAACAGGATTACAGCCTGCCGTTCTTTCCTATATGTTAGGAACAGCAGTTGCGAAAAAACATGGTGGAAAAGTCAGTGCAGATGAGGTTGGTCTTCCTGTCAGTGCAAATGGACTTGTTCTTCCATGCGGTGCTTCCGGACGATGGGAAAAGAAATAGATGGGAGATAGCATATGAGTGCTAAAAAGACAGCTTTTTATGGAATGTTTCTTGCGCTTGCTTTAGTAGCAGGATATATTGAACAGCTTATACCGATTAATCTTGGAATACCCGGAGTAAAGCTTGGACTTGCAAACATTGTTACAATGCTTCTTCTTTATATAGTAGGAGTCCCTGCAGCCTGCCTGATTTCCGTACTTAGAATCCTATTATCAGGATTCCTCTTTGGAAGCGGATTCGCAATGGTCTACAGTGCAGCAGGAGCGGCAATGAGTATGCTAGTTATGGCACTCTTAAAGAAAACAAAGAAGTTTTCTTCTGTAGGAGTAAGCGTAGCAGGCGGCATATTCCACAACGTAGGACAGATTATCGTTGCCATGATTGTATTGGAAACAAAGGCATTAGCCTACTATCTCCCAATTTTAATCCTTTCTGGACTCGTAGCCGGAATCTTAATCGGAATCTTAAGCGGGATATTAACAAAGAGATTAAATCCGATAATCAAGCAGCATTTTGTATAAACAGACGAAAACTCTAAACATCCTATTTTGACAGCTGCTTTATAGTCGCTGCGTGTTGAATGTTTGCTTTTGCGCTCGCATCCAGCACTTGCTCCGAAGCCGCATCTGCCAAGATAAGATGTTTAGAGTTTTCTGTTTATAGAAATACTAGAGCGTGTTTGAAAAATCATTCCTGCAACCTGCACGCCCCAATTTGCGGTATATTTTGCCTTCATTCGGTTGACGTAGCCCGCTACGCCGCCCTCATTCAGGCGAAATCTCCCGCAAATTGTAACGCACATCTTGCAGAAAGCATTTTTCAAACACGCTCTAAAGGAATGCTGGATTAAATTGGATTACTATCCCCTTTCTTCTTCAGAGATAGAAATCGGATATGGAATAGTGCCACTTTTGAGCAAGTTCATAATGCGGGCGAGCATTATGAGCGCAGTGATACGGAACAGCTGCCATATATCTATTAGCTTAGTTTCGTCTGTCAAATGACGAGATAAAGGAGGAAACACAAATGGAAATTACATACGATTACTATCGCATATTCTATTATGCGGCTAAATATAAAAGCTTTTCAAAGGCGGCAGAGATTCTGATGAGTAACCAGCCGAATATTACGCATTTTATGAATAATCTGGAGAATCAGCTTGGCTGTCGTTTGTTTATTCGTTCAAATAGAGGAGTAACACTTACAAGAGAAGGGGAGAAGCTATACAAGCATGTAACAATTGCATATCAGCATTTTCAACTGGCAGAGTTAGAACTGGCGAATGATAAAAGTCTGCAGAGTGGAATTATAACCGTTGGTGTAAGTGAGATCGCATTACATTTGCTGATCTTACAGGTAATGGCAGACTTTCGAAAAGCATATCCGGGTATCCGCATCCGCCTTTCCAATCATTCTACTCCGGAGACGATTCAGGAAGTAAAAGATGGTCTGGTTGATCTGGCAGTAGTATCTACACCGGCCGATATCCCTGCTACATTAAAATCTACGTCTTTGATGGATTTTTCAGATGTAATGGTAGTGAGCAGCTCGCATAAAGAATTATGTGAGAAGCCGATACATCTTTCAAAGATGCAGGATTATCCACTCATTTGTCTTGGGAGAGGAACAAAGTCATATGAGTTTTTCAGTAATTTTTATCAAAGATATGGTTTAAAGTTAAATCCAGATATTGAAGCCGGAACAATTCATCAGATTCTTCCGATGGTTGTCTATGATCTTGGAGTAGGTTTTTTACCAGAAAATGTAGGTATAGAAGCCTTAGAAGATGGGAAAATAATAAAAGTACCCCTTATAGAGAAAATCCCACAAAGACAGATCTGCCTTGTGGAGTCAAAAAGAACACCGCTTAGTATAGCAGCTAATGCATTAAAGCAATTTATAAATAATTATATTGAAACGAAATTAAAAGACAAAGCGTGATTATTTAAAGAAATTTCCAGGTATGTTATAAAGATATAACAATTATGATTGAAAGCTAATTTATAGTGATTCAGAGATATACAGACTTTCAAAAAATAAAAATAGTCTCTATATTTTAAGAATTATGTCCGAATTGTTATAATAATTTGTAATTATTCTTTCTTTTTTTCTTAAACATTCTTTATCAAATCTGACTGATTTCTGACAAGATTTCTCATATTCATACAAATCGTTTTGTCAAATTGAATAAAAAAATCGTATTTATATGAGAAATCTTTGCACTATGTAAAATTTACATGATAGATAAAAATATAAAACATTTCCACATAAATAAAAAGAGGGGTAGAATGTGTAGCAATGGTTCAGGGCGAACAATCTCTTCCTATTAAATAGGGTAGCAAAGAAGATTGTCACCAATATAAGAATCAGGAAGGAGTGTGGCAGATGGATGCTCTGGTCAATGAACTGATGAAAGAGTTGAATTGCGACACTGTCTTTACGATTCCGGTACTCGGAGGAATCCCGGTTAAAGAATCTGTAGTAGTAACATGGATCATCATGGCGGTCATTCTGGTACTTTGTATAGCGTTAACCAGAAATTTAAGCGTAGAAAATCCAAGTCGTGGACAGATCATACTGGAAACAATCGTAAGCGGCGGACACAATTTCTTCAAGGACACACTGGGAGAACATGGAGCGGAATATATACCGTATCTTATGACAGTGACCCTCTACATCGGTATTGCCAATCTTATCGGACTGCTTGGTTTTAAACCACCGACAAAAGACATGAACGTGACGGCGGCATTAGCATTTATGAGTATTGTCTTAATTGAGGTAGCCGGCATCAGACAAAAAGGAGCAAAAGGATGGGTAAAGAGTTTTGCGGAACCAATTCCAATTATCTTACCGATCAATATTATGGAGATTTTTATTAAACCATTATCTCTGTGCATGCGACTTTTTGGTAACGTACTTGGTTCTTTCGTTATCATGGAATTATTAAAGTTAATTGTTCCGGCAGTATTACCGGCAGTGTTTAGCTGTTACTTTGATATTTTTGATGGTTTGATTCAGGCCTACGTATTTGTATTCCTTACATCGTTGTTTATTAAGGAAGCGACAGAATAAGAAAACAACAAAAAATTTAAAGAGAAAAGAAAAGGAGTGTTGTAATTATGTCATCAGCATTATTTGTAGCAATTGGAGCAGGAGTTGCAGTATTAACAGGTATTGGAGCAGGTATCGGTATCGGTAAAGCTACCGCAGCCGCAACAGATGCAATCGCAAGACAGCCGGAAGCAGAAAGTAAGATCAGTAAAGCATTATTACTTGGTTGTGCGTTAGCAGAGGCAACAGCTATTTACGGTTTCGTTATCGCATTATTAATCATCCTTTTCCTTAAATAATAAAAGCTTAAAAGGCTATTTGGAAACTTACAGATTTTTAATGAAAAAGGAAGGCGGACGAAGAATATGCTTAATATAAATCCATGGAATATGGTAATGATTGTAATAAATCTTCTTGTATTATATGCGATTTTTCGTAAGTTCTTATATAAACCGGTTATGAATGTAATTCATCGGAGAGAAGAATTGATTCAGGGACAGTTTGATTCTGCTAAAAAAACGCAGGATGATGCCCTTCAGTTAAAGGCTGATTATGAAGAAAAATTACAGAAGGCAAATGTAAAGGCCGATGAGATTATTCTTGCAGCAAGAGATCAGGCAAAAGAAGAGCATGAGAAAGCAGTGCTTGAGACACAGGCGAAGACGGACAGAATGATCGAGAAAGCAAAAGCAGATATCGAAAAAGAACAGAAACAGGCACAGCAGGAAGTGCAGGGTGAGATTGCGAAACTTGCACTTATCGCCGCAAGAAAGATTATAGAGACAGGTGAGGCCCATGACGCAGAAGGCAGTAAATAATGCGAAAGTATTATACCGTCTGAATATTTCAAGAAGCGATGTAGAAGAAGCCCATAAAATTTTCACGAAGGCCCCTTTCCTTCTCGAGACTCTGACAAATCCAGTTGTTTCAGAGGAAGCGAAAGAGGTAGTGCTTGACAAAATTGCGAGACAGAGTGGAATGCCGGAACTTCTTGAGAATTTTATGAAGATGATGTGCCGGATTGGTGAAATCGGACAGATCACAGATATTTTTAACTGCTATTATGAATACTGGGATAAAATGAATCACATTCTTCACGCAAAAGTCATTTATGCAGATGACAAGGCAAAAGAAGAAAAAGAAGCAATTCAGAAGCAGTTAGAGAGCATTTATCCAGATGAAAAGGTTGTTCTTTCGGAAGAGACAGATGCTTCCCTTCTTGGTGGTTATGTTGTTCGTGTCGGTTATGAAGAGTATGACCACAGTTATGAAGGTAAACTCAGACGGTTAGAAAGAAAATTAACAGGGAGGTGAATCTTGTGGGCGCAATCAGTGCAGAAGATATAATCTCTATTATACAGAGTGAAATCGAAAATTTTGATGTGGACAACACAAGTGAAGAGACAGGTACGGTCATATATGTAGGTGACGGAATCGTTACTGTTTATGGTATTGACCATGCGATGTACGGTGAGGTTGTCGTTTTTGATAATGGAGTAAAAGGAATGGTTCAGGATATCCGTCAGAACGAGATTGGTGTAATCCTTTTCGGACGTGATACTGGAATCAAAGAAGGAACAAAAGTAGTTAGAACAAAGAAAAAAGCAGGTATTCCTGTTGGTAACGAATACATTGGACGAGTAATTAATGCGTTAGGTGAGCCAATTGACGGCGGCGCAGAGATTAAGGCAGATGGTTATCGTCCGATTGAGGAAGAAGCACCTGGTATCATTGAGAGAAAGTCAGTAGATACCCCAATGGAAACGGGTATTCTTTCCATCGACTCCATGTTCCCAATCGGACGTGGACAGCGTGAGTTAATCATTGGTGACCGTCAGACTGGTAAAACTTCTATTGCAACAGATACGATTCTTAACCAGAAAGGAAAAGGAGTTATCTGTATTTACGTTGCAATTGGACAGAAGGCATCCAGCGTTGCCAAGATTGTAAATACCTTAGAGAAATATGACGCAATGGATTATTCTATCGTTTTATCCTCTACAGCAAGTGAACCTGCATCCCTGCAGTATATTGCACCATATGCAGGTACAGCGTTAGCAGAATATTTCATGCATCAGGGAAAAGATGTGTTAATCGTATATGATGACTTATCCAAACATGCGGTAGCATACCGTGCGATTTCCCTGCTGTTAGAGCGTTCTCCTGGACGTGAGGCTTATCCTGGAGATGTATTCTACTTACATTCCAGATTATTAGAGCGGTCCAGCCGTCTTAGTGATAAGCTTGGTGGAGGTTCTATCACAGCACTTCCAATCATTGAGACACAGGCCGGCGACGTATCTGCTTACATTCCTACAAACGTAATTTCTATTACAGATGGACAGATATTCTTAGAGAGTAATCTTTTCTTCGAAGGTATGCGTCCAGCGGTAAACGTTGGTTTATCCGTATCCCGTGTAGGTGGAGCAGCACAGACAAAAGCAATGAAGAAGGCATGCGGAAGTATTCGTATTGACCTGGCACAGTATCGAGAGATGGAGGTATTTACCCAGTTCTCATCAGACCTTGATGATGCAACAAAGGCACAGTTAGCACATGGACGTGCAATCATGGAACTGTTAAAACAGCCATTATGCCATCCATTATCCTTACATGAGCAGGTAATTACATTATGTCTTGCAAACAATGGTATCTTTGATATCGTTATGCCAAAAGAAGTAAAGAAATATCAAAAAGATATTCTTTCTTATCTTGATCTCAAACATCCTGAAATCGGAAAAGAAATTGAGAAAAAGAAAGATTTAACTGATGAATTAATTGCAAAGATTATAGAAGCAGCAAAGGAATACACTGATAAATAACAGGCAGGTGTTGGTATGGCAAGTGCAAAAGAAATTCAGGACAGGATGCGAAGTATCAAAGATACATTGAAAATTACAAATGCAATGTATATGATTTCTTCCTCCAAACTGAAAAAATCAAAAAAAATGTTAGCGGACACAGAGCCGTATTTCTATACCCTTCAGTCTGAAATGAGCCGAATTTTAAGACATCTTCCAGATATGAACAGCATTTATTTTAAGACAAATGCAGAAATTCCGGAAAGAAAGAGAAAAGCCGGTTATATCGTCATTACAGCAGATAAGGGACTGGCTGGTTCTTATAATCATAATATTTTAAAACTTGCAGAAGAAGAACTTGAAAAAAGAGATGATTATAAACTGTTTGTTCTCGGTGAATTAGGACGGCATTATTTTGAACAGAAAGGAATTAATATTGATAAACAGTTCCATTTCGTTGTTCAGGATCCATCTTTAAGCCGTGCCAGAAGAATTGCCGAGGATTTATTAAAGCTTTACCATGAAAATCAACTTGATGAACTTTACATTATATATACAACAATGGTAAATGCAATGCAGGAGGAGGCACAGGTTGCCCAGCTCCTGCCACTGAAGAAAACAGACTTTAAGATTCCAGTTCCGATTGATATCCCATTAGAGGGACTTGCATTAAAACCTTCTGCTGAAGAGGTTATGGACCACATCGTTCCAAACTATGTAGTAGGTTTTGTGTATGGTGCGTTAGTAGAAGCATTTTCCTGTGAGCAGAATGCCAGAATGATGGCAATGGAAGGTGCGACAAACAGTGCGAAACAAATGTTAAAAGAACTGGATATTGAATATAACAGAGCCAGACAGGCTGCGATCACGCAGGAGATTACGGAGGTAATAGCCGGAGCGAAGTCGCAGAAGAAAAAGAAGAAATAAAAAGCGGAAATAATATAAGGAGGCTTTTTTGATGAAAACAGGAAAAATTATTCAGGTTCTTGGACCTGTAGTCGATGTTGAATTTGAAAATCAAGAATTGCCTGCAATCAGAGATGCTCTCGAAGTACAAAATGGAGATAAAAAATGTGTGATGGAGGTTGCACAGCATATTGGTAATCACGTTGTAAGATGTATTATGCTGGCAGCCAGTGAAGGTCTTCACAGAGATATGGAAGTTACTGCTGAGGGAAGCGGTATCAAAGTACCTGTTGGAGAGAAAACATTAGGCCGTCTCTTTAACGTACTTGGTGAGACAATCGATGACGGAGAGCCTATCAAAGACGCTCCAAAGATGGTAATTCACAGAGAACCTCCGACATTCGAAGAACAGAACCCGGCAGTAGAGATTCTTGAAACCGGAATTAAAGTTATCGACCTTCTTGCGCCATATGCAAAAGGTGGTAAGATTGGTCTGTTCGGTGGTGCCGGTGTAGGTAAGACCGTACTGATTCAGGAATTGATCAGTAATATCGCAACAGAACATGGCGGATATTCTATCTTTACCGGTGTAGGAGAGCGTTCCAGAGAGGGTAATGACCTTTGGACAGAAATGGGAGAATCCGGCGTTCTTGCTAAGACAGCTTTAGTGTTTGGACAGATGAACGAGCCACCTGGAGCCCGTATGAGAGTAGCAGAAACCGGACTGACTATGGCAGAATATTTCAGAGATGAAAAGAAACAGGACGTGTTATTATTCATTGATAACATTTTCCGTTTTACACAGGCAGGTTCCGAGGTATCCGCCTTACTTGGACGTATGCCTTCCGCCGTTGGTTATCAGCCAACATTAGCAACAGAGATGGGTGAATTACAGGAGCGAATCGCTTCTACAAAGAACGGTTCCGTAACAAGTGTACAGGCAGTATATGTACCAGCCGACGACTTAACTGACCCGGCTCCAGCAACAACATTTGCTCACTTGGATGCAACAACTGTACTTTCAAGAAAGATTGTAGAACAGGGTATTTATCCTGCCGTTGACCCACTCGAATCCTCATCCCGTATCCTTGAGGCCGATATCGTAGGAGAAGAACACTACGAAGTAGCCAGAAAGGTACAGGAAGCATTACAGAAATACAAAGAATTACAGGATATCATCGCTATTCTTGGTATGGAAGAATTATCTGACGAAGATAAGACAGTCGTATTCAGAGCAAGAAAGATTCAGAAATTCCTTTCCCAGCCATTCCATGTAGCAGAGAACTTTACCGGTATCAAAGGTGTTTATGTACCAGTAAAAGAAACCATTCGTGGATTTAAGGCAATCCTTGATGGTGAGATGGACGAATATCCGGAAAATGCATTCTTCAATGTCGGAACAATCGAGGATGTAAAGAAAAAAGCTGAGGAAATGAAAGCAGCAAACTAGGAGGGGTAGATATGGCTTCAAATACATTTAGTTTAAAAATCATATCCGCCAACCGTGTATTTTTTACAGGAAGATGCCAGTCTGTTATCGTTCCGGGATATGACGGACAAAAAGAAGTACTGGCACATCATGAAAACATGGTTATTGCTGTCAATGAAGGAGAGATGCGTTTCCTTCCAGAAGGGGAAGAGGAATGGCAGTATGCTGTAGTCGGCATCGGTTTTATCGAAATTGTTAATAACCGTGTCACTCTTTTAGTAGAAAGTGTCGAACGCCCAGAGGAAATCGATATCGCAAGAGCACAGGAAGCAAAGGAGAGAGCTTTGGAAAAAATACGTCAGAAACAGAGTATTCAGGAGTATTATCATACACAGGCTTCCCTTTCCCGTGCGATGGCGAGACTTCGGGTTGGACATAGACAGAAACATGTTTAAGATGCTTTAGAAAGCTGACGAAAATCGAATAAGGGTATCGTATACAGATGCTTCAATCTTATATGTGACCGAAAAAGTTAAAAAATAAAAAAAGAATGGTTTTATTCCGTTGCGCTAAACATTCCATTCTGCCTCGAAAAACGGAAACTTCATCTCAAAACCTCCACTGGAGCTTTTTTCGAAATGCTCAGGCAGGAGAAAGCAGTCCGAAGTTTCCAGAGTCAGAATTCCATAGCGCAAAGTCATAAAATCATTCTTTTTTATTTTTTGACTTTTTCTCTTCAAGTTTATTGGAGAAGCATCTGTTATAGAAGGTTTTGCTCGATTTTCTGTGTGTTTTAAAGCATTTCTGGTTATGTTGCGCTATACAGAACTATGCCTTCTTTATGAATATTGGAATAGAATGGGTAGTTAATAATCCATTTTTTGAAATGTGCATTGCTTTTGGCGATAGGCTTAATATCTAAAGTGTAATCTAAATTAAAATCGTATGTCATATAAGAAAGTTGTTGTGCATATGCTTTTAATTCTAAATCTGACATATCGACTAAAATCATAATATCCACATCTGAATCTTCGTGTTAAAAAACTTGATAAAAGACAAGACGAGTTCCACGATTACAATCTTACAGCACTGGCTTACACATCAGATGGGGATGTGTATCATATTAAAGCAGGAGTGGGCGAATATTCTGAGAACGATATTGCTATAGAGGAAGCGTGTTATGAAGGAACAGAAAATGTAGTACGGTTACTGGAAAAATAGCTTCTATAGTGATTTTACAGAATACTATCAAAATCTTAATACTTCAAGGCATAGAAATAAAACAGACCGTTAGATTTGACATTCATTTTGATATGAGTTGTCAAACCTAGCGGTCTACTTTTAATACTATTAACTTATTCTATTTCTTATTTCTTACAGAAAAACGTCAGTGATTTCTGTTTTGTCAGATTATCTTTATTCTTTGCTCACAAGCTGTTCACAAATCTACAGTATGATAAAACCATCAAAAACAACAACAGATTTTTGATAGATTTTTTCATACTTTCCTCTCTTTTGAAGCCGGCGTTATGTCGGTTTCTTTTTTATCTATTAAATTGAAGCTTACTCATTCTCTATAATTTCTCGTACCTCCTCGGCTGTCATATCTAATATATCACTTATCTGCTCTGCTTCATATCCTTTTCGGTACATTTTAATTATAGTCTCGGCAATTCCTTCTTGTTTTCCAATAGTAATTCCTTCTTGTTTTCCAATGGCGATTCCATTCTCAGTACCTTCCACATATGCCTGTTCTTTTATTCCCTGACTCAGATTACACATATCATTCACATCCTTTCTGATATCACTTTCCAATGGAATATCAAATTCATTTCCTATAATATCAAACTTCTCATCTACATTTAATTTTGCGGATAATAACGCTCCCAGTAAACGATGAAGTTCATATCGTTCCTCTTTTTCTGGAAGGTCTTCTGCTAAACCTATTAAGACAATATTTGCAAGGTCTATGTCACCTTTCCATTGATAAGTACCGACTACACTTTCCTGTGTAAAATGAATATAATTCATACAGTTTTGCGACATATTCATACAAATCCATATGGAATATACTCGTTTTATATCATTATAATTGGAATTTACAAATTCTCTACCCTTCTGTGAAGAAATCATCCTGCTGACATAGAATACTGCTCTATTTATTATATCGTATGCCGATGGTTCTGCTTTCTGTGCTTCTATATTCACAATAACCTGTGATAAACCGTCTTTCATCCGCACATAGAATATAATATCAAACCGTGCCAGTCCCTCATGAAGTTCACTATTTTCTGTATTTAATCCAATTACTTTTTCTCCATCTTGTTCTTTTTCTACGTTTGTGCTTCCTGTATCTACTGGAACTGTGCTAATATATGGTTTTCCTTCAATATACTGCACGACATCTTTAGGGTTCATTCCTTTAAATTCATCAATCGTCTTTACAAGTATATGTGCAAGTATAATTTTATGCCCCAGTAGATTCTTTGCCTTTTCATCATATTGTGCATCTTTATCGGTCGCTGATATTGATTTCTTAATATCTTTGTCCACAGATACGCTCCTTTCTGCCACAATGAAAATATCTTATTTTGTCACTTTCATTATAGCTCATGCTATATCTTTATAGCAAATACTTTTTCCTTTTTATTTACCAAAAGTTTCCTTTTGATGTGGCTTTATAAATGGAGAATAATCGCATTCTGTAATATGTGCATTTTTAATGCTATTCTATATAGAGTAATTAGAAGATTCCTCAAACCGCAGCGACTAAAGTCACAAATATAGGAGCTATACTCTTTTTGGGGGCGTCTCTTTTGCCTGCGGCAAATTCTATTTAATGCAAAGGACTTTACCTGTTATGAAATCAAGTATATAATACAAAAAAGTACAGTTGGAATTTTGATTTCCTCACAAAATCAGATATACAAAATCAGACAGAAAAAACAGGGAGAAAAATACAATGAAATGGATGATTGCATCAGATATACATGGTTCTGCATTTTACTGTGAGAAGATGCTTAAGGCATTTGAAAGAGAACAGGCAGATAAATTACTTTTGTTAGGGGATATCCTCTATCATGGACCACGAAATGATTTGCCGAAAGGATATGCGCCCAAAAAAGTAATAGAGCTGCTTAACAACATAAAAGAAAAGATTCTCTGTGTTCGTGGAAACTGCGATGCGGAAGTGGACCAGATGGTATTAGAATTCCCGATTATGGCAGACTATGCGATGATCACAGAGGGAGATTTGAATATCTTTGTGACACATGGTCATCATTTTAATGAAAAGAAGCTGCCGCCGATGTTTGAAAAGACACAGGAGGGGTTGATATTATTGCATGGGCATACCCACGTTCCAGTATGCAGAGTACATGAAAGTTATACTTACATGAATCCAGGCTCTGTATCTATTCCAAAGGAAAATTCGGAACACAGTTATATGATACTGGAGAATGGAGCGTTCTGGTGGAAGACATTAGACGGTGAGACATACCTTAATTTTAAAGGAAGTAAGCCGGAAAGAGGGTATTGCAGAGAGGAGTATAGGTAGTATATCAGATGTGAGATGACTCCAGCATCTCACAGCAAGAATGCCGGGGCATTCTTGAATCTTGAGATATTAATACAGAACAGGAGGTGTGCTATGAAAAGAACGGATCAATATCTTTATCTTGCGAATGGAAGACTGCATCGGTCGTTATTTGGTGCAATCAATGAAAAAGGAGAAGTTAAGATTGTAAAAGATAATCAGGTGTTAACTAGGATGAATGAGAAGCAAGCGAAAGCGTTAGGGAATATAGCAAGAAAGATTAAAGAATTGGACAATCAAAAATCAATATCTGCTGTATATCTTTATGGAAGTGTTGCCAGAGGGTCTGCACATGGAATGAGTGATTTGGATATTTTTATTGTATTAAACGATAATGATTTAACGCCAGAAGAGTGTAGAAAGTTTCGTATAGAAAATAGCTCGTTTAACGATATAGATATAGATATTCACTTTGAAAATAGGAATATTTTTTTGAAATCAAATAGCACATACCATACAAATATAAAAAAGGAGGGATTAGAATTATGGACAGCATGACTTATTTAGATTTTGCAGAAAATGATTATAAATATTTTATGCATAGTTATGAATCAGGATATGTAGCCAATAATATGGCTGCGAATGCACAGAATACTGCCGAGAAGTATTTAAAACACCTGATAGACCAATATGACCATGATGAGCAAAGACTTGATTTGCGAACGAGAACTTTACGAACACATAACTTATCTCAGTTGATGAATTATTTATCTAACGAAATGGGTATGGAGATTCCGCTGAGAGTAAAACGTGATATCAATGCTTTAAATAACTATTATTTTAATGCAAGATATCCGGGAGATAATTCCTTTTTTGTAAGTAAGGATGACATAGAAATATGTAAAGAAGGCTTGGATTCTTGCAGAGAATTGGTGTTGAGCGTAGATAAGGAAATGAGGACAAAAAATAAAGAGAAAGAACTAATATCTGAGAATATTCCAATAGTGGAAGACGAGGAATGGGATATCTAATATGAAAAAACAAATTTTATCTATTATTATGGCAGGCTGTCTGCTCTTATCTATGACAGCATGTTCTTCAGACAAGAAAAATACGAAATCAGCATCCGAACAAACAACAGCAGATACTTCTACATCAACTAACTCACCGCAGGAATACAGCAAAACCGATTTCGTCATGAGCACCGTCTTAAGTGAAAAAATATACGGAACAAAAGATGTTACACAAGACATAAAAGAAGAACTCGATAAATTAGAGAAAGAACAGCTTTCCTGGCGAGAAGACAGCAGCATTGTTTCAAAAATTAATGCCGATGCACAAAAAGGCACAAAAACCAAACTGGATTCTGATATGACTTCGTGGGTTGAAGATTCCTTAGAGCTTGCCAGGCGAAGCAACGGAGCCTTTGACCCAACCATCGGCAGACTCACAAGACTGTGGAACATAGAAGGGGACAACCCTAAAGTTCCATCAAAACAGGAAGTAAAGAATACTTTAAAAGATACTGGGTATACTAAAATACATCTGGAGAAAGTAGAAACCCAGAATACAGCTATTACTAAAAAGAACGTAGATAAAGATATAAAAGATAATACAGATAAAAATGGAGATGCAGCCAAAGATACAGACAATAACACGATAAATAGTACCGCCCAGAATACAGCTGATAACATGGTAAACAATGAAGCTAATAATACGCCTGACAATACAGCTCTAAATGAAGAAAGATTAGAGACGACAGACAAAAAGACCAATACAGATGAAAGTATTTCTTCTATATATATAGAAGACCAATGCACCCTCGACCTCGGAGCAGTAGGCAAAGGAATCGCCTGTGACGTAGCACAGAACTATTTAAAACAACAAAAAGAAGTAAGCGGAGCGGTCATCGCCGTTGGAGGCAGCATCCTCTTATATGGAAGCAAGACAGACGGAACCAACTGGAATGTTGCTGTACAAAATCCAAGAGGCAAGGATGGAGAAGCAATGGGAGTCCTGTCCCTCTCTGGTACAACCAACGTTTCCACATCAGGAGACTACGAAAAGTACTTCATGCAAAACGGAAAAAGATACCACCACATCCTAGATCCTTCAACCGGTTATCCAGCAGAAAGCAGTCTGATTTCTGTAACAGTAGTAAGCGACAACGGCTTACTCTCCGACGGTCTTTCCACCGCCTGTTTTGTCCTCGGCAAAGAAAAAGGCCAAAAACTTTTAGAAACCTACGGAGCCGAAGGCATTTTCATCGACCAGAATAAAAAAGTCACCGTCACCAAAGGACTCAAAGATAAATTCACAATACTGAATGAAGAATATAGCGAGTAGATGAAGGATAGAAAAAATCAAAAGATTCCCCACAGCCATCTGACCTATTCCTCAAATACTTTCCGATAAATTAAAAAGTTTACTCAACTATTGAGGAAGCGCACTAAGAAGCAAGTATAGAAGCTTTTCAGCTATTGAGGAAGTACACTAAGAAGTAAGTATAAAAGCCTTTCAGCTATTGAAAGCGCATTGAGAAGTATACTAAGGAAAGAAGTGGATTCAAAAAGCTTTTGAGCAAAGCTGTACTGCATAAGCGGTAGTTAATTACTCAACGTGACAAAACAAAGTGCTTCAAAACGGAGTTGCAGAAGACAGAAACCTTAGACTTTCTCCTAATAGAAAGTCTAAGGTTTCATCAGCCTTGTCAACACCCCATTGGAGCTACTCTTCGTCAATCTGCACAAAAACTTTCTTGATATTCCTTTAAAACTTTTTGAAAAAAACACTTGATTTATCCCTAGAATCGTGTATAATAGAAAGCGTTGTGTGACATGATAGCAAAGAAGCGCGAGGTTGCTGTGATGGAAAAATCCATTGCAGGTTTTCCGTGGAGCGAATGTCAAGTTTAGAAACTGGCGACAAGTCACTGTACAATATTTACAATCTACAAATTCAGCGTAGAGACGCAGTGTGGTATCATAGATGATACACACGGAGGAGTGTACAGTCACCGCTTGTCGTACTAGATTAAGTGCGAAAAGGAGGCGACTTTTTTTATGGCAAGTCAAATTATGAGAATCACGTTGAAAGCGTATGATCATCAGTTAATCGATGCATCCGCAAAGAGCATCATCGAAACTGTAAAGAAAACAGGATCTAAGGTGAGCGGTCCAGTACCGATGCCAACTAAGAAAGAGGTAGTTACAATTCTTAGAGCGGTTCACAAATATAAAGATTCCAGAGAGCAGTTCGAGCAGAGAACACACAAGAGATTAATTGATATCATTACACCAACACAGAAGACAGTTGATGCATTATCAAGACTCGAAATGCCAGCAGGTGTTTACATCGACATCAAGATGAAACAGAAATAATTTTACGTCCTATAGCTAGTATGATTATCCAGGCTAGAACGTAAGACATTTTGAGAGGGTAATCCGCTGTAGACTAGAATGATTGCATCAGATGTTTGAAGCAATCCGCTGTAGAAAATTAGGAGGAAGACGAAATGAAGAAGGCTATTTTAGCAACAAAAATCGGTATGACTCAGATCTTCGCAGAAGATGGTGAATTAATTCCGGTTACAGTATTACAGGCTGGACCTTGTGAAGTAACACAGGTTAAAACAGTTGAAAATGACGGTTACAGTGCCGTACAGGTTGGCTTCCAGGATATGAGAGAAAAGTTATCCACAAAGCCAATGAAAGGACATTTCGAAAAAGCAGGAGTATCTGTTAAGAGATTCGTCAGAGAATTTAAATTAGACGATGCAGAGAATTACGAATTAGGTCAGAAAATCACAGTTGATGTTTTTGAAGCTGGTGATAAAGTTGATGCAACTGCTATTTCAAAAGGTAAAGGTTTTCAGGGAGCTATCAAGAGACATGGACAGCATACAGGTCCTAAGACACATGGTTCTAAATACCATCGTCATGCAGGATCAAACGGTATGGCATCTGACCCATCCAAGGTAATGAAAGGCAAGAAGATGCCTGGACAGATGGGACATGTACAGATTACTATCCAGAATCTTGAAGTAGTTAAAATAGATGCAGAAAATAATGTTATTTTAGTAAAAGGATCCGTTCCAGGACCTAAGAAGTCTTTAGTAACATTAAAAGCAGCAGTTAAAGCGTAGGCGCTTAAGGAAGGAGGACTTACAAATGGCATCAGTATCTGTTTATAATATGGAAGGTGCTCAGGTTGGTACAATCGAATTAAGCGATTCTATCTTTGCAGTGCCTGTGAATGAACATTTAGTACATCAGGCTGTTGTAGCACAGCTTGCAAATAAACGCCAGGGTACTCAGAAGGCTAAAACACGTTCTGAAGTAAGAGGCGGCGGAAGAAAACCATGGAGACAGAAAGGAACAGGTCATGCAAGACAGGGATCTATCCGTGCTCCACAGTGGACAGGCGGCGGAGTTGTATTTGCTCCAACACCAAGAGATTATTCCGTAAAGATGAATAAGAAAGAAAAACAGCTCGCAATGAAATCTGTTTTAACATCTAAAGTTAATGAGAGCAAATTCATCGTATTAGATGAGTTAAAATTAGCTGAGATTAAAACAAAACAGATCAAAGCAGTTTTAGATAATCTCAAAGTTGAGAAGGCTTTAATCGTAACAAAAGAAAAAGACGATGTTGTGGTTAAGTCAGCTAACAACTTACCTAAAGTAGCAACTACTGCATTAAACAACATCAACGTATACGATATTCTTAAATACGATACAGTTGTTGTTACAAGCGAGGCAGTTGCAGCAATCGAGGAGGTATACGCATAATGGCAGATTTAAAATATTATGACGTCATCTTAAAGCCAGTCGTTACTGAAAAAAGTATGACTGCTATGGGCGAAAAGAAATACACATTTTACGTAAATCCAGATGCAACTAAGACTCAGGTTAAAGAAGCAGTTGAGAGAATGTTCGAGGGTGCTAAAGTTGCTAAAGTTAACACAATGAACTTAAATGGTAAAAAGAAAAGAAGAGGCATGGTTTACGGAAGAACTGCTGCTAAGAAAAAAGCCATTGTTCAGTTAACACAGGATAGTGCAGATATTCAGATTTTTGAAGGTCTGTAAGATTTAAAGATAACAGGAAATTATACGCATAAAAGCGTGATATCAAATATTCGGAAACGAAAGGAGTGAAAGTAATGGGAATTAAAACTTATAACCCATATACACCTTCCAGAAGACATATGACCGGTTCTGATTTTTCAGAGATCACAAAGAAAACTCCTGAGAAATCTCTCACTTATTCTTTAAAGAAAAATTCCGGCCGTAACAACCAGGGTAAAATCACAGTTAGACATCGTGGCGGCGGTGCTAAGAAGAAATATAGATTAATCGATTTTAAGAGAAATAAAGATGGTATTCCAGCAAAAGTTGTTGCTATCGAATACGATCCAAACAGAACAGCAAACATTGCTTTAATCTGTTACGTAGATGGACAGAAGTCCTACATTATTGCACCTAATAAATTAGAGGTTGGCACAACAATCATGAACGGTCCAGACGCTGAAATTCATATTGGAAACTGCCTTCCACTTGAGAATATCCCAGTTGGTACAGAAATTCACAACATTGAGATGCATCCTGGAAAAGGAGCTCAGTTAGTTCGTTCCGCTGGTAACTCCGCACAGCTTATGGCTAAGGAAGGAAAATATGCAACATTAAGACTTCCATCCGGAGAAATGAGAATGGTTCCTTTAAACTGTCGTGCTACAATCGGTCAGGTTGGAAACATCGAACATGACCTTATCAACATTGGTAAAGCAGGACGTAAACGTCACATGGGAATCCGTCCTACAGTTCGTGGTTCTGTTATGAACCCTAACGATCATCCACACGGTGGTGGAGAAGGTAAGGCTAGTATCGGTCGTCCAGGTCCATGTACTCCATGGGGTAAACCGGCACTCGGCTTAAAGACCAGAAAGAAAAACAAACATTCTAACAAATTGATCGTAAGAACAAGAGACGGAAAGAACGTTAAATAATTAAGGAGGTAACTCATGGCTCGTTCATTAAAAAAAGGACCATTTGCTGATGCAAGTTTATTAAAAAAAGTAGATGCGATGAATCAGTCCGGCGACAAGAGTGTTATTAAGACATGGTCCCGCCGTTCTACTATCTTCCCATCCTTCGTAGGTCATACCTTCGCAGTTCATGATGGAAGAAGACATGTACCTGTATATGTTACAGAAGATATGGTTGGACATAAATTAGGAGAATTCGTTGCAACCAGAACATACAGAGGACATGGAAAAGACGAAAAGAAGAGTAAAGTTAGATAGATAACAGCCTGAAAGGAGGGTTCATCCATGGCAAAAGGACATAGATCCCAGATTAAAAGAGAGAGAAATGCAAATAAAGATAACAGACCATCTGCTAAGCTTTCTTACGCTAGATGTTCTGTAACAAAAGCATGTTTCGTACTTGATGCCATCAGAGGTAAAGATGTTGAAACAGCTTTAGGAATTTTAGAATATAATCCAAGATATGCTTCAGAAATCATTGGAAAGTTATTAAAATCTGCCATTGCAAACGCAGAGAACAATAATGGCATGAATAGAGAGAACCTTTATGTAGCAGAGTGTTACGCAGATAAAGGACCTACAATGAAGAGAATACAGCCTAGAGCACAGGGCCGTGCTTACAGAATCGAAAAGAGACAGTGCCATATTACTGTTGTTCTGGATGAAAGATAAGGAGGTTTACAATGGGACAGAAAGTTAATCCTCATGGTTTAAGAGTCGGAATCATCAAGGATTGGGATTCAAGATGGTATGCAGAAAAAGATTTCGCAGACAATCTTGTTGAAGATGATAAAATCAGAAAATATATTAAAAATCGTTTATACAGCGCAGGAATTTCTAGAACAGAAATCGAACGTGCTTCTGATCGTGTAAAGATCATTATTCATACAGCAAAACCGGGTATCGTTATTGGACGTGGCGGTTCTGCAATCGATGAGTTAAAGAAAGAACTTGAAAAACTTACAGGAAAGAAACTCATCATCGAAATCAAAGAAGTTAAGAGATTTGATGTAGATAAAGATGCTCAGTTAGTAGCTGAGAACATCGCACAGCAGTTAGAGAATCGTATTTCCTTCCGTCGTGCAATGAAGTCCTGTATGCAGAGAACTATGAGAAACGGCGCATTAGGTATCAAGACATCTTGTTCCGGCCGTTTAGGCGGAGCTGATATGGCCCGTACAGAGTTCTACAGCGAGGGAACAATTCCACTGCAGACACTTAGAGCAAATATTGATTATGGTTTCGCTGAAGCTAACACAACTTATGGAAAAGTTGGTGTTAAAGTTTGGGTATACCATGGTGAAGTACTTCCTACAAAGGAAACTAAGGAAGGGAGCGATAAATAATGTTAATGCCTAAAAGAGTAAAACGTCGTAAACAGTTCCGTGGTTCCATGGCTGGAAAAGCTACAAAAGGAACAGCTATCACTTATGGTGATTTCGGACTGGTAGCTTGTGATCCATGCTGGATTAAATCCAACCAGATCGAAGCTGCCCGTGTAGCCATGACTCGTTATATGAAGCGTGGTGGTAAAGTTTGGATTAAGATTTTCCCAGATAAACCGGTTACAGCAAAACCTGCAGAAACTCGTATGGGTTCTGGTAAAGGTTCACTGGAATATTGGGTAGCAGTAGTTAAACCAGGTCGTGTAATGTTTGAAGTTGCTGGAGTACCTGAAGAAACAGCGAGAGAAGCTTTACGTCTTGCAATGCATAAATTACCTGTAAAATGTAAAATCGTATCTCGTGCAGATTTAGAAGGCGGTGATAACAGTGAAAACAACTAAGTATGTAGAAGATTTAAGAACAAAATCCATCGCAGAACTTAATGAAGAATTAGTAGCTGCTAAGAAGGAATTATTTAATTTGAGATTCCAGAACGCAACAAATCAGTTAGATAACACCAGCAGAATTAAAGAAGTCAGAAGAAATATTGCCAGAATCCAGGGAATTATTGCTGAACAGAATAGTGCTGAGTAATCGGGAAGGAGGAATTTGTTGTGGAAAGAAACCTTAGAAAAACTCGTGTAGGTCTCGTAACAAGCGATAAAATGGATAAAACAATCGTTGTAAGTGTAACAGACAACGTAAAACATCCTTTATATAACAAGATCGTAAAAAGAACTTATAAATTAAAAGCTCATGATGAAAACAATGAGTGCAGAATTGGTGACAGAGTAAAAGTAATGGAAACAAGACCTTTATCTAAAGATAAGAGATGGAGACTTGTTGAAATCGTTGAGAAGGCTAAATAGTTAGCACGGAAGGAGATATAGTATGATCCAACAGGAATCTAGACTTAAAGTTGCTGATAATACTGGAGCAAAAGAACTTCTTTGTATCCGTGTTATGGGTGGCTCAACAAGAAGATATGCTAATATCGGTGACACTATCGTTGCTACAGTTAAAGATGCAACACCAGGCGGTGTTGTAAAAAAAGGTGACGTAGTTAAAGCCGTAGTTGTACGTACAAAAAAAGGCGCTCGTCGTAAAGATGGTTCTTACATCAAATTTGACGAAAATGCTGCAGTTATCATCAAAGATGATCTGAATCCAAGAGGAACCCGTATTTTTGGACCAGTTGCTAGAGAACTTCGTGAGAAGAAATTCATGAAGATTGTTTCCTTAGCACCGGAAGTATTATAAGGAGGTAACTACTGTGGCTCAGAAAATTAAAAGAAATGACATGGTAAAAGTTATTGCCGGTAAAGATATCGATAAAGAAGGAAAGGTTCTTTCCGTTGACGCTAAGAATCATAAAGTTGTTGTAGAAGGCATCAACATGGCTACAAAACATACAAAACCAAGCATGCAGAATCAGGCAGGCGGTATTGTTCAGGAAGAAGCAGCAATCGACGTATCTAACGTTATGCTTCTCCACAACGGACAGCCTACAAGAGTTGGTTTCAAGTTTGTAGATGGAAAGAAAGTACGTTTCGCAAAATCAACTGGCGAAGTAATCGACTAATTTAAGAGAGGAGGCTGACCGAAGTTGACTAGACTGAAAGAACAGTATGACAGCCAGATTAAGGCTGCCATGATGAAAAAATTTGGCTATAAAAATGAAATGCAGATTCCAAAGCTCGTTAAGATCGTTGTAAACATGGGTGTTGGTGATGCAAAAGAAAATCATAAATTATTAGACTCTGCAATCGGTGATATGGAAAAAATCACAGGTCAGAAAGCTGTAGTTTGTAAAGCAAAGAAATCCGTTGCTAACTTCAAGTTAAGAGAAGGAATGCCAATCGGATGTAAAGTAACTTTAAGAGGCGACAAGATGTACGAATTCGCTGATCGTCTTATTAACCTTGCTTTACCACGTGTACGTGACTTTAGAGGTGTTAATCCTAACGCGTTCGACGGAAGAGGAAACTACGCACTTGGTATTAAAGAGCAGTTAATCTTCCCTGAAATCGAGTACGATCAGGTAGACAAAGTTAGAGGTATGGATGTTATCTTCGTTACAACAGCTCATACTGATGAAGAAGCTCGTGAATTACTTACTTTATTTGGAATGCCGTACGCAAAATAGTTAGGAGGATTTCTAATGGCTAAGAAAGCAATGAAAGTTAAACAGCAGCGTAAACAGAAATTCTCATCTAGAGAATATTCTCGTTGCAAAATTTGTGGCCGCCCACATGCTTATTTAAGAAAATACGGAATCTGCAGAATCTGTTTCCGTGAATTAGCATACAAAGGTCAGATTCCTGGAGTTAAAAAAGCAAGCTGGTAGAAATATTAGGAAGGAGGCAGCTAATAATGACAATGAGCGATCCAATTGCAGATATGCTTACTAGAATTCGTAATGCAAATACTGCAAAACACGATACAGTAGATGTTCCTGCATCTAAAATGAAAATTTCCATCGCTGATATTCTTTTAAAAGAAGGATATATCAAAGGTTATGACATCATCGAGGATGGTGCATTTAAGACAATCCGTATTGCATTAAAATACGGTGCTGATAAGAACGAAAGAATTATTTCTGGATTAAAGAGAATCTCTAAACCAGGACTTCGAGTATACGCAGACGTTGAAAATATGCCAAAAGTACTTGGTGGTTTAGGCGTTGCGATCATCTCCACAAACAAAGGTGTTGTTACAGACAAAGAAGCTCGTTCTATGAACGTAGGTGGAGAGGTATTAGCATTTGTATGGTAGTTCTTTAAGAACTGCATTACATTAACCGTATAGGTTACGGGATTAGCTTAAGAAGAAAGGCTTTATTAAAAGCCTTTTCTGAAAAGCTCATCGCTAAGACGATGAGAGATATATATACTACTGAAAACAGAAAAGACATGGTCTTTTCCGACAATTTAAGGAGGTGCAATATGTCACGAATTGGTAGATTACCAGTTGAAATCCCTGCAGGTGTTGAAGTTACTGTTGCAGAGAACAACGTTGTGACTGTAAAGGGTCCTAAAGGAACACTCACAGAGAGTCTTCCAGTAGAAATGGACATTAAAGTTGAAAATAATCAGGTAGTTGTTACAAGACCTAACGATTTAAAGAAAATGAAATCTTTACATGGTCTTACAAGAACTCTGGTTGCAAATATGGTAACAGGTGTTACAAAGGGATACGAAAAAGTTCTTGAAATCAACGGTGTTGGTTACAGAGCTCAGAAACAGGGCAAGAAACTTATTCTTTCTCTTGGATATTCTCATCCTGTAGAAATGGAAGATCCAGAAGGTCTTGAGTCTGTATTAGACGGACAGAACAAGATTACTATCAAGGGAATCGACAAACAGAAAGTTGGACAGTACGCAGCTGAAATCAGAGAAAAGAGAAAACCAGAACCTTACAAGGGAAAAGGTATCAAGTATGCTGATGAAGTAATCAGACGTAAAGTCGGCAAGACAGGTAAGAAATAATTAGGAGGAAGTAAGAATGATTAATAAAAAATCAAGAAGTGAAGTTCGTGCTAAAAAACATAGAAGACTTCGTAACCGCATCAGCGGAACTGCTTCTACTCCACGTTTAGCCGTATTCAGAAGCAACAATCATATGTATGCTCAGATTATCGATGATACCGTTGGAAAAACTCTTGTTTCAGCTTCTACAGTACAGAAAGAAGTTAAGGCAGAGCTTGAAAAAACTAATGACGTTGCAGCAGCAGCTCATTTAGGAACAGTAATTGCTAAGAGAGCAATTGAAAAAGGTATCACAACAGTTGTCTTCGACAGAGGAGGTTTCATTTACCAGGGTAAGATTCAGGCACTGGCAGATGCAGCCCGTGAAGCTGGTCTTAATTTCTAAACAAGGAGGATATAACATGAAGCGCGAATTAATTGATGCTAGTCAATTAGAATTAGAAGAAACAGTAGTATCAATCAAACGTGTTACTAAGGTAGTAAAAGGTGGACGTAATATGCGTTTCGCTGCTTTAGTAGTAGTTGGTGATAAAAACGGTCATGTTGGAGCTGGTTTAGGTAAAGCGATTGAAATTCCTGAAGCTATCCGTAAGGGAAAAGAAGACGCTATGAAGAAACTGGTTAAGGTTCCTGTAAATGAAGTAGGTTCCATCCCACATGATTTCATTGGAAAATTTGGAAGTGCAGAAGTTTTATTAAAAGCATCTCCAGAAGGTACCGGTATCATCGCCGGAGGTCCTTCTCGTGCGGTTCTTGAACTTGCAGGATATAAGAATATCCGTTCCAAAGCATTAGGTTCTAACAATAAACAGAACGTAGTACTTGCTACAATCGCTGGTCTTAAAGAGATTAAGACTCCAGAAGAAGTTGCAAGACTTCGTGGCAAATCAGTTGACGAACTGTAAAAGGAGGAAAGAAAGATGGCAGATAAATTAAAAATCACATTAGTTAAGTCTCCTATCGGTGCTATTCCTAAACAGAGAGCAACTGTAGAAGCATTAGGACTTAAAAAAGTCAACAAAACAGTTGAAATGCCTGACAACGATGCTGTACGCGGAATGATTTGGCATGTTAGACACTTGGTAAAAGTTGAAGAAATTTAATTGCAGATAAGGAGGTACCCGTAAATGAATTTATCTAATTTACATCCTGCTGCAGGTTCCAAACACAGCGATGCTTTCCGTGTAGGTCGTGGACATGGTTCAGGAAACGGAAAGACTGCAGGCAGAGGACAGAAAGGTCAGAAATCTCGTTCTGGCGGAAAAGTTCGTGTAGGTTTTGAAGGTGGACAGATGCCTTTATACAGAAGACTTCCTAAGAGAGGCTTCACTTGTATCAACTCAAAGAAAATCATCGCAATCAATGTTTCCGAACTTGAAAGATTCGAAGCAGATAGCGTTGTAACAATCGACACTTTAATCGAAAGTGGTTTAGTAAAAAATACCTTTGACGGTGTTAAAATTCTTGGAAACGGAGAATTAAGCAAGAAGCTTACAGTTCAGGTTAACGCATTCTCTAAGAGTGCTGTAGCTAAGATTGAAGCTGCTGGCGGAAAAGCTGAGGTGATTTAATGTTCGAAACTCTCAGAAATGCTCTGAAAGTGAAGGATATTAGAAAAAGACTCCTATTTACATTAGTAGTTTTAATTATCTGCCGATTGGGCAGTCAGCTTCCAATACCGGGAATTGACACTGATACAATCAGCCAGTATTTAAACTCTTTGTTAGGAGATTCTTTTAACCTGTTGAATTCCTTTACTGGCGGATCATTTGAATCTATGTCATTGTTCGCGTTAAACGTAACACCATATATCACGGCTTCTATCATTATCCAGCTCCTTACCATTGCCATTCCGGCATTGGAAGAGCTGTATCGTGATGGCGAGGACGGACGTAAGAAGATTAACAACATCACAAGATTTGTTACCCTCGGACTTTCCGTTCTTGAAAGTGCCGGTCTGGCAATCGGTTTTGGAAAACAGGGCCTTTTGTCAAACTATGGTCCGCTGATCGTAATGGAGATGATTGTTTGCTTAACAGCAGGATCAGTCTTTGTTATGTGGCTTGGAGAACAGATTACAGATAAAGGTGTAGGAAACGGTATTTCCATCATCTTACTTTGTAACATCGTTTCCCGTATGCCAAGTGATTTATATAATCTGTACCAGAAATTTATGGAAGGTAAACAGATTAGCAACGTAATTATTGCCGGAGTGATTATTTTCATTGTTATTATTGGAACGATTATTCTTACAATTATTTTAAATGATGCAGAGAGAAGAATCCCTGTGCAGTATTCAAGAAAAATCCAGGGTGGAAGCCAGCTTGGAGGATTAGGATCAACATTACCTGTAAAAGTAAATACAGCAAATGTAATGCCAATCATCTTTTCTTCCTCACTGTTACAGTTTCCATTGGTAATCAAGCAACTCATTGGAGCAGATCCAAAAGGTGCTGCCGGATTTATTTTCAACGCATTAAATCAGTCAAACTGGTGTAATCCAGATCACTGGAACTGGTCTATCGGTTTAATCGTTTACCTGGTTCTCAACGTAATATTCGCATATTTCTACACATCGATTACATTTAACCCGTTAGAAATATCCAATAATATGAAGAAACAGGGTGGTTACATTCCAGGAATTCGTCCTGGTAAGGCAACCGTTGATTACTTAAATTCAATTTTAACTTATATTATTTTTATCGGTGCAGTTGGTCTTTGTATCGTTGCAGTAATTCCGATTTTCTTTAACGGATACTTTGGTGCGAATGTCTCCTTTGGAGGAACATCTATCATCATTATCGCTGGTGTAGTATTAGAGACAATGAAACAGATTGAATCTCAGACATTAGTACGTCAGTATACCGGATTTTTAACAGAATAATATTCGAATTTTTTATAGAAAACCTGTGTTGTTGAATCTATGATTGAACAGCGCAGGTTTTTTTGTTGGGGACAGACGAAGGCTGGATGATTTATAGATAGTATTTGTGACTTTAGTCGCTGCGGGGAGGGTGTTGTGGAAAAAGGTTCTTTGTAAAGGTATTGATTTTGACTCAGTTGTAAAAAACACAAAGTCGCAAAATCAATACCTTTACAAAGAACCTTTTTTAATATTGACTTCTAGCAGCTCCGAGGCCACAAATACTATCTATAAATCATCCAGCCTTCTGTTCGTTGGCAACTGAAAAAACGCGGCGGGATTCAGGGTATAGATTTACATATATTACACAGTTTATAGCTGTTAAAAGCTCTTATGGTATTCTGTTAATAAATCCGTGGGGGAAGTTGGGGAGAAGGCAGAAGATTTATTTCTTCTAGAGCAAGTAGAAATCTCCCGACTTATCCCCCAAATCTTCCTCCCATTACCCTTGAACGAGCCATTCTAGGCATGCCAAAGACAGCGGCTGAAGAGAGTGGATAGCCTATATTTGTGACCTCGGAGCAAGGTTTGGATGCGAGCGTACAAGCGAGCATTCAAACCGCCGCGACTAAAGTCACAAATATAGGCTATCCACTCTCTTCGGCTGCGTCTGTTGACCACCCACAAGGGTAATTTTTTGTTTTTGTATCGGGAATTTTCCCAAACATCGTGGAAAAATACAAAAAATTAAGCACATTTGTAAAAATGTATAATTTACAGAACAAAGAAAATGTTGTAATATATACATATAGAAACGGGTGACATAAGCGGTAATATTTGTGCGATTTTATCGGAATGTATTTTTTTGTAAGCAATTGGCTGGTGAATTTTATTTCTTTCCGATATATTTTAATGCTCAGATAAGCAGAAAGGGAATGCGTAGCTTTTTGTCATGCGGCCAAAACAAATGGAGGTATAAGAAGATATGTATGACATTATTGTAATTGGTGCCGGTGTTACTGGTACTTGTACTGCAAGAGAGTTGTCCAAGTATCAGGTAAATATGTGCGTAATCGATAAGGGTGATGACGTTGCATCTGGAACATCCAAAGCAAACAGTGGTATTGTTCATGGTGGATATGACTGTAAACCAGGAACTCTTATGGCAGAGATGAACGTAAGAGGTAACGAGCTTCTTTATGAACTGGCAGAGGATCTGGATTATCCAATTAAGAAAAACGGTTCCCTCATTGTCTGTACTGTACCGGGAGAAAGAGGCAAGTTAGATGTCCTTTTAGAGCAGGCAAAAGAGAACGGTGTTCCAGGATGTCGTATTATTGATAAAGAAGAAGCTCTTAAGATGGAGCCTAATCTGACTGATAATACAGTAGCAGCTCTGTATGTTCCAACAGGTGGTATTATCTGTCCATGGGGACTTGCGATTGCTATGGGTGAAAATGCTGCAATGAACGGATGCGAATTTAAGTTTGAGCATGCAGTTGAGAACATCATCAAGAAAGATGACCACTACGAAGTAGTAACCAATAAAGGAACATTTGAAACTAAGATTGTTGTTAATGCAGCAGGTGTATATGCAGATACTCTTCATAACATGGTTAGCGAAGATAAGAAACATATTATCGCTCGTAGAGGTGAGTATCTCCTTATGGATAAAGAATTAGGAGATTACTTCTCAGCAACAGTATTCCCACTTCCTGGTAAGATGGGTAAAGGTATCCTCTGTGCACCTACAATCCACGGCAATATGTTCGTAGGACCATCTGCAACAGACGTTGAAGGTAAGGATGCAGTAGAGACAACACAGGAGATTCTTGATGATTTAGCTTACAAAGCACAGCACAGCTATCTCACAAGAACAAAACTTCCTATGAATAAGATTATCACTTCTTTCGCCGGACTTCGTGCTCATTTACCAGAACATGAATTCATTATCGAAGAAGCAAAAGATGCACCGGGATTCTTTGATGCATTAGGAATCGAGTCTCCGGGACTTACAAGTTCCCCTGCGATTGCTGAGAGAATTGCCGGACAGATTCAGGATAAATATCATTTCCCAGAGAAAGACAACTTCATCGCAAAACGTAAAGATGTTATCCATATGGAAGACCTTACTTTAGAAGAAAAGAATGCTTTAATCAAAGAAAAACCAGAATACGGCAGCATCGTATGTCGTTGTGAGATGATTACTGAAGGCGAGATCATGGATGCAATCAATCGTCCACTTGGTGCAAGAACTATGGATGGTGTAAAACGTAGAACTCGTGCAGGTATGGGTCGTTGCCAGGCAGGTTTCTGTACTCCTAGAACAATGGAAATTCTTTCAAGAGAGCTTGGTATTCCAATGACAGAAATCACTAAGAAGGGTGAAGGTTCCAATCTGTTAGTAGGAAAGATTAAAGAAGACTAGGATCAGTATTGAAAGAAAGTGAGGAATAATACTATGAAATCTTATGATGTCGTAATCGTAGGTGGAGGTCCTGCTGGTTTAGCTGCTGCAATCGCTGCTAAAAAAGAGGGCATCGACAGTATTTTAGTTATTGAAAGAGATAATCAGCTTGGTGGTATTTTAAATCAGTGTATCCATAATGGATTCGGTCTTCATACATTTAAAGAAGAGTTAACCGGTCCGGAATATGCAGCTCGTTTTATTGATCAGGCAGCTGAGTTAAATATCGAGTATAAGTTACATACAATGGTATGTGATATTTCTAAAGATAAAGTAGTAACCGTAATGAACCGCGAAGAAGGTATCGTTATGTATCAGGCAAAGGCAGTGATCTTAGCGATGGGATGTCGTGAACGTCCTCGTGGAGCCCTGAACATTCCTGGATATCGTCCGGCAGGTATTTATTCTGCAGGTACTGCACAGAGACTTGTTAACATGGAAGGTTTCATGCCTGGTAAAAAGGTTGTGATCTTAGGTTCTGGTGATATCGGACTGATCATGGCAAGACGTATGACATTTGAAGGAGCAGAAGTTAAGGTTGTAGCAGAAGTTATGCCTTACTCCGGCGGCTTAAAGAGAAATATCGTACAGTGTCTTGATGATTATGACATTCCACTGTTATTAAGCCATACTGTAATCGATATCGAAGGAAAAGACAGACTGACAGGCGTAGTGATCGCAGAAGTTGGTCCAGACAGAAAACCAATCCCTGGAACAGAAGTACATTACGATTGTGATACACTTCTTCTTTCCTGTGGTCTTATTCCTGAGAACGAATTATCAAAACAGGCAGACGTAGCAATGAACCCTGTAACAAATGGTCCATTAGTAGACGAAAGTCTTGAGACAAACATCGACGGTGTATTTGCCTGTGGTAACGTACTGCATGTACATGACCTTGTTGATTACGTTTCAGAAGAAGCAGCAACAGCAGGTAAGAATGCAGCACTTTATGTAAAGAACAACTGTGGCAAAGATGCACAGAAATCTGATAAAGTAGTAGAAATTAAAGCAATCGATGGTGTTCGTTACACAGTACCAAGCACGATCCATGTAGATAACATGGCAGACCTTCTGACAGTACGTTTCCGTGTAGGCGGTGTATTTAAGAATAGCTATATCAGCGTATACTTAAATGATGAAAGAGTACAGCATCGTAGAAAACAGGTTATGGCTCCGGGCGAGATGGAACAGGTTATCTTAAAGAAGAAAGATCTCGAAGCATATGAAGGTCTTGAGACCATCACTGTAAAGATTGAGGAGGAGTAGTATCATGGAAAAAAGAGACTTAACATGTATTGGATGTCCTCTTGGATGCCAGATTACAGTTACAATGGAAAACGGTGAAGTAACAGATGTAAAAGGTAATACTTGTCCTCGTGGAGATAAATATGCAAGAGAAGAAGTAACAAACCCAACACGTGTAGTTACATCAATCGTTAAGGTAGAAGGTGGAAACCTTGCCGCTGTATCCGTAAAGACAAAAGACGTTATTCCAAAAGGAAAGATTTTTGATATTCTTGATGAAATTAAACCGGTCGTAGTAAAAGCACCAGTTAAGATTGGTGATGTCATCGTTCCTAACGTAGCAGGAACAGGTGTTGATGTAATCGCAACAAAGAATATCCAGGCAGTATAAAAGTAAGCTTCTGATTTGCCGCAGGCAAAGGAGACGCATCCTAAAAAAGAAGAGAACCTATATTTG
>NZ_ACEP01000079.1 GCF_000173975.1 Anaerobutyricum hallii DSM 3353
ATATAAACTCCATGGTTCAGTGATAACACATATGGAAACTGTAAAATTAAGATAATTCGCTAAATTTCGGAAAACGATGTCCGATTTTGCATCTGCCAGTACAGAGTATATGAAGAGATAAATATTCAAAATACAGGAGGTACTGATTATACATAGATACAGATAATGAGTATATGTATTATTATTCGGCTGAGTTTGTAAAATAAGAATAGCAAAAGTGAGAAGAGGATATTACAAATCATTGTTTTGATAATTCGGTGGTATCCTCTTTGTGGATTTCAGAATTTGTTTCTCAGCTTTCGGTATTCTCTCGGCGAATATCCTTTCAACTTGTGAAAAAGCCGACTGAAATAAAGCTGGTTATCATATCCGACAATCTTAGAAATCTCATTGATGGAATAAGTTGTTGTTTCAAGTAACATCTGAGCATTGTTGATGCGGATTCCCACAATGAATTGCATTGGTGTAGAACCGGTATATTTTTTGAAATTTCGGATAAACCAGCTGACACTCATGCCTCGTGAGGTAGCATAATCATTAATATTGATATTTTGATTGTAGTTTTCACTGAAAAAGGTAACAGCATTATCCATCTCATGATCAAGATATTCATTTTTTAATATGTGCTCTCTTGTCAGTTCCCGGTGGAAGCTGATCAGAAGATGACGTAGCAAAAGGACAAGCATTTCCTCATAATTGTCTTGACAGCGTTGGAGCTCGATAATGATACGTTTGAAAATTTGTTCATATTCATTAGATGTACCCACTTGAAAGACACGTTCTTTATCCGGAAACCCATATTGACGTAAGATATTTTTCACATTGCTTCCTGTGAAGTGAATCCAGTATACTTCTGTCTTATCTTCTCCGTAATATTCATATTTTTGGAGTTCTTTCGGTCTGTACAGTACAATGTTGCCGGCTGGAACAATCATTTCATTATTTACATTATCAAAATGAAAATGCCCACAACCAGCAGTGATATATATAATCTGATAATCCAGACGACCCCTTGGACGGTAGGTCGGAAGTTTGGGATGTCTGGAAAGACGGTAAGTACCACAGCTACCGACAATCAGCGGACGACTTTTGTCTTTGAAATCTATATGTGAGTGGTTCAAATAACCGGTGTTCAAATACATAGGACAGCACCTCTTTTCGTACTTTTTATCATTGTATCATTTAGTGCATATTTTGTCTAATCCAATTCATAGACATATTTTGCGAATTAGGATAAGCTATATATATATATAGCATAACTAAGGAACGCAAACAAAAAGTAAAGTATAAGGTTTGCTTTAGGAAAACAAAGAACAAAAAAGTATATGTATTGGAGGAGAGCTATTTATGATCGTACCACGTTATTATGAAAATCTAAGCGTACTGCATGAAAACACAATGCCAGCCAGAGCCTATTATATTCCGGCATCCAGAAGAATGGATAACTTGGTGGAACACAGAGAAGAGTCAGATCGTATGCAGTTATTGAATGGAACTTGGAAATTCCAGTATTTTAACAGCATCTATGACATTCAGGATTCTTTCTTTGAGAAGAATTATGATACAGAAAATTTTGATGAGATTCAGGTTCCAAGTGTATGGCAGATGGCTGGATATGATACACACCAGTATACAAACATCCGGTATCCATTTCCGTTTGATCCACCATATGTGCCACAGGACATTCCGTGTGGAGCCTATGTACATACTTTTGAGTACAGTAGAGATGAGAAAGCGCCAAAATCTTTTTTGAACTTTGAAGGAGTAGACAGTTGCTTTTACGTATGGATCAATGGCTCTTACATAGGATACAGCCAGGTTTCGCATATGACCAGTGAGTTTGATGTTACCGATGTACTTCAGGATGGAAAGAATACGGTGGCAGTGTTGGTGATGAAGTGGTGTGATGGTTCCTATTTGGAAGATCAGGACAAATTCCGTATGAGTGGTATTTTCCGGGATGTGTACATTTTGAAACGCCCAAAACAGGCAATCAGTGATTATCATATTAAAACAAGAATTGAGGATATGCTTGCGAAAGTAGAAATTGAAATGAAATTCTACTCTCCGTTAAATGTAAAAATTTCGATTGAAGATAGAAACGGAGCAGTTGTAGCACTAGGAAGTATTGCTGAAGAAGGAACAGCTGTATTAGAAATCGCAAGTCCGGAACTTTGGAATACAGAAAATCCATATCTATATAAACTGATTCTTGAAACAGAGAATGAAGTAATTGTAGATCACATTGCATTAAGAAAGATAGAGATTAAAGACCAGGTTATTTATTTAAATGGACAGAAGATCAAATTCCGTGGTGTCAATCGACATGATTCTGATCCGGTTACTGGATTTACAATCAATCCGGAACAGATTACAACCGATCTTACGTTAATGAAGCAGCATAATTTTAATGCGATCCGTTCCAGCCACTATCCGAACGCACCATTTTTCTATGAAATGTGTGACAAGTATGGATTCATGGTAATAGATGAAGCAGATATTGAAGCTCATGGTCCATTTATGATCTACAGAAAAGAAGACACTGATTACAATCGGTTCAAACGATGGAATGAGAAGATTGCAGATGATCCGGTATGGGAAGAGGCAATCGTTGATCGCGTAAAACTCATGGTGGAACGTGACAAAAACCGTTTCTGTATTGTTATGTGGTCAATGGGAAATGAGAGTGCTTATGGCTGCAACTTTGAAAAAGCACTGGAATGGACAAAGAATTTTGATCCAGACCGTATCACACAATATGAGAGTGCAAGATACCGTAATTATGATGAAACATATGATTACAGCAATCTGGATGTGTACAGCCGGATGTACCCAGCACTTTCTGAAATTCAGGAATATCTGGATAAAGATGGAAGCAAACCCTTCCTTTTGGTAGAGTACTGTCACAGCATGGGAAACGGACCTGGAGATTTTGAAGATTACTTCCAGATGATTCAGGATAATGATAAAATGTGTGGCGGCTTTGTCTGGGAATGGTGTGACCATGCGATTGCTCATGGAACTGCTGAGAATGGAAAGACTATATATGCTTATGGGGGCGACCATGGCGAAGAAATTCATGATGGCAACTTCTGTATGGATGGATTAGTATATCCGGACAGAACGGTACATACAGGACTTTTGGAATACAAGAATGTTTATCGCCCAGCAAGAGTTATTTCCTATAACAAAGAAAGCGGAGAACTGGTGCTTCATAACTACATGGATTTTGATGACTTGAAAGATTATGTGAAGATTAGTTATGAGCTGACACAGGATGGTCTTGTGATCAGCAAAGGCATACTTCCGGAGTTTTCTGTGGCACCACACGGGGAAGGAAAAACAAACCTGAAGATCAATGTTCCAGAGAATGGGAAATGTTATTTAAAACTTATTTACCATCTGAAAAAAGAATTGCCACTGTTGGATGAAGACCATATTCTTGGATTTGATGAAATTGAGGTAAGTAAAGAGGATACAAAATGTAAACTTGCAGAGAAATGGATACCAAAAACAGTAGTGGACTCTGAATTACAGGTAAATGAAAATGATACACAGATTCATATCAAGGGGCGTGAATTTGCTTATACCATAGACAAACGTACTGCACTCTTTACAGAGATGAAATTCGCAGGGCGGGAATACTTGAACCATCCGATGGAATTAAATATTTGGAGAGCTCCAACAGATAACGATATGTACATCAAGTCTGAATGGAAGAAAGCCCACTATGATAAGGCTTACACAAGAGCCTATACGACAGAGGTTGTGCAGGGAAAACATGGTGTGAAGATTACAAGCCATGCTTCCGTTGTGGCAGAGACAGTACAGAAGATTCTTGATGTGACGATTACATGGAAAATAGAAGCTGCTGGAAAGATTGATGCAGATATTGCAGTAACAAAAGACGATGAATTCCCGGATCTTCCGAGATTTGGTGTGAGGATGTTCCTGGATAAAAAACTTTCAGCTGTAAGATACTTTGGAATGGGACCACAGGAAAGTTATTGTGATAAACATCAGGCTGCGAGCCACGGTTTGTACCGGGCAGATGTAGGGGATTTACATGAGGACTATATCCGTCCACAGGAAAATGGAAGCCATTATGATTGTGAATATGTAGAGATTAACAACAGCCGATATGGAATTGTGGCATCCGCAGAAAAGGCATTTTCATTCAATGCTTCTTATTATACACAGGAAGAACTTGAGAAGAAAACGCATAATTATGAATTAATAGAATCAGATAGTGTAGTATTCTGTGTTGACTACGCATTAAATGGCATTGGTTCTAATAGTTGTGGTCCAGTTGTATTGGAGCAGTACCGATTTGATGATGTATTATTCCGGTTTCAGTTTACACTGATACCGTATGTAAAGGGATAATAAAGTTTCATGTAACCCGTAAACAAGGAAAGAGAGTCTGATTGTAATGTAAAGTCCGGATATACAGAGCAATCAGACAAAATCGGAGAAAAAAACAGAATTAGATATCATACGGTTAGCCATATTGAGATTCTAAGTGCGATGAAGATGAGGAGCAAAGAAATTCGATGGAAGAAAAAAAGTATTTGAAATGGTATAACAAAATTGGATACGGATCAGGTGATATTGCAGGTAATGTAGTCTATGCGTTCCTGACATCTTTTATGATGGTCTATCTGACGGACTCGGTAGGACTTGCTGCAGGTGTCGTGGGTACCCTGATTGCCGTATCAAAACTATTTGATGGTTTTACGGATATATTTTTTGGATCAATGATTGACAAAACACACAGTAAAATGGGAAAAGCGAAACCCTGGATGCTATACGGATATATTGGTTGTGCCATTACGCTGGTCGGCTGCTTTGCAATACCGGTGAGTTTGGGAACAACGGCTAAATATGCATGGTTCTTTATTTCTTATACACTGTTAAATGGTGGGTTTTATACAGCAAACAATATTGCTTATTCAGCACTTACGTCACTGATTACAAAGAACAGCAAAGAGCGTGTACAGATGGGATCTTACCGTTTTATTTTTGCATTTTCAACAAGTCTTCTGATTCAGGCGATTACAGTTGGATTTGTAGATAAATGTGGTGGAGATGCTGCGGCATGGAGAACGGTTGCTATTATCTATGCAATCATTGGTCTGGTCGTAAATACGATTTCAGCACTTTCTGTTAAGGAACTTCCGGAGGAAGAACTTAATGAAGGAGAAGTAAAGAATGATAATGAAAAGTATGGAATGGTACAGGCATTCAAGCTTCTTGTCAAAAACAAATATTACATGATGATTTGTGGAACATATATTTTACAGCAGTTATATGGTGCCATGATTGGAGCTGGCATTTATTACATGACATGGGTACTGAAAAATAAGAATTTGTTTGGACAATTTGCATGGGCAGTAAATATTCCACTGATCATTGCCCTGATTTTCACACCGACATTAGTTGGTAAGTGGAAAGGTATGTATAAACTGAACTTAAGAGGTTACGTCTTAGCAGTCATCGGTAGAGCACTTGTTGTTGTTGCCGGATATATGGGCAGTGTTCCGCTGATGATGGCATTTACAGCTCTTGCAGCCTTAGGTCAGGGACCATGGCAGGGAGATATGAATGCAGTTATCGCATCTTGCTCTGAATACACTTATCTTACGCAGGGAAAGAGAATTGACGGAACGATGTACTCTTGTACTTCTCTTGGTGTAAAAATCGGTGGGGGTATTGGAACCGCTGTTGTTGGATGGATGCTTGAGTTCAGTGGATATGTCGGAACAAATGTAACTCAGCCACAGTCTGCACTTGATATGATGCAGTTCATGTATCTTTGGCTTCCGTTAATCTTTGATGTATTGATTATGTTTGTACTTTCAAGAATGAATGTAGAAGATGCAAATAAAAAACTGAGAGCAGAAAAAGGAATTGCTGCAGATGAAGTAACAGATGCATTAGACATAAATTAGAATTGACAGGAGAAAGCGTTGTCTGGTCGTTGCTCGATGAGACAGTGCTTTTTTCTATATATAAAGTGATAGAACTGTATTTTGAAAATAAAAAAGGACCACTTCATTTTTGTGAAATGGCCTTAAGAAAATATTCAGTTTTCACAAAATAGCCCTTTTAGTATTTATACATGGTAAGGATGCTCAAAATATTCAGTGTAGAATACTAAAAGGTCATTCAGATGTTTTTTTAGGTTGCTCATTTGCAATTCCTCCTTTCCTTATTTACAAGTTGATTATAAGATAGGTGTAAAAGGATTGCTTGCCAAATCGAAAGAAGATATAGACAAATGTTGCAAAGGGGAGTATTTCATGCAGTTAAAATATGTTGACACAAAAGAGGAGATTATAGCAATAAATAGGAAGTCAAAACATATTGAACCACATCTTCATAATGCACTGGAGATCGTTTGTGTAACAAGTGGATCATTAGAACTTGGTGTCGGACAGGAACTATACCATATGGAAAAAGGAGATATAGGCTTTGTATTTCCAGATGTTATTCATCACTATCAGGTACTGACACCCGGTGTAAATAAAGCGACTTATCTGATTGCATCGCCATTTACGATAGCCAAATTTGCAGATATCATGCAATCCATGGCTCCTGAATACCCAATCATCAAAGCGGAAAAGGTTGAACCGGAGGTATATAGGGTTATAAATGCAATTTTAGAGACAGAACGGTCGGATATTACTGTTGCACAGGCATATCTTCAAATTGTGTTGGCACGCTGCATAGGAAAATTAAATTTGGTAGAAAAGAGCAGTGTGGGGAGCAACGATCTTATTTACCAGACAGTTTCCTATATATCAGCAAATTTCAAGAAGAAGTTTTCGTTGGAAGAGATGGCAAAAGACCTGGGCGTGAGCAAATATGTTTTATCCAGACTCTTTTCCAAGACATTCCATAGAAACTTTAATAAATATCTTAACGATGCAAGGCTGAACTATGCATGCCATCGTTTGGAAAATACGAGTGATTCTATTACAAATATTTGTCTGGATAGTGGATTTGAAAGTCAGAGAACGTTTAACCGAGTATTTAAAGAAAGATATAAAATATCACCAAGTGATTATCGAAGTACTTGTGTGAAAGAGATGTTGTCATAAAAGGTTCTGTTAATCGAAATATTTACTTTGATTTTACAGTGCTATGTATTTGATTTCATGTGTGGATGATATAATATAAAAATATTTGTAGGTTGAAGAGAGTTATTATGAAATTAATGGGAAACGTCATGCATCTCCACATCTTTTCCTTATCACGGAAATAGAACAGGAAATTTTGCTTTCTTCTTATGAAATTCCAAAAGGAGAAGATAAAAATACATTTTCATAAATAAAATCCTTTTGTTTGCCATAGGCTCCTCCCACTACCTTTAGGTGGTGGGAGGAGCCTTGTAAATCTTTAGTCGCTAACCCTGATTCTCAATATATTTTTGTATAGTGGCTGAAGATACTTCTCCAATGCTACAAGCAAAATATCCGTCTGACCAAAATATCTTCTTCTTCCAATACTGTTTAGATAGAAGCGAACCATATTTGTGCCATAAATAATACGTTGTTTCTTGCTTTACAATTTTGACAATATCGCAAACTTTATCTGTTGTATCGTAACTTAATAAGAAATGTATATGATCTTTGTCGGTTTCTATAGCAATAATTTCGTAGCCATAAGCATTAGCAATATCGAAAATCTTTTGTTTAACATCATCAGCGATAGAATCTTTGAGTAATTGTTTACGATATTTGGTTACTAGAACTATATGTACTTTAAGGTTGTATTTCCGTCTGTTATGACGATTGTATCTATTATCCATAATTCACCTCAAAACATTGATTTTCACCAATTGTTATTATATAATATATTTAGTGAAATATCTACGAAAGGAGTACATCTATGGAACAGATAACTATTACAGCTAAAATTCAAATAGTCGCAACGGAAACGGATAAAGTTTTGCTTGATGAAACGATGTCTGTTTATCGTAATGCCTGCAATTATGTTTCAGACTATGTATTCCATACTCACGACTTAAAGCAGTTTTCACTTAATAAGGTTTTGTATTCTACTTTACGGGAAAAGTTTGGTCTTAAATCGCAAATGGCTCAGTCTGTTTTGAAGACCGTTATCGCCAGATATAAGACCATTCTAGAGAATCAAAATGAATGGATTAAACCCTCGTTCAAAAAGCCTCAGTATGATCTGGTCTGGAACAGAGATTATTCCTTAACACAAAACCGCTTTTCAATCAATACGCTGAATGGTCGTGTGAAGTTATCTTATTTTGCAGATGGAATGTCTAAGTATTTCGACCATACGATCTATAAGTTTGGTACAGCTAAGCTTGTAAATAAGCATGGTAAGTATTATCTTCACATACCAGTAACCTATGATGTCGAAGAAAGTAATATTTCTGACATCTGTAATGTTGTGGGCATAGATAGAGGTATTAACTTTGTTGTTGCCACTTATGACAGCAAACACAAGTCTGGATTTGTTAGCGGTAAGGCTATAAAGCAAAAACGTGCTAATTATTCCAAACTTCGTAAAGAACTCCAAATGCGACGGACAGCATCTTCAAGACGAAGGATAAAAGCTATTGGTGGGCGAGAAAACCGTTGGATGCGGGATATTAACCATCAGGTGTCAAAGGCACTCGTTAAAAATAACCCAAAGCACACTCTCTTTGTATTGGAAGATCTGTCAGGTATTCGTAATGCTGCAGAACGTGTTAAAACAAAAGACCGTTATGTTTCTGTATCATGGTCTTTCTATGACCTTGAACAAAAACTAATCTACAAAGCAAAACAGAATCAGTCTTCTGTTATTAAGGTAGACCCTCGCTATACAAGTCAGTGCTGCCCTTGTTGTGGGCACGTTGAAAAGTCTAACCGCAATAAGAAGATACACCTGTTTACTTGTAAAAACTGTGGTTACAAATCTAATGATGACCGCATTGGAGCTATGAATCTGTATCGTATGGGAATAGACTATCTTGCAGATAGCCAAGTACCTAATACAGTTGTAACAGAGTAAACTCTGCTACAAAGGGTGCTGTCAACCACCCTATGATGTAACGCCACTTTAGATAGCAATATCTATCGGGGATTAAAGGTCGGAGGTGTAAGCCGTTAGTACGACTGGGCAGTTACAAGCCCATGACCTTTAGGTCGTGGGTAGTTGACAGAATGGTTGATATGAAATCATGTAATGATACTCCTTTTAAAATAGAGTATCACCAACAATAGATTGAGTATGCTAAATGAATTGAGTATAAATAAAACATAAAAATTATTCTGTAAAGTGAAGATATGTGATATAATACCTAAGCTGCCGAACCTCCAGCAGAAAGGAGGTGAATTCCTATGGGAGAAGTATTTACCAGTTTTCTTATCTCTGTCATAGCAGGAGTAGTTAGCTACTACATATGCAAATGGCTGGATAGGGATAAATAGGCAGCCACAGCCTAAACGGAGTAGTTCACCGTAACGAACAAGAAAACCCTCAGAGTTGCCGCTCTGAGGGTTTTCGTTTTGCCTATGGGAATTTACCAGTTTCCTTAGCTACGTTCATTATATGCCAGAGCAGGAAAAAAATCAACTAAGAAAAAGAAAGATATTAC
>NZ_ACEP01000078.1 GCF_000173975.1 Anaerobutyricum hallii DSM 3353
ATATCGTATCTCTTCGCGGGCTGTCTTTGGCTAGATTTTGTTTGAATTAAATAGTTGATTGCGGGGATTTGGGGGAGAGAGTAGAAAATTTCTGCTTGCTCTGAAATTATTGTGAACAGATGCTTTGCATTTAAATTGAAGTTATAAAGGTTGAAAAGGGAAATTGAGGCTTACTTCTTGCTCCAATATAATATAGTCAAGTTAAATCATCCTCCCCTATTCCCATTCATTCTAGAGTAAGCAGAAGACATCAGCTTCTGTCCTCAAATCCCCGCCCCCCTGTTTGATTCATCTTCTCCAGCCACAGCACAGAAGCCATTGCCCCCAATAAGGCATATTTGTGGTCTCGGAGCAAGGTTTGGATGCGAGCGGGTAAGCGAACATTCAAACCGCCGCGACTAAAATCACAAATATGCCTTATTGGGGGCAATGGCTTCGTCTGTAGTTCGCTTAATGAATTAAATAGTAAATTGACATATTTTTTGAAAGCGGTTATGATATATTATGTCTGCCTTATAGGGCAAAGAATGAAGTGGAGGAGTTTATGTATCAGTTTTTTATACAGCCTGATAGTATTAAAGAAGAGGAGATTTGGATTGCAGACCCGCAGGATGTAAATCACATTCGTAATGTTCTCCGTATGAAAAAGGGAGAAAAAGTTTCTCTTTGTTGCGAAGCAAAGGGAAAGGAGTACATTTGTAGTATAGAAGAGATAGAATCAGATATCGTCAAGGCGGCAATTATTGATATTAACGGAGAGTCGAGAGAACTGCCGGTAAAGATTACGCTTTTTCAAGGACTTCCAAAGAGTGACAAGATGGAACTTATCATTCAAAAAGCGGTAGAACTCGGGGTGGCAGAGATTGTGCCGATGGCAACAAAAAGAGCGGTTGTAAAGCTTGATGCGAAGAAGGCGGCAAAGAAAGTACAGCGATGGAATGAGATTGCAAAAAGTGCGGCTAAGCAGTCAAAGAGAGGTCTGATTCCAGAAGTAAAGCCCGTAATGTCTTTTAAAGAAGCTGTGGAATATGGAAAGAGTATGGATATGCTACTCATTCCGTATGAGGATGCCAAGGGAATCGCACATTCCAGAGAAGTGGTAGAAACAGTAAAAGATAAAAAGAGTCTGGGAATTTATATCGGACCGGAAGGTGGTTTTCCGGAAGAAGAGGTTTCTCTTGCGATGAAAGCAGGAGCAGAACCGGTTACACTTGGGCACCGCATTTTGCGGACGGAAACGGCAGGAATGACATTACTTTCTATATTAATGTTTATGTTAGAAGAAGATTGATTTGGTGTAGATAGTAGAAATTTAATTGATGAAAAGTCAAACAGAGGATACTCTGTTTGACGATAGAATTTTAACAGGAGGACAAAATGGCAGGTTCATCATTTGGGACATTGTTTTGTATGACAACATGGGGAGAAACACACGGAAAAGGTGTGGGTGTTGTAGTGGACGGTTGTCCGGCAGGCCTTTCTCTTTGTGAGGAGGATATACAGAAGTATTTGAATAGAAGAAAGCCGGGACAGTCAAAGTACACAACAAAGCGAAAAGAAGATGATAAGGTGGAGATTTTATCGGGAGTTTTTGAGGGAAAGACAACAGGAACTCCAATTTCTATGGCGGTATTTAATAAAGACCAGCATTCAAAAGATTACTCTGCAATCAAGGATATTTACCGTCCGGGCCATGCAGATTATACATTTGATAAGAAGTATGGTTTCCGTGATTATCGCGGTGGCGGCCGTTCTTCAGGAAGAGAGACAACAGCAAGAGTAGCAGCAGGTGCAGTAGCAGCAAAAGTATTAAAAGAACTTGGCATTGAAGTATTTGCTTATACAAAAGCAATTGGGCCAGTTCAAATTGATGAAAATAGATTTTCAAAAGAAGAACGAGATAAGAACGCATTATATATGCCGGATGCACAGGCAGCAGCACAGGCGGAAGAGTATCTTCAGGAGAAAATGAAAGAGTTAGACTCCTGTGGTGGCATTGTGGAATGTGTAATTACAGGAATGCCCGTCGGTGTTGGTGAGCCGGTATTTGATAAATTAAGTGCGAATCTTGGAAAAGCAATTTTATCTATCGGAGCAGTAAAAGGCTTCGAAATCGGAGATGGATTTGCGGCGGCAGCAAGTGCTGGTTCTGAGAATAATGATGATTTTTATAATGATAATGGTACGGTGAAAAAGAAAACGAATCATGCAGGTGGTGTGCTTGGTGGAATGAGCGATGGTTCAGTAATTACATTTCGTGCAGCATTTAAGCCAACTCCATCGATTGCACAGCCACAGCAGACAGTAAATAGAGATGGCAAAGATACAGAAATTGTAATTCACGGAAGACATGACCCGATTATTGTGCCAAGAGCAGTCGTTGTTGTAGAGACAATGGCAGCGGTAACTGTTCTTGATCTGCTGCTTCAGAATATGGGGAGCCGCTTAGATAGCGTAAAAAACTTCTACGAAAATGAGAAAAAATAAGGATAGAGGTTGTACATTTGCTTTGTTTATGATAAAATTAAATTTATGTGTAAAGTTAAGGAGAGTATATGTATAAGTTATTAACGAAAGATGGCATGGCCAAACGAGGAGAGTTTGAGACAGTCCATGGTACGATACAGACTCCTGTTTTTATGAATGTAGGAACAGTAGGAGCAATCAAAGGTGCTGTAAGCACGGATGACCTTCGTACAATCGGAACGCAGGTGGAGCTGTCTAATACCTATCATCTTCATGTAAGAACAGGTGATAAACTGATCAAACAGTTTGGCGGGCTTCATAAATTTATGGGATGGGATAAACCAATCCTTACCGATTCTGGCGGATTTCAGGTATTTTCTCTGTCAGGTCTTCGAAAGATAAAGGAAGAAGGCGTATATTTCCAGTCACATATTGATGGACATCATATTTTTATGGGACCGGAAGAAAGTATGCAGATTCAGTCTAATCTTGGTTCTACGATTGCGATGGCATTTGATGAATGTCCTTCAAGTCGGGCAGACAGAACCTACATTCAGAATTCTGTTGACAGAACAACAAGATGGTTAGAACGCTGTAAAAAAAAGATGCAGGAATTAAACAGCCTGCCAGATACCGTAAATCCACACCAGATGTTATTTGGTATTAATCAGGGTGGTGTTTTTGCGGATATCCGTATCGAGCACGCTAAAAGAATCAGTGAGCTTGATTTAGATGGTTATGCAGTTGGCGGACTTGCAGTAGGAGAGACACATGATGAGATGTACTATATCCTTGATGAAGTTGTTCCATATCTGCCGGAAAATAAACCAACTTACCTTATGGGTGTAGGAACCCCAGCAAATATTATTGAGGCAGTTGACAGAGGAATTGACTTCTTTGACTGTGTATATCCTTCCAGAAATGGAAGACACGGACATGTGTATACGCATCATGGAAAGTTAAATCTTTTTAATAAGAAGTTTGAATTAGACCCCCGCCCAATCGAGGAAGGATGCCAGTGTCCGGCATGTCGGACATACAGCAGAGCCTATATCAGACACCTGCTCAAGGCAAAAGAGATGCTTGGAATGCGTCTTTGTGTTCTTCATAACCTGTATTTCTATAATCATTTAATGGAAGAAATACGTGGAGCAATTGATGAACACCGCTACAAAGAGTTCAAAAAAACCACATTAGAAGGTTTTTTGACACCGGAAGAAGAATACCGGTAATATATTATATAGAAGAATAACGGAGGTAAGGACATGTTATTAGCACAGAGTGCGAGCGCAAGCTCATCTATTACAATGATCATTGCATATGTCATTCTTTTTGGAGCGATTATCTACTTTATGACAATCCGTCCACAGAAGAAGCAGCAGAAAGCAGCAGACGAGATGCATGCAGGAATGCAGGCTGGAGACAGCGTATTGACTACAAGCGGATTCTATGGCGTAATCATCGACATCATGGATGACACTGTAATCGTAGAATTTGGTAACAACCGTAACTGCAGAATCCCAATGCAGAAAGATGCTATTGCAGCAGTGGAGAAGCCAAATCTTACAAAGACAGAAGAAGAGTAATTTCGTTTGAGATAACAGACGAAAAATGAAAAAGCAGATATCCTATATTTGTGATTCTATTGCTGAGGGTTGGATGTTCACCTCCGGGTTTACATTCAATCCTCGCTAAGGCCACAAATATAGGATATCTGTTTTTTGCTAAATTGAAAGTACTCTCCAGTTTAACAAAGACAGAAATTAAGAGACCGCCAATATATAAAAAATGCGCCTTAGAGCAAGCTCTTAATGCGGACGAGCATTAAGAGCGCAGTGATACGAAGCATTTTTTATATATTGGCGGTCTCTTAATTTCGTCTCTCCTGTTCTAAACAGAGAACCCTTTTCATAGGCTATAAAAAAGCCTTTGGTGCAGCCTATGGATGGAATTTCGTATAAAAAATGGATGGAGCGTGCAGCAGGCCTGTTTCTTTCTGCATTAATTGCAGTATTACTCACAATGCTATTTTTAGCAGTGTTTGCATTTGCCATGTTGAAAGGTAATCTTTCCGCTTCCGTAGAAAAAATTGGTTTAATTGTTATGAGTGTGATGGCTTGTTTTGTCGGGGGATTTTTGTGTGGGAAAAAGAATATAAAAAAACGGTATTTATGGGGGCTTGGCGTAGGTGTTTTATATTGCTTGTTTTTTGGAGTAATACGTGTCGGGATGGGGCAGGCATTTGTGACAGATACAACAGCATTTTTTACAATGATGCTGTATTGTGCGGCAGGAGGAATGCTTGGAGGAATGTTAAGCTAAAAAGTTCTTTTCTTACGGGAGGGTTTGTGTTATAATAATCTACAAAGTGTCATCTTAGATGCTTTACATACTAGATCATGAAGTGAGGAGGCGTTATTAATGAAACGTGTAAAGACACTGACCGGAAACAAAACTTACGGTACTACAATGTGTAAAGGTGGATGCGGCGAGTGCCAGACATCCTGCCAGTCTGCCTGCAAGACATCTTGTACAGTAGGTAACCAGACTTGCGAGAGTAATAAATAATTAGAGAGCACAACAGGAAGAATGCTTCCTGATATATGCTTGAAGTAGGGTGGACTGTCTTTTTTGTCAGTTCACCTTATCTCTTGTATGGAAAAGTATGTTTGCAGAGATTACTTTATTGTAAGTTGAAAATATTGTATACAGGAATGTTCTGTATTATATATCTATTTTAAAGTTAGCAGGACATATCTTCAAATTAAAAATATATTTTAGAAAATTAAGTATAAAAAACTATAAAAGAAATAGAAAGGGATATTTAACGTGATTCACCAGTATAAAAATAATGGATATAATATTGTCATGGATGTGTGCAGTGGTGCCATTCATGTTGTTGATGATGTAACTTATGATGTCATTGCTTTATATGAAGAAAAAAGCTTAGAAGAAATAGAAAATGAACTTTCTTACAGCAAGGAAGATATTGAGGAAGCATATAAAGAGGTAACTTCTTTAAAAGAAGAGGGACTTTTATTTACAGAAGATATTTACGAAGATTATATTAAAGAGGTAAAGAGCAGAAAGACAGTAGTAAAGGCACTTTGCCTGCATATTGCGCATGATTGTAATCTTGCCTGCCGCTATTGTTTTGCAGAAGAAGGAGAGTATAAAGGACACCGTGAACTTATGAGTGCAAAGGTTGGAAAGGCTGCCCTTGATTTCCTTGTAGCCAATTCTGGAAACCGTCATAATCTTGAAGTTGACTTCTTTGGCGGTGAGCCAACAATGAACTTCGGTGTTGTAAAGGAAGTTGTAGAATATGGACGTTCTCTTGAAGAAAAACATAACAAACATTTCCGTTTCACTTTGACAACCAATGGTGTGCTGTTAAATGACGAGATTATGGAATTTGCCAATAAAGAAATGGACAACGTTGTTTTAAGTGTCGATGGACGTAAAGAAATCCATGATTACATGCGTCCTACAAGAAATGGTAAGCCAAGCTATGACCTTATCATGCCGAAGTTTATCCGTTTTGCAGAGTCCAGACATCAGCAGAAATACTATGTAAGAGGAACATTTACCAATAGAAATCTTGATTTTTCCAAAGATGTTCTTCATCTTGCAGACTTAGGATTTGAACAGATTTCCATGGAACCAGTTGTTGGACAGCCAGAAGAGCCGTACGCAATTCAGGAAAAAGACCTTCCACAGATTTTTGATGAGTATGACAGACTTGCAAAAGAAATGATTAAGAGAGAAAAAGCAGGAAAAGGCTTTAATTTCTTCCACTTTATGATTGACCTTACAGGTGGTCCATGTGTAGCAAAAAGACTTTCCGGCTGTGGAAGCGGAACAGAGTATTTAGCAGTAACACCATGGGGAGATTTATATCCTTGTCACCAGTTTGTAGGAGAAGAGAAATTCCTTCTTGGTAACGTTTTTGATGGAATCAAGCGTACCGATATTTGTGACGAATTCCGTTCCTGCAACGTATACACAAAGAAAAAATGTAAAGACTGTTTTGCGAGATTCTACTGTAGCGGCGGCTGTCCTGCAAACTCTTATAATTTCCATGGAACAATTGATGATTCTTATGATTTAAGTTGCGATATGGAGCGTAAGAGAGTAGAATGCGCAATTATGATTAAGGCTGCATTAGCAGATACAGAAGGCGAAGAAGAATAGATGGAAAAGTGGTTTATCGCTTCAAAAAGAGCAGATTTTAATAAAATTGGTGAGATATTTCATATCAGCCCGGTAACGGCGCGTCTGATGAGAAATAGGAGCTTAACAACAGTTAGGGAAATGCAGCGTTATCTTTATGGTTCTCTGTCTGATTTATATGATTCTCATCTTTTGAAAGATGCCGATAAGGGAGCGGAAATCATAAAAGAGAAGATAGAAACAGGCAAAAAGATTCGGATTATTTCGGATTATGATGTAGATGGTGTTTCATCAAACTATATTTTATATCAGGGATTAAAACGCTGTGGTGCGGATGTTGATTATAAGATTCCTGACCGTGTGGAAGACGGTTATGGAATTAATGAACATCTGATAGAAAAGGCAGCAGAGGACGGAATTGATACGATTATCACCTGTGACAATGGAATTGCGGCAGCAGAACAGATTGCTTATGGAAATTCTTTAGGACTCACCCTGATTGTGACAGATCATCATGATATTCCGTTTCAAAGGCAAGAAGATGGAAGCATTTCTTATAATTTGCCGTCAGCCGCTGCCGTTATTAATCCGAAGCAAAAAGATTGTCCGTATCCATTTGAAAATATATGCGGAGCGGTTGTTGTCTACAAGTTTATTCAGGTGCTTTATGATTTGTTTGGAATTGACCGTAGAGAAAGTGAAGTATTTCTTGAGATTGCGGCGATGGCAACAGTCTGTGACGTTATGCCATTGTGTGATGAGAACCGTATTATCGTAAAGGAAGGCCTGCGACGGATACAGCATACGAATATTACCGGGCTGCAAGCTTTAATTGAGGCAAATCATCTTGAAGAAAAAAAGATATCTTCTTATCACTTTGGATTTATTCTCGGTCCGTGTATTAATGCTTCCGGTCGTTTGACCTCTGCAAAAGATGCGTTAGAACTTCTTCTATGCGAAGATAAAGAACTTTGCAGGCAGAAAGCAGAAGCACTCACACAGCTAAATGCAGAGCGAAAAGAAATGACAGCTAACGGGGTAAAAGCTGCAAAAGAATATCTCGAAAGCACGGGACATGCAAACGATAAGGTACTTGTTGTATATCTTCCAAACTGTCACGAAAGTATCGCCGGAATTATTGCCGGAAGAATGAAAGAACATTACCATAAGCCAGTATTTGTCATCACAAGAACAAAAGAAGGATTAAAAGGCTCTGGCCGTTCTATCGAAGCCTATCATATGTATAAGGAAATGAACAAAATCAAGGAATGTTTCGATAAATTCGGTGGGCACCCGATGGCAGCAGGATTTTCTATGCAGGAAGACCGCTTAGAAGAATTCCGGGAAAAATTAAATGCCAACGCAACCCTTACCGAAGATGATTTCGCAGAAAAAGTTCACATTGATGTAGCCTTGCCGATATCTTATTTATCCGAAAGTCTCATCAATGAATTTGAATTACTAGAACCATTTGGAAATGAAAACACAAAACCGCTCTTTGCACAAAAAGACCTTTACATAAAAGGAATGCGGGTACTCGGAACAACAGGCAGATGTTTAAAACTCTTCCTGTCGGATGCCAATGGAACAAGCATAGATGCCATGTATTTTGGAGAATCCGATGTATTTTTAGAAGAACTCATCTCTTTTTGTGGAAAAGAAGAGGCACAGAGAATTCAAAAAGGCCTGTCACATCATATATGGATGGATGTGACTTATTATCCACAGGTAAATGAATGGCGAGGGCAGAAGAATATCCAAATCGTCATCCAGAATTATCGTTTTAAAAATTTATGAGATAAATTTTTTAGTGCTTCTTTCGCATATTTTTTCGTCTGTTTAGATTCCCAATTAATAAAAAACTATCCTAATTTGACAAATAAGGCGAGAATCAATAGAATAATATGAGGATGAAAAGAGAGATACATCAAAATCGCTATGAATTAAGAGATAGATAAGGAGAAAATATGGAACAGGAGAAAAAACAGCCAGATGTCAGATTGATAGGATTAGATTTAGATGGAACAACGCTCACTTCAGATAAGGTGTTAACTCCACATACAAAGGAAGTACTTGAGAAATGTCTTGCGGAAGGGATTCAGGTTTTACCGGCAACAGGAAGAGTAAAATCGGGTATTCCAGAGTATTTAACACAGATTGAAGGAATGAGATATGTTATTTTATCCAATGGTGCAAGTGTATTAGATTTAAAAGAGGATAAAGTTCTTTATCAGAATTGTATTCCGTGGGAGAGAGCATTGGAGTTATTCGATGTGTTAGAAACATATGATACATTTTATGATATTTATGCATTAGGAGCTGGCTGGTGTGAGGCTCGCTTTTATGATAATGTAGAAAACTATGGAATTGAGAAACATATCGAGAAGCTGGTTCGTACATCACGCAATCGTATTGATGATTTAAGAGAGTGGATGAAAGAAAATAAAGCTCCAGTGGAGAAGATAAATATGTTCTTTGCAAAGGAAGAAGACAGACAGAGAGCTTTCCGTGAACTTGGACAGATAGAAGATTTGGCGGTTACCTGTTCTCTTGGTAATAATCTTGAGATTAATGGGGCAACTTGTAATAAAGGAGATGCGATGCTCAATCTTGGAAAAATTCTTGATATTCCGATAGAAAGTATTATGGCGTGCGGCGATGGCAATAACGATTTTGAGATGGTTAAGATGGCTGGTGTCGGTGTTGCTATGAAAAACGGAGAAGAGTCTTTGAAAGAGGTTGCAGATTTTGTGACAAAGACAAATGATGAGGAGGGCGTAGCATACGCTATCGAGCATTTTTGTAATGTGTAAGTAGAAATAAACGTTTTTCTGTTGTTTTTTACATAAAAAATCTGTTATAATTAATCATAAGAAGAAAAAGCGCGAAGATAAAAGTCTGTGCTTAATAGTTTTATGCCTGATTTGGGGGCAGAAAGGGTGGACAAAGTGAAAAAACTTGAAGATTATGTCATTAATATTCCAGATTTCCCAAAGCCGGGAATTATTTTCAGAGATATTACCTCTATTTTACGTGATCCGGAGGGACTGAAACTTAGCGTACATGAATTAATGCATTGCTTAGAGGGAACAGAGTTTGACGTAGTTGTTGGAGCGGAATCCCGTGGATTTTTATTTGGTATGCCTCTTGCTTACAATAAAAGCAAGGGATTTGTTCCTGTCCGTAAGAAAGGAAAGCTGCCAAGAGAGACTGTAAGCAAAGAATATGCTTTAGAGTATGGAACAGCAGAGATTGAAATCCATAAAGAGGACATTCGTCCAGGACAAAGAATCGTATTTGTAGATGACCTTTTAGCAACTGGTGGAACAGCAAAGGCTGCGATTGATCTGATCGAAGAACTTGGTGGCGTTGTCGTAAAGGTTCTGTTTGTTATGGAACTTGAGGGATTGCATGGCCGTGATGTATTAAAAGGCTATGATGTAGAGTCTGTTATTACTTATCCTGGAAAGTAATTTTGAAGGAAAAGAAACTGTGTGGATGGAATTTTTCGGAAACACAGTTTTTCTTTGTGTAAAAATTGTTCTGTAGTTATAAATTTGAATTTTCATTTGCAATTTCTTTCTTTAAATCCTGCATTTTGCTTTACAAAAAGAAGAAAATGGAGTATTATGAAATATACTTAATTTTACAGAATAGGTGGAAGAATAGAGTGGAACATTTAAATTTATTACAGAGAATAGAGAAGAAGTCTTCCGAGTTCAGTAAAGGACAGAGAAGACTGGCTCAGTATATTACAGAGAACTATGATATTGCGGCGTATCTTACCGCTTCAAAGCTTGGAAAGGAAGCAGGAGTCAGTGAGTCTACAGTGGTTCGTTTTGCTTATCAGCTTGATTACGAGGGATATCCAGAGCTACAGAAGGCAATTCAGGTTATTGTAAAGACAAATTCAAACTCCATTCAGAGAATGTCCCTTTCCTCAAAAAGATATCAGGAAAAAGGTGTATTAAAGAGTATTTTGTATACAGATTCAGAGAGGCTTCGCGATACGATTCAGAGCGGTGTAGATGAGGAAGAATTTAACAGATCCGTTATGCTTATCAATGACGCAAGAAGATTATATATTTTAGGTGCGAGAAGTGCAGCCTATCTTGCCGGTCTGATGGGATATTATTTTAAGATGATGTTTGACAATGTAATTATCGTAGATGCCAACAGCACGTCCGAGACATTAGAGCAGATTTACGATATCAGTGATAAGGATGTTATGATGGGAATTACTTTTCCAAGATATTCAAAGAGAACCATCTGTGCGCTTCAGTATGCGAAGAATCATGGAGCGAAGACAATCGCACTTACCGACAATATGCAGTCTCCAATTGTAGAGTATGCAGATTGTAAATTAATTGCAAAGAGTGATGTAATGACAATCGTGGATTCTTTAGTATGTCCGTTAAGTGTGGTGAATGCGATGGTTACAGCGATTGCATTGCTTCGTAAGGATGATGTAGAGAAGCGTCTTATGGCACTTGAAGAACTCTGGAACGAGTATGATGTTTATAACAGGAGTTTACTATAATGAACAAAGTAATTATTGTAGGCGGAGGGGCAGCCGGTATGATGGCTGCCATTTCTGCGTCTAAAGAGGGGAAAAAGGCCTGCATTCTTGAAAAGAACGAAAAACTTGGCAAGAAGCTTTTTATTACGGGGAAAGGCAGATGCAATATTACAAATGCCTGCCCGGCAGACGAATTTCTTACCCATGTGGTAACAAATCCAAGATTTTTATACAGTACATTTTCGCAGTTTAATAATGAGGATATGATGGACTATTTAGAAGAAATCGGTCTTCCGATAAAGACAGAGAGAGGACAGAGAGTATTTCCACAGTCCGACCGGTCTTCGGATGTAATTGATGCATTAAAGAAACAGTGTAAAAAAGGCGGGGTACAGATTTACTATCACACAGAAGTAAAAGAACTGCTTTTTGATGAAGAAAAAGAAAACTGTGTTGGTGTACTCTTGTCTGACGGAAAGAAAATGATGGGAGATTCTGTTATCCTTGCCTGCGGCGGCTTTTCCTACGCTTCTACCGGTTCCAATGGATCGGGATATACACTTGCAAAGCAAGCAGGACATAAGATTAAGTCTATAGAACCATCTTTAGTTCCATTTGAGATGAAAGAAATGTGGTGCAAAGATTTGATGGGACTTACTTTAAAGAATATAGGGGTGCGTATCAAAGCAAAGAAAAAGACAGTTTATGAGGGGTTTGGAGAATTTCTCTTTACGCATTTTGGAGTGAGTGGTCCGCTTGTTCTTACAGCAAGTACCTGTCTTGGAAAATATCAGAAAGAGTTAGAGGCAGGCGAATTAAAACTGATTCTTGATTTAAAAGCCTCTCTTACCCCGGAACAGTTAGATAAACGGTTTTTAAGAGAATTTGACACTTATCGTAATAAAAATATTTCTAATGTGATGGAACGTCTTCTTCCAAAGAAAATGATTCCTGTTTTTTTAGAAGAAGCACAGATTCCGGAAGATAAAAAGATAAGAGACATCAGCAAAAAAGAAAGAAGGCATATGATTGAGCTGATGAAGAATTTCGAGATGCATATCACAGGAGTCCGTGGCTTTAATGAGGCAATCGTCACGAGAGGCGGAGTAAATGTAAAAGAAATTAATCCGTCTACAATGGAGTCTAAAAAAGTAAAACATTTATTTTTTGCCGGAGAAATGATGGATTTAGATGCTGTCACAGGCGGCTATAACCTGCAGATTGCATGGACAACAGGCTACGTAGCAGGTAAAAATGCGTAAAGAAAACGTAAAATTTAAAAAATTATAAAAAATTAGTTTTTTTTTCGGAAAAATATGTTACACTAATCAAGTGTAGGTAAAAGTGAAATCACTGTATACGCAGTCAGGTTTCAAAAGAATGGGAGGAAATGTCCATGTACAGTATAGCAATTGATGGGCCAGCAGGAGCTGGAAAGAGCACGATTGCAAAGGCAATCGCAGAAGATATAGGTTTTATATATGTAGATACCGGAGCAATGTACCGGGCAATCGCTTTATATTTTTTGCGTAAAGGTATTGATGGACATGACAGGAAGCTCGTTGCGGCAGAATGTCCTAACATTCATGTAACTTTAGAATATGACGAGGAAGGAAAACAGCAGGTTATCTTAAATGGTGAGAATGTTACCGGATATATCCGTAAGGAAGAAGTCGGTAAGATGGCATCAGTGACATCCGCTGTTCCAGAAGTAAGAGCTGCACTGCTTGATCTGCAGCGCGATATGGCGAAGACTTCGGATATCCTCATGGATGGAAGAGACATTGGAACGAATGTCCTGCCAGATGCATCTCTTAAGATTTATCTGACGGCCTCTGCTGATGTAAGAGCGAAGAGACGTTATGACGAATTGAAAGAGAAAGGTGCAGACTGTGATATCGAGCAGATTAAGACCGATATTATAGCAAGAGATAAGCAGGATATGGAGAGAGAGATCGCTCCATTATGCCAGGCAGAAGATGCCATACTGGTAGATTCTTCTGATATGTCAATTCCGCAGGTGATTGATACTATTATCTCCGAATTTAAAAAAATAAAATAATATTGCCGGAGTAAATGATGAAAATTAACATAGCAAAATCTGCTGGCTTTTGTTTTGGAGTAAAGAGAGCTGTAGATACCGTGTATAAAGAATCTTCTAAGAAGAATGTTTATACATTCGGGCCGATCATTCACAATGATGAAGTTGTCGCAGATCTGGAAAGACAAGGGGTTCATGTCATCAATGACAGTGAAGATTTCAAGTCTCTTTCAGAGGGAACGATTATTATTCGTTCTCACGGCGTGTCAAAAGCAATTTATGATGAGATCCTTAATGCGGGTCTTGATTTAGTGGATGCGACCTGCCCTTTTGTGAGAAAGATTCATAAAATCGTCGAGCGGGAGAGTGGGGATGGCAGAGTAATCATTATTATAGGCAATAACCATCATCCTGAAGTAGAAGGGATTATGGGTTGGTGCCATACGCATCCGATTGTAATTGAGAATCGAGAGCAGGCAGAAGGAATTGAGTTAGATGCTGATACGAAGATATCTATCGTGTCCCAGACGACATTTAACTACAATAAGTTTCAAGATTTAGTTGAAATTATCTCAGAAAAGGGTTATGATATAAATGTTTTTAACACGATTTGTAATGCGACTGAGGAGCGTCAGACGGAAGTCAGGGAACTGGCGAAGAAGTCCGATGCGATGATAGTAATCGGTGGCAGACACAGTTCGAATACTCAAAAGCTTTTTGAGATAAGTAAAAAAGAATGTAGTAATACTTTTTATATACAAACAAAAAATGATTTGAATATGGAGGATTTTTCTAATATCGGGATGCTCGGTATTACTGCAGGGGCTTCAACCCCAAATAATATTATCAAGGAGGTTCATGAAAGCATGGCAGAAATGAGTTTTGACCAGATGCTGGAAGAAAGTTTTAAGACAATCAGAAATGGAGAGGTAGTTCAGGGTACTATTATCGATGTAAAAGAGGATGAAATCATCTTAAATATTGGATATAAAGCCGACGGTATCATTTCAAGAAACGAATATTCCAACGACCAGAATTTAGACTTAACAACAGTTGCTAAAGTTGGTGACGAGATGGAAGCTAAAGTTCTTAAAGTGAATGATGGCGAAGGACAGGTTCTCTTAACATATAAGAGACTTAAAGCAGAGAAAGGTAATAAGAGATTAGAGGAAGCATTTAACAACCACGAAGTATTAAAAGCTCCTGTAGCTAAAGTTCTTGATGGTGGTTTAAGTGTTGTAGTGGAAGAAACAAGAGTATTCATCCCTGCAAGCCTTGTATCCGATACTTACGAGAAGAACTTAAAGAAATATGACGGACAGGAAATCGAGTTCGTTATTACAGAGTTCAACCCTCGCAAGAGAAGAATCATCGGTGACCGTAAGCAGCTTTTAGTAGCAGAGAAGAAAGCAAAACAGGAAGCACTGTTTGCAAAAATCGAAGCTGGTATGACTGTAGAAGGAACTGTAAAGAACGTAACAGATTTCGGTGCATTCATCGATTTAGGTGGAGCAGACGGACTTCTTCACATCTCCGAAATGAGCTGGGGACGTGTTGAGAATCCTAAGAAAGTTTTCACAGTAGGTGAAAAATTAAACGTTCTTATCAAAGATATCCAGGGAGAAAAGATTGCATTATCCTTAAAATTCCCTGAAACAAACCCATGGCTTCACGCTGACGAAAAATACGCAGTAGGTAACGAAGTAACTGGTAAAGTTGCTCGTATGACAGACTTCGGTGCATTCGTTGAATTAGAGCCAGGCGTAGATGCATTACTTCATGTTTCTCAGATTGCTAAAGAGCACATCGAGAAACCATCTGATGTATTAAAAGTAGGTCAGGAAGTTACAGCTAAAGTTGTAGATTTCAAGAAAGATGATCGTAAGATCAGCTTAAGCATCAAAGCTTTAGATAACGAATAATATTTAGCGGAATTTGGCTAGGTAGACGAAAATAAAAAAGACTTATAATAGCACCTGTGACTTTAGTCGCGGCGTGTTGAATGTTCGCTTAAGGGCTTGCATCCAACACTTGCTCCGAGGTCACATCTGCTATTATAAGTCATTTTCATTTTCTGACTTTGGCGCAAATTCCGCTGTGGAGGATTTGAGGATTCTCCAGAAGAGGATGGGAGTGGGTGGAAAATTTTCTTCGTTATAGTTAATGTTTCACTGGCATTTTATATAGTTTTGCTATAAATAAAACTTCTTATAAGTATAATATATATTATGTGAAAATTTATATAGAAAGCATTTCTAAGTCCACATTTAAAAAAGCAGGAATTAGATTTCTGCAATTCTCACTTTAATTTATCAAAAAACAGAAAAAAGCCCCTATTAATCCTCCCAGATGTGACCTCGGAGCAAGTGTTGGATGC
>NZ_ACEP01000077.1 GCF_000173975.1 Anaerobutyricum hallii DSM 3353
AGAAGAAGAGTAATTCTGATAGCGTGTTTGAAAAATCAAAAATCAATCTGTACATCTTGCTGAAACTATTTTTCAAACATGCTATCGTGAAATCAGCTAATGCTGATTTCATCTGTAAACATAAAGTAAAAAACTCTATAAAATATCATCTTATCAGTAAACAGATAGGACGATAAGTGATAAAATTTGTATTTCTATCTTTTTCTTTTACAAAATGAAATAATATAGAAATAATATAGTAAATTAATTATAATCCCTATTTTAAATAAAAAATTTGTTAAAAAAGCTACAGAAATGTAGCTTTTTTTGGTACTATAGTTTATAATACTTACAAATAAGTAAATTTGTGAAAGAAAAGGGAGAAAACTATGTTTGTTAGCAATGTAGGCGGAATTATTGCAGCGGCAAGTAAGGAGAGCGCACATCCTTTGCGAAAGACGGGAAAGATTCCAGCTATTAAAAGAATTGTCCTTTCCATGCAGCAGGCAGGTCTGTTTCCAATAGTAGTAGTTGTAGGAGCTGATGACTACGAGAGCAGATATCAGCTAAATAATCTTAATGTAGTATTTTTAATTTTAGAAGAGTCGGACGAAAAGAGAGAACTATTTCATTCGGTAAAAGCTGGTCTTTCTTATTTACAGGATAAATGCTTAAGTGTTGTATTTACCCCGGTAAATGCCCCCATGTTCATTCCGAAGACCATCGTGGAGATGCGAAAATATCACGATGATATCGTCGTACCTTCTTATAAGAAAAAAGCTGGGCATCCAGTGCTCATTTCCAATGAAATGATTCCTGATATCCTTGCCTATGATGGTGAAAACGGACTGCGGGGAGCCATCGAAAAATATGCAGGCAGAAGAGTATTTGTTGAGGTAGATGATATTGGAGTATTATCACTTAATCAGGAGGATGATGAACTGCAAAGCCGGATTGAAGAACATAATAAATCCATCCTTCATCCAATCCTTACTTTTGGAATTGGACACGAAACCCCGTTCTTCAATGCCCGTTTAAAATTATTACTTTTTTTAATAGAAGACTTGAATAATGTAAGAAAAGCCTGTGATACAATGGCATTATCTCCAGGAAAAGCCTGGGATATGATTAATGAACTAGAAGACAAACTCGGCTATACTGTCGTAAAAAGACGCCGAGGCGGACGAAATGGAGGAAAAACCTTCCTCACTGAAGACGGCCGTCAGTTCTTGATCACCTGCCAGAGATTTGAAGAACAGGTCATAAGTTTTTCAGAACAAAAATTCGAGAAAATGTTTCTCGAAAGCCATATGCTGGAAAAGAAAGAAGAGGAATAGGTAAAACAGATGTAATAGATAAACAGACGAACCCCCCAAATCTCTTTCGTAGATAACAAATTTATCTTTCCTATATTTTGCCAAAGTCAGAAGGTGCTGAAAACAAAGAGCCTCTATCTGTGGTCTCGGAGTTGCCAGAGTACGATATGGTCAAAAGTTCTTCCTTAAATATATTGATTTTGCGACTTTTGTGTTTTTTACAACGGAGTCAAAATCAATATATTTAAGGAGGAATTTTTGACTAGATATCTTCTCGTAACGAAGAAAGTCACAGATAGGGGCTCTTTGTTTTCAGCACCTTCGTCTCTTTTCAAATACCTCCAAAGAAGAATTTGCTAATCTGCCGTTATACCACTATAATAAAGACAACAAAAAACTTTTCATTACACCTAACAAAAAGTTTGTAGACTATTTTTATGGAGGAAAACAATGGAGAAAATCAAATGGATTTTGAATCAGATGCCAAAGAATGAAGATAAGAATCTTGCGGTAATGGCACTTGATAATGTAAATCAGGCAAGAAAGTTTCACCGCAGCTTTCCACAGTACTCAGTAACACCATTAGCAAAGCTTGATGGAATGGCTGGACAGCTTGGACTCGGCGGTTTATTTGTGAAAGACGAAAGCTATCGTTTTGGATTAAATGCGTTCAAAGTACTTGGCGGTTCTTTCGCAATGGCAAAATATATTGCAAAAGAGATGGGTAAAGATGTTAGTGAGATGACATATGATTATCTGACAAGCAAGAAGTTCCGCGATGACTTTGGACAGGCAACATTCTTTACTGCAACAGACGGAAATCATGGACGTGGTGTTGCATGGGCAGCAAATAAGCTTGGACAGAAAGCCGTTGTACATATGCCAAAGGGAAGCACACAGACAAGATTTGATAATATTGCGAAAGAAGGTGCTTCTGTAACAATCGAAGAGTTAAATTATGATGATTGTGTAAGACTTGCAGCAAAAGAAGCAGCAGAGACACCACATGGTGTTATCGTTCAGGATACTGCATGGGACGGATACGAAGAGATTCCTTCCTGGATTATGCAGGGATACGGAAGTATGGCTGGTGAGGCTGCAGAGCAGTTAAGAGAAGTAGAAGTAAACAGACCTACTCATGTATTTGTACAGGCAGGTGTGGGAAGTCTTGCAGGCGGTGTTGTTGGTTACTTTGCAAACCTTTATCCAAACAACCCACCGAAATTTATCGTAATGGAAGCTGGCGCAGCAGATTGCCTTTATAAAGGAGCAGAAGCTGGAGATGGCGAACCAAGAATCGTTGGTGGAGATCTTCAGACAATCATGGCAGGTCTTGCCTGTGGCGAACCAAATACAATTGGATGGGATATTTTAAGAAACCATGTTTCCGCATTTATTTCCTGTCCAGACTGGGTATCTGCAAAGGGTATGAGAATGCTTGCAGCTCCAGTAAAAGGAGATCCATCCGTAACATCCGGAGAATCCGGAGCGGTAGGAATGGGAGTTATTTCTTCTATTATGACAGACGATGCTTACAAAGAACTCAGAGAAGCATTGGAGTTAGATAACTCCAGTCAGGTGCTCATGTTCTCCACAGAGGGAGATACAGACCCTGATAAATATAAGAAGATTGTATGGGGCGGCGAATACCCAACCGTATAAAAATATCTTTTAGATAAATGAAATAAAGAAAATTTAAGGGCAGTGTGGTCGGAGAGAAATTAATATTCCCAATTTTCAGACTCCGTGAAATTTACCAACTGTAGATGAATGCAATATTTAGGAGGATAAAAATGGCATTAGATTTTCAGAAAATTAATGAAGCAGCAGAAAATTACAGAGCAGACATGGCAGCATTTCTTCGTGCGATGATTTCTCATCCAAGCGAAAGCTGTGAGGAAAAAGAAGTTGTTGCCTGCATCAAAGCAGAGATGGAGAAGTTAAACTTTGATAAAGTAGAAGTTGACGGATTAGGAAACGTTATCGGATGGATGGGAGATGGCGAAAAGATTATCGCAATCGACTCTCACATTGATACAGTAGGTATCGGTAACATTGATAACTGGGAACAGGATCCATACAAAGGATATGAAACAGATGAAATCATCTACGGACGTGGCGGTTCTGACCAGGAAGGTGGAATGGCAAGTGCTGTATACGGTGCTAAAATCATGAAAGACTTAGACCTCATTCCAGAAGGTTATAAGATTATGATTGTTGGTAGTGTACAGGAAGAAGACTGTGACGGAATGTGCTGGCAGTACATTTACAACAAAGACAAAATCGTTCCTGAGTTTGTAATTTCCACAGAGCCTACAGATGGTGGTATTTACAGAGGACATCGTGGAAGAATGGAAATCCGTGTAGACGTTAAAGGTGTTTCCTGCCACGGTTCTGCTCCAGAAAGAGGAGACAATGCAATTTACAAGATGGCTGACATCATCGCTGATGTAAGAGCATTAAATAACAACGGATGTGACGAAAGCACAGACATCAAAGGCCTTGTTAAGATGCTCAGCCCTAAATACAACCCAGAACATTACGAAGATGCACAGTTTTTAGGAAGAGGAACATGTACAGTATCTCAGATTTTCTACACATCTCCTAGCCGTTGTGCTGTAGCAGATAGCTGTGCAATCTCCATCGACCGTCGTATGACTGCTGGTGAGACATGGGATTCCTGCTTAGACGAAATCCGCGCACTTCCTAGCGTTCAGAAATACGGTGATGATGTTAAAGTTTCCATGTATATGTATGACCGTCCATCATGGACAGGAGAAGTATACGAAACAGAATGTTACTTCCCAACATGGATCAACAAAGAAAATGCTGCTCATGTTCAGGCATTAGTAGACGCTCATAAGGGACTCTTCGGAGATAAACGTATGGGACCAGATTCTAGAAAAGAACTTAGAAACCGTCCATTAATCGACAAATGGACATTCTCTACAAACGGTGTAGCAATTCAGGGACGTTACGGAATCCCATGTGTAGGATTCGGACCTGGAGCTGAATCACAGGCACACGCACCAAACGAAATCACATACAAAGATGACTTAGTAAGATGTGCAGCAGTTTACGTTGCAGCAGCAAACCTTTACAACGAAGACAACAAGACAGATGATGTTTCACAGTTCCGCGCTGGAAAAACAAATAACGACATTAAATAATTTATCTTTTTACCTTAGATAAATAAAATAAACAAGTTAATAAAAGAGTATTTCAAAATAAGGAGAATAAAAATGGACAAGAAATTACAGGGTTATATTGACAAATTAAACAAATTAAACTTCAAAGAAATGTACAACGGAGACTTCTTCCTTACATGGGAAAAGACAGATGACGAATTAGAAGCTGTATTTACTGTTGCTGAAGCACTTCGTTACATGAGAGAGAACAACATCTCTACAAAAGTATTTGAATCTGGATTAGGAATTTCTTTGTTCCGTGACAACTCTACAAGAACTCGTTTCTCTTTCGCTTCCGCTTGTAACCTTCTTGGATTAGAAGTACAGGATTTAGATGAGACAAAGAGTCAGATTGCTCATGGTGAAACTGTAAGAGAAACAGCAAACATGATTTCCTTCATGGCAGACGTTATTGGTATCCGTGACGATATGTACATCGGAAAAGGAAACAAATACATGCATGAAGTAGTAGATTCTGTAACACAGGGAAACAAAGATGGTGTTCTTGAGCAGAAACCTACATTAGTTAACCTTCAGTGCGATATCGACCATCCAACACAGTGTATGGCAGATATGCTTCACATCATCAATACATTTGGTGGTGTAGAGAATCTTAAAGGTAAAAAAGTTGCTATGACATGGGCTTACTCTCCAAGTTATGGTAAACCATTAAGCGTACCTCAGGGTGTTGTTGGCTTAATGACAAGATTTGGTATGGACGTTGTACTTGCACATCCAGAAGGATATGACATCATGCCAGAGGTAGAAGAAGTTGCTAAGAAAAACGCAGCAGAAAACGGCGGAAGCTTCACAAAGACAAACTCTATGGCAGAAGCTTTCAAAGATGCTGATATCGTATATCCAAAGAGCTGGGCTCCTTTTGCAGCTATGGAAAAACGTACAGACTTATATGCAGAAGGTGACCAGGCTGGAATCGATGCATTAGAGAAAGAATTACTTGCGCAGAACGCAGAGCATAAAGACTGGTGCTGTACAGAAGAACTTATGTCTACAACTAAAGACGGAAAAGCTCTCTACCTTCACTGCTTACCAGCAGACATCAATGGTGTATCCTGCAAAGACGGAGAAGTTGAAGCTTCTGTATTTGACAGATACCGTGATCCATTATACAAAGAAGCAAGCTACAAACCATACATCATCGCAGCTATGATTCTTCTTGCAAAACAGAAAGATATCACTGGAACATTAGAAGCATTAGCAGACAAAGCTACCCCAAGACACTTCGGTGAATAATTTAAGTCGTTTATTAATTCGCAGGGGGTATAGTTAGAGTGAGTAAAAGAATCGTCATCGCTTTAGGGGGAAATGCACTTGGAAGCAACCTTGAAGAGCAGATGAAAGCCGTAAAGAATACAGCAGTTGCGATTGCTGATTTAATTGAAGAGGGAAACGAAATTGTTATCGCGCATGGAAATGGACCACAGGTTGGGATGATTCAGAATGCGATGACAGAACTCAGAAGATCAAATCCTGAAAAGTATGTACAGTCTCCGTTATCTGTATGTGTGGCAATGAGTCAGGGATATATCGGATATGACCTTCAGAATGCACTTCGCGAAGAGTTATTAGATCGTGGAATTCAGAAAGACTGTGCGACAATGCTTACACAGGTTGAAGTAAGTCCGGATGATCCGGCATTTAAAAATCCAACCAAACCAATCGGTTCCTTTATGACAAAAGAAGAAGCAGATGAGCTTGTAAGGGAGAAGGGTTATAAGGTAATCGAAGATTCCGGACGAGGCTACCGCAGAGTGGTAGCTTCCCCGAAACCAGTATCTATTGTAGAGATTGACACAATCAAAGCATTAGTAGAAAGCAACCACGTTGTCATCGCATGTGGTGGTGGTGGAATTCCTGTATTTAAAACAGGAGGACATCACTTAAAAGGTGCAGCCGCAGTAATCGACAAAGATTTTGCCGCTGAGAAACTTGCAGAACAGTTAAATGCAGACTGTCTGATTATACTTACTGCTGTGGAAAAAGTAGCCATCCATTTTGGCACACCAGAACAGGAGGCACTTTCCGAGCTTACACCAGAACTTGCTGAGAAATACATTGAAGAAGGTGAGTTCCCAGCAGGTTCCATGCTTCCAAAGGTACAGGCAGCCGTAGCATTTACCCAGTCTGGAGAGGGAAGAACATCTCTTATCACCTTACTTGAGAAGGCAAAAGATGGAATTGCCGGAAAGACGGGAACATTAATTCATCAGTAGAGGAGCAAATGTTATGAATAAAGCATTACATACAGACAATGCACCTGCTGCTATCGGACCATATTCCCAGGCAGTACAGGCAGAGAAAACAATTTATGTATCTGGTCAGCTTCCAGTAGATCCTGCGACAGGAGAATTTGCTGGAGAAGACATTAAGGCACAGACAAAACAGAGCCTTACAAACATCAAGAACATCCTTGCATCTGCAGGAGCAGATATGAGTGATGTAACAAAGACTACAGTTTTACTTCAGGACATTGCAGACTTTGGAGCAATGAACGAAGTATATGCAGAATTTTTCACAGAACCATATCCAGCACGCGCAGCTTTTCAGGTTGCCGCTCTTCCAAAGGGCGCAAAAGTAGAGATTGAAGCGGTAGCTGTAATTTCTGAGAAATAATTACGATGAATAACTATTCAGAATCAACTCCTATAGTGTCTATAGTGCTTATGAAAAATACACCTGATTCTGAATAGTTAAAATAATCATACGAGAACCATATCAGGAGAAGGGAAACCCGCCAGAATCAGGAAAAGGGAAACCCGCCATTACGATATGTTCTTATAAAGAAAGACTTCCCGTTGATACAGATTGTACTGTGATAACGGGATTCTTTTATATTCTCAACTTGTAATGATTATACGAAAAGGAGAAGAACATATGAAATGGCTTATAAAAAACGGAACCATTGCTTCAGAAGAAAAAACATTTCTGGCTGACTTGTTATTAGAAGATGACAAAATCATAAAAATCGATACGAACATAGAAGACGCGGAAGCAAAGTGTATTGATGCAGAAGGATGTTATGTTATGCCGGGTGCAGTAGATATTCATACACATATGGATTTGGATGTCGGGATTGCAAGGGCTATTGATGACTTTTATACAGGAACGATTGCTGCGGCCTGTGGTGGTACAACAACTATCATTGACCATATGGCATTTGGACCAAAAGGCTGCAATCTGATGCATCAGGTAAAGGAATATCACAAGCTTGCAGATCATAATGCTGTAGTTGATTACGGATTCCACGGCGTTTTTCAGCATGTTAATGATGATATATTAAAAGAAATGAAAAAAGTTGTCAAAGACGAGGGAATCACCAGCTTTAAAATTTATATGACCTATGACTATAAACTTTCTGATGAAGACATCGTTCGTGTATTAAAACAGGCAAAAGAAGATGGTATTTTAATTACGGTTCATTGTGAAAATGATGGTATCGTATCTTACTTCCGAAAGAAATTTGTGGGAGAAGGGAAAACAGAAGTAAGATATCATCCATTAAGCAGGCCAAATGAAGCAGAAGCAGAAGCTGTAAACCGTATGTTATATCTTGCAAGTGCTATAGGAGATGCTCCTGTATACATCGTACATCTTTCGACAAAAGAGGGATTAGAAGAAATTCGTCAGGCAAAGAAACGAGGACAGAAACATATCGGAGTGGAGACTTGTCCACAGTATCTATTGCTTACAGATGACTTGTATGATGATTCATCTGAAGGGTTAAAGGCAGTGATGGCTCCACCACTGCGAAAGCCAGCAGATAATGAGGCATTATGGGATGGCCTTAAAAACAATGAAATTGATACTGTAGCAACCGATCACTGTCCATTTACTTTCAAAAGGCAAAAGCAGCAGGGAGCAGATGATTTTACAAAATGTCCAAGTGGCGCGCCGGGAGTAGAAGAAAGATTATCTTTATTATATTCTGAGGGTGTGTGCAAAGGGAAAATTTCCATGGAACAGCTTGTAAAATACGCCTGTACCAATCCAGCAAAGGTCGGAGGAGTCTATCCACAAAAAGGTACACTCTCTGTCGGTTCTGATGCAGATATTGTGATCTTTAATCCAAAGAAAAAATGGACAATGACAAAGAAAAAAATGTATGGTGCTGCCGATTATACCTGTTATGAGGGACGAGAGATCGAAGGTAAAATCGACCTTGTAATGCAGAGAGGAAAGATTCTTGTAAAAGACGGAGAATTCCTCGGTGAAAGAGGAGACGGTAAATATTTAAAGAGAGGAAAAAGCAGCATCGTCTAAAAAAATACAAAAGGGGCAGCAAAACTTATAAGCAGAATAATACGAATATTTTGAAAGTTTCTTGAGAGGTGTTATAAGTAGAAATGGAAACATATGAAGAGAGTGTTGAACTTACCAGAACATTTGTCAAAATAGAAAGTACAAATCCTGGAACAGAAGAAGCAGCAATGAGAGAGGCTATCCTTGCTTATCTAAAGGATACTTCCTGCGAAATCCAGCTTGACGATGTAGGAAATGGCAGAAAAAATGTAATTGCCACATTGTGGCCGGAAAATACAAAAGAAGAAAGTATAAAAGAAAAATACAAAGAAGTTCCAATGTTTATATTTATCTGCCATATGGATACTGTCGTTGTAGGAGAGGGGTGGACGAAGAATCCATTTGGAGCAGAAATAGAAGAGCAGAATGGAATTTTACGAATGTATGGCAGAGGAAGCTGCGATATGAAGTCCGGACTTGCCTGTGCATTAGCGACTTTTAAAAAGACGGCAAGACGCCTTGAAAAAGGAGAAATTTCTTTAAAATGTCCGCTTCGAATGATATGCACTATCGATGAGGAGGGCGATATGACCGGCTCCGACCATATCGTAGAACAGGAATTCGTAAAAAAAGAAGATTATGTTTTAGACTTAGAACCGACGGATGGTGAGATTCAGATGGCACATAAAGGCAGACTATGGTTTCACGTTCATGTAAAAGGAATTACCGCTCATGCCAGCAAGCCAGAAAAAGGAGCGGATGCAATATTTGCAGCATCAAAGTTTATCGTACAAATACAAGAAATATTTGAGCATTTTCCAGTGCATGAAGAACTTGGCTACTCTACCATTACATTTGGCCAGATTCAAGGCGGCTATCAGCCTTATGTAGTACCAGATGCCTGCACAATTTTCATTGACTGCCGGTTAGCACCTCCGGTAACCGATCAAATCGTTGTTCAACATTTTAATAAAATCATTAAAGAAATCGAAACCCAGATACCAGGAATAAAGATTTCCTACGATATTACGGGAAACCGCCCATATATCGAGAAAAATCCAGATTCTATACTTCTTAAAAACTTAAAAGAAGCCGTAGAGGCAGAAACAAAACAAAAAGCAGTCGTTAAAGCCTTTACCGGCTACACAGATACCGCAGTCATCGCCGGAAGACTGCACAATACAGAATGTATGTCCTACGGTCCAGGAAGCCTGCAGTATGCACATAAACCAGATGAATTTGTAGAGATTCGGGATATAATAAGGTGTGAAAAAGTAATGAATCATTTGGTAATGTCCCTGTGTGAAGAGAGATAAACAGACTGACAGACGAAACTCTGAGGAAATATGAGATATGCTTCCTTCGGTTTGTCTCCTCCCTGGTAAAAATCAAGAAACCTCCCCTCTTTTCTTTTGTGTAAAAATGCTTTATTATTATACAAGATATTTGAAATGAGGTGAACATAATGTTTTGTAGCAATTGTGGTGCAGAAGCAGAAGGTAATTTCTGTAAGAACTGTGGTGCTCCGCTTCCAAAAGAAGAGCCATCTACAGAGAAAAGCAATGAATCCATTGATGCGGAATATAAGGTATATGATGAGGAAGAAGACCAGAAACAAAAAGACAAACAGAAAAATGTAAAAGTCACGATAAAGAATAAAAGAGGCGGCTCATCAAGAAACACAACAACGACAAAGAGAAAGCGCCGTTCCGCTTTAAGTAGTGGTGGAGATGCTGTGTCAAATGCAGCCTCCACAGCAGGTAATGTTGTAGGAAAGAGTGTAAAGACAGCAGGAAATATCCTTTTTACCGGTTTACATTGGCTTTGCGCCTTATTAATGATTGGTATTGTATTACAGATTTTTAAGAATGTCTGGAACTATACCAGCGTAAGTACAATTATGGGACTGGCATCATCAAGAGATATAGACACCATTGTATTTATCGGCGGAAGTGCTTTCTTCATCCTGTTTGGAATCATTGAAGCACTGTGGATTCTTGGTTCTAAAAAAGTAATGGACATGGGAGTACTTAGAAACATAGATACCGGAAGAGGAATTTTCGCATTTGGATTATTCTTAGTAATTACGGTACTTACTCCATTTATTGATGGATTCCTTACTTTTGGATATAATGGAATGGCTGGCGGCCAGTGGATTTTACATGCATTTACCGGAAACAATGGTATATTTTACTGTGCAGTACTTGGATTAGTAATCTCTTTCATTCGCAAAATGAGAGGAAGCATTCGGGGAATGATAGCATAGCGGCTTCTGATTTGCGAGGCTGCAAAGCAGACGGACTCCTGAAGCTAAATAAAGCATATTTGTGACTTTAGTCGCGGCAGTTTGAATGTTCGCTTAAAGCGCTCGCATCCAAACCTTGCTCCGAGGCCACAAATATGCTTTATTTATCTTCAGGAGTTCTGTGCGTTGGCAGCTCAGAAAACCAGTTGGAATAAATTCTGAATTCGTTTAGGCAGACAAAACACAGCCCATAGGATATTATATTCCCTGTGGGTGTCTCCTTTGCTGCGCAAATCAAAATTTAAAAGCACACCTTGCATCCGCGGTTCTTCGGACAACTAGAAATAGAACCATGATAAATCGTTCTTGATCGACTCAAAGTCGGACAATTTGGTGTGCGATGATAAACTGCACCGCCTGGTGTCCAATAAACAGTACTGCCGTTTGTTTTTGAAGAACCACTACCAGAACCGCTCTTATTAGAGGAACTTTTCTTAGCGGCTTTCTTTTTCGCAGTAACAGTAACTTTGCAGGTTGCCTTTTTACCGGATTTTGTGTAGATAGTAATTCGAACTTTACCAGCTTGTCGAGCGCTAATTACTCCTTTTTTAGAGACAGTAGCAACCTTTTTATTAGAAGATTTGCATTTTTTTACAGAATCGCCTTTGGCATAAGATGCCTTTAAACGATATGATTTTCCGGCAGTTAAGGAAATAGTTTTCTTATTTAACTTCACAAATGGTTTTAATTTAGGAATAGAAACCGTTTGTGTTTTATCACAGATCCAACATTCTCTTTTTTTTGTTCCTGTTTTAAAAACCGTAGATTTTTTTACGATCCACCAGTCGCTCCAGTCATGCTTTCCGGTAGCAGGAATGGTGAGTCGTTGTTCTTCATACAAAAACCTCCTTGTCTTTTGCGTATATTCTCGGGTAAGCAGAATACATCAGCTTCTGTCCCCAAATCCCCACCTCC
>NZ_ACEP01000076.1 GCF_000173975.1 Anaerobutyricum hallii DSM 3353
AATCGACAGCCGTTCCGAAAGCCTGGGACATTCGCAAGGCAGTGGCAATCTGCAGATGAGCAAGGCCGGAATGAAATTAATGACTCCGGGACAGATCAGCCGGATGCCGAAAAACGACTGCATCCTGTTCCTAAAGGGAGAACGCCCCATCTACGATAAGAAAAACTGGCCGTTCAATACATAGGTATTTAAAGAAGCAGAGAAGATAGCCGGACAAAATGGCTATAAAAATCCAGTATATGTTTCCTATGATGAAAGAAATAAAAAATATATCACAACCCGTTTTGAGTCAAGATTGAATTACATTTCAAAAGAAGAGTTTACATTTTTTGAAGAAAAAGCAAAAGAAGATTCCAGTATTCAGACGTTCCAGATAGACGAAGAAGCCTTCCTTTACCTTAACTTCAATGAAACTCCACAGCCAAGCCTGAGAGAACTGGAAAAGATGGTAAAAGAAATACAAGTTGCAGAGGTAAACGAAGAGGAAGAAGAAAAAGAGACAGACCAGCAGCCAGATATGCTACAGGATAGAGGACAATGGGACTTATCAGGAGACATTATTGATTGCTTTAGACGATATTCTAGTGAGCTATCACCAGAAGAACAGGAAGAGATTATAAAAGGCATTGAAGAAGGTATGACTGATTAGGATGTAAAACGATACTTTACACTGGTAGGTGCAGAAAAAATGCGGCAGTATCGGAGAGTGTTGATGGTCGCAAAAATAAGAGATGAGGATAATTAAATATTATTTTTGCATCAGGTATCTATACCTGTTAGGCATAATGCGTGGACTGAATTAAAAAAATATAGTATAATCTGTATTAGAAATAATGTCGTGAAATCGGAATTTTACGGAGTGGACAGAAATGAACTTAGAACTTATTCTAATGTCCGAAAATGACATTGCTGAATTTAAGAAAAATGTACAGTGTGCATTTCAAAAAGGATTTGAAGATGTGTTTGGTAAATGTGAAGAAACGATTCTTCCAGAAAAGGACATAGACCAATCCTTAAATGGTAAAGGTTCAGTAGTATATAAAGCTGTGTTGGATGGAGAAACTGTTGGTGGTGTGATTGTTGCAATCGACACCGAAACGCAACATAATCATCTTGACTTATTATATGTAAAAAGTGGTGTACAAGGAAAAGGTATTGGAAAGTCTATTTGGTATGCGATTGAAAAGTTATATCCTGATACAAAGGTATGGGAAACTTGTACTCCATATTTTGAAAAACGCAACATCCACTTTTATGTGAATATTTGTGGATTTCACATCACAGAGTTTTTCAATGAGAAACATCCTATGCTAGATACACCAGATGATTTTATTGGGGATGGCAATGAGGGAATGTTTGTATTTCAGAAAGAAATGTAAGATTTGAAGTTGCAGAATTGATAAATTTACCTTTCGAAGAAAAAACAGTAATCTTGTATAAGAATAAAAAAACAAGCATTATCCATCAATTCAAATATAAGGTAAAAAAGAGTATCAACCGACGAGGAGAAAAATAGACGAATATTACAAGTCTTGAAATTGCACAGGCAACAATGGATATGTTCTTTTGTTTGTTCTGTCTAATAATATTTGTTTCAATTAAAGCAAATAATCCAAAACAGAAGAGTATGAGGATGTTCGTTCGATTATTTCTTATTGCTACAGTTCTGTTTTTTGGAGAGACTTTGGCATATATTTTTAGAGGTAACCTTGGTCTTTTTAATATTTTAGTAACTAGAATTGCTAATCTTATGGTATTTGCTATGAACATAGCAATGGCAAATACCTATGTTAGGTTTGTTAGTTCTGTTTTTGTTGAAAAAGGTGCTGAAGTAAGTGGCAATAGTGTTAAAATTGCCAATATCTTTTCGTGCATTAATATTTTCATTGTTGTGGTTAATTTGTTTTATCCATGGATGTATTATTTCGATGAGGCAAATTATTATCACAGGAATAATTCCTGGTATGTATATACACTAATATCACTTGTCGTCATATTTATAGGAGCAGGTATGGCGATTAAGTATAGAAAGTATTTGAAAAAACGAAGCTTCATTTCAATGATTCTGTTTTCGTTTATTCCAATAATTGCAACAGTTGTACAGTCCTTTATTTATGGATTTTCTATAACCAATTTAGGACTGGGAATAGGTTCAGTCGTAATGTTTGCTGCATATATGTATGATTGGTCTCATAATGGGGATGAACATACGAATATGATTAATGACAGCAGATTTGGTGCTGTTATTATGTTTATCATAATGCTACTTAGCATGAGTGTTTCCATCATAGCATGTGTGAATGTGATCCAGCAGGTAACTAAGGAAAACTCTGAAATACAGAGCAGAACAATTGCGCAGATGGTTTCAGCAAAGATTGAGAATGAACTTATTAAGCCAATTACTGTTTCTCAGACGATTAGCAGTGATATTGATATAAGAACCTACATAGAGGGGAAAACCAGAGAAGAGGCGGAGAGTGTCAAAGACGATATAACTAATCGTCTGGTATCCATTGGTAATGAATTTGATTATAAAATGGTATTTGTTGTTTCGGATAAAACAAGAGCATATTATACATATAATGGAATAAGTAGGTATCTTGATGTTGAAAATGACAGCCATGATATATGGTATAAGGATTACTTGGATTCAGGGAAAAGATATATAGTTAATGTTGATACTGATGAAGATAATAACGGGAGTCTTTCGGTGTTTATTAATTACGGTATTATTGACACGAATGGAGACATTTTGGGAGCATGTGGTGTCGGAGTTGATATGAATGACCTTGTAGACATACTTGCCAGGTTCGAGGAAGAATACAATATCAAAGTATATTTAGTTAATCATGATGGACTTATACAGGTTGATACGGATGTAAGTTCTATAGGAACAGGCTACTTGGATAATTCATATTTTGGCAATATATCAGATGATGATTTTTATTATCAGTTATCGAAGAATGGCTGTTATATGACCAAGTATCTCGAAGGATTTGATTGGTATATAGTAATAAGAGATAATAATCCTGTTAAATTGGATGAAAATAAAATTATACTTCCAATTGTTTTAATCTTTATTGCAGGCGTATTAATAATGGCAACTTCATTTGTTATTATTAGTATGAGAGAGAAGAAGGCAAAGAATGCATACAACAGAAGATATGAAGCATCTATAAAGGACGAGCTTACAGGCTTATATAATAGACGAGGGTTTGAAGTTGACTGTGAAATAATCAAGAAAAATAATAACTTAATAGAATACGTTCTTATTATGATGGATTTGAACGGTTTAAAAGCAGCTAATGATAATATTAGTCATGAAGCAGGAGATGAGTTAATTATTGGCGCTTCGAAGTGTATGGATAATGCATTCTCAGGTCTTGGAAGGACGTATCGTGTAGGTGGCGATGAGTTTGCTGCATTACTGAGAGGAACGAGAGAAGAAGCACAGGATGCAGTTAAGACATTTGATTATTTAACTGAAAACTTCCAGGGAAATCTTATTTCTGAACTTAGTGTGTCTAAGGGAATAGTTGTTTGTTCAGAACATATAGAACTTAATTTTGAAGAAATTAAGGCAATGGCTGATAAGTTGATGTATGCAGATAAGGATGAATATTATAGACGAACAGGAAAAGATAGAAGGCGAGTTTGATTTATAAATTGATATTTAATCTATGTAAAGAACCCAACAACTTCCAGTTTGATGGAGAAAGCAAAAATCAGTCATGCCCTTTATCATATAGTTTCTGTATATTTTTTGGAAGTTTGTCAGGCAACATGGCATTTATAGCATCTTCGTTACCATCTTTCATTGCTGTTTCGTAATACCAGCACTTGAATTTTAAGAGGGAGAGAGTTTTTTGAAGTTCTTGAATTTCAGTTTCAACAGCTGATTTTCTGGCTTCAAATAATTCTTTCCTTTTTTCATAGCTGGAGCTGCCTTCAGATACCCAGATAAAAAATTGCTTTATATCTTTAATCTCAAGACCGGATTTCTTCAGACATTCAATAATGCGAAGAGCTTCCAATTCATTATCGCTGAAATAACGGATGTTTCCCTTACGTTCCAGATTAGGGAAAAAACCTTCCTTGTCATAATACCTTAAGGTAGAAACAGGAAGACCAAACATTGCAGAAACCTGACCGATTGTATACATAATAAACCTTCTTTCAAAACGTGCTTGACCTAAAGTCAACTTTAGGTTGTATGATGTTTATATCATATACTATTGTTAGTATATTTACAAGAAATTTTGTATATGGAAGGATGATAAATATGTTAAAAACAGAAGAATTACAGCTGGTATCTGAATGGGATAAAACTTTTCTACAGAGTGAAAAAGTAGATCATCAGAAAGTGACATTTATAAATCGTTATGGAATCACACTTGCCGCAGATCTGTATAAGCCGAAAAATACATCTGGGAAATATCCTGCGATTGCCGTAAGCGGACCATTTGGCGCAGTCAAAGAACAGTGTTCCGGATTATATGCGCAGACGATGGCTGAAAAAGGATATCTTACCATTGCATTTGATCCTTCTTTTACGGGGGAAAGTGGAGGCAATCCAAGATTCATGGCTTCTCCGGATATTAATACAGAAGATTTCATGGCTGCTGTTGATTTCCTTTCTGTTCGGGAAGATGTGGATCCAGATAAAATAGGAATCATTGGAATCTGTGGCTGGGGTGGAATGGCTCTTAACGCAGCTGCACTGGATACAAGAATAAAAACAACTGTTGCATCTACCATGTATGATATGACTAGGGTAAATGCGAATGGGTACTTTGATTCTGAGAACAGTGAAGAAGCACGTTATGCGAAGAAACAGTCGCTGAATACCCTCAGGACAGAAGAATACCGCAAAGGCGAATATTCCAGAGGCGGTGGTTGTGTTCCACTTCCGGTACCGGAAGATGCACCTTTCTTCGTAAAAGATTACAGTGAGTATTATAAAGGCAGATGTTATCATAAAAGGAGCCTGAATTCAAATGATGGCTGGAACAGTATTGGATGTATGTCATTTATGAATCAGCCAATATTAAAGTACAGTAATGAAATCAGAAGTGCAGTCCTTATCGTTCATGGAGAAAAAGCACACAGCTATTATTTTGGAAAAGATGCTTATGAAAATATGATCAAGAACAGCAAGTACACATCTAATAAAGAACTGCTGACAATTCCGGGAGCTGTTCATACAGATCTATACGATAATCCGGATGTGATCCCATTTGACAAAATTCAGAAATTTTTTAAAGAAAACGGAGTTGGTTAATTATGACGTGTGAAGAATATTTGAGTAATATGAAGCCCGGATATATCGTAGATGGTGGAAGTGAAGAACATCTGGTTATGCATGAGCTGTCTCAAAGGGCATTAAAGATAACGATGGAGCTGAATAACAAATATCATACAAAAGAAGAAATTATACAGCTTATGTCGGAACTTACCGGACAAAAAATAGATGAAAGTTTTGGAATGTTTCCTCCGTTTTATACAGACTGCGGGCGAAATATCCATATAGGTAAAAATGTTTTTATTAATGCAGGATGTAAGTTTCAGGATCAGGGTGGTATTTATATAGAGGATGGAGTCCTGATTGGACATAATGCAGTATTGGCAACGATCAATCATATGGAAGATCCCGAGAAAAGAGCAGGTATGATATTTCAGCCGATTCACATCGAAAAAAAAGTGTGGCTTGGAGCAAATGTAACGGTTCTTCCGGGGGTTACGATTGGTGAAGGTTCGGTCATTGCAGCCGGAGCAGTTGTAACAAAAGATGTTCCAGCCAATATAATTGCGGCAGGAGTGCCTGCGAAAGTTATACGGAAGGTTAAAAAAGACACTGAAAAAGGAGAAATTTAATCATGGCAAAAAAGTATTGATCATATCGACAAGTCTTCGAGGAGGCAGCAATTCTGATATACTTGCAAATGAGTGTGCAAAGGGAGCAAAAGAAGTCGGGCATGATGTGGAACTTCTTTCTTTGAAAGGAAAAGATATCAAATATTGTATCGGTTGTCTATCCTGTCAGAGGAATGGGATGTGTGTACTGAAGGATGATGTTGCAGATATTATGGCAAAAGTAAAGGATGCGGAGGTTATTGTCTATGCAACACCAATTTATTACTATGAGATGTGTGGCCAGATGAAAACACTTCTTGATAGATTGAATCCTTTATATTCGACAGATTATTCATTCAGAGATATTTATATGATTGCAACTGCCGCTGAGAATGATGAAAGTGCATTTGAAAAAGCTACAATGGTCTGCAAGGCTGGGTAGACTGTTTTGAAAAGGCTTCCTTGAAAGGCATGGTCGGTGGCGGTGGAATTGATGCCGCAAATATAGCTGCAAGCCATGTTGATGTGATGAAAAAAGCATATGAACTTGGAAAGAAATTATGAGTTTGAAAAGAGTACTGTTATTTAGTCTGTGTATATTAGTTTTATCTGGGCTTGTAGGATGTAGAGAAACAGAAATTACCGTCAAATCGGAATTGTGCGCCCAGATAAGGGCGAGTAGTCTAGCAGGTGGAATGCCTGTCTGGTAAGGTCTAACCAACCGCCAGTAGCGAGTCTTGGGTCTTCCACAGTCTGCGTCATACCAGCGTTTATGAAGAAAAAATCAAAAGCTCTTGACTTGGAGTTAACTTCAAGTAGTATACTAATCGAAACAGGAGGTAAAAAGATGAAGAAATTACTGATTATATATTATTCATGGTCAAATGGAAACACGGAAAGAATTGCAAAAATGCTGCAGAGTGAGACTGATAGCGATATTCTAAAAATAGATACCGTAGTTCCATATTCTGGCAGTTATGATGATGTGGTAAATCAGGGACAGAATGAAGTGCAGCGCGGATACGAACCTGAAATTAAACCGCTGGATATCAATATTGCAGATTATGATGTCATCGCAGTTGGGACACCTACATGGTGGTACACAATGGCTCCGGCTGTAAAAACATTTCTGCACCAACAGGATTTTACCGGAAAGACAGTAGTACCTTTTATGACAAATGGTGGCTGGCCAGGGCATGTAATAAAGGATATGAAAGCAGCCTGCAAAGGCGCAAATGTGGTTTGCGATATGCAGATACAGTTTGATTCTACAGGTGGAAGTAATCTGGAGACACCTCAGGAACAAATTAATGAATGGATACAGAGTGTGAAAAATCTTCTTTAAATTGTGGAGGAAGAATATGACAATAAAAGAAGTGTCAGAAAAATATGGTATTTCACAGGATACCCTCCGTTATTATGAGAGGGTTAATGTGATTCCTAAAGTTACAAGAACATCCGGAGGAATTCGGAATTACCAGGAAGAAGATCTTAGATGGGTTGAGCTTGCAGTATGTATGAGAAATGCAGGACTTCCTATAGAAAGTCTGATTGAATATCAAAGGCTATTTAGGGCGGGAGATTCTACAATACCTGCGAGACTTGAGTTGTTGAATGAGCAGATGGATATTCTTCAGAAGCAAAAAGAGCAGATAGAGGAAACTATGGACAGGCTTTCTTATAAGATATCACGGTATGAAGAAGCAGTAAAAACAGGAAAACTGGTATGGACAAAGGAGGAATAGTACAAATGGCAAAGCTGGTAGCATTTTATTCAAGAGCAGATGAAAATTATTTTGGCGGTTCCATGAAATATATTCAGATTGGCAATACTGAGAAAGCTGCAAAAATGATAGCTGATATGACAGGAGCAGACCTTTTCAAAATCGAGCAAAAGATTCCCTATGCCGCTGATTATAATACCTGCATTGCACAGGCAAAAGAGGATAAACAGACAGGAAAACGACCAGAGATACTAAATCTGCCACAGGACATAGATCAATATGACGAAATTTATCTTGGATACCCGAATTACTGGGGAACCATGCCAATGGCTGTATATACTTTTCTGGAAAGTTATGATTTTACAGGAAAGAAAATTCATCCATTCTGTACGCATGAAGGAAGCGGATTGTCAAATACGGAGAGTGATATTAAAAAAAGTGCAAAAGGTGCAGTGATTGAGAAAGGCATTGCGATACATGGAAGCAGCGTAGATCAAGCGAAAGATGTACTTGAAAGATGGATACAGAAATAGAGGTTAGAAAAATGGAATGCAAGGAAATACGTGTTGATGTAAGAACTGCGTCAATAAAAGAAAGTACAGAAGGGCAACGTCAGACAAAAATATTATTTCAGATTAATCATACAATGCCTTTTACTGATGAATATAATCATTTATTAAAGGAATTGTTTGGAAATAACCTAGGAGATGGGAGTATGATATCCCCACCGCTTAATGGAGCATGTGTTGGAAGCGTAAAGATTGGCAGGAATGTATTTATCAATTCTAATCTTCTTGCAATGGCAAGAGGTGGAATAACGATTGAAGACAATGCTATGATTGCTGCAAATGTACAGCTTATTTCCAATAATCATGATCCATATGATTTGTGTACTCTGACTTGTAAGCCTGTTCTGATAAGAGAATATGCCTGGGTAGGAGCTGGAGCTACGATACTTCCGGGAGTATGTATCGGAAGACACGCAATTGTGGGAGCTGGATCTGTAGTGACAAAGGATGTACCGGATTATGCAGTAGCAGTTGGAAATCCGGCAAAAGTAATAAAAATGCTTGATAAAGAAAAATTTCAGGAGGACTAAAAAGATGGAAAATATGAAGTTGAATAACAATTTGGAATGTCCAATGCTTGGACTAGGAACTTTTATGTTATCACCAGCGGATGCCTACACAAGTACATTAGAGGCATTAAAAATGGGATATTCCCTAATTGATACAGCAAATGCTTATGTAAATGAGCGTGCAGTTGGAAGAGCAATCAAGGATAGTGGAATTGACAGAAAAAATATATTTCTATCAACAAAAATATGGGCTAGTGAATATGAAAATGAGAATACTGTAGAAGAAACTCTAGAAAGACTTGGTGTTGATTATGTGGATTTACTTTATATACACCAGCCTGCAGGCAACTGGCTTGCCGGATACAGAATGCTTGAAAAAGCGTATAGAGAGGGCAAAGCAAAATCCATTGGTATCTCGAATTTTGAAGGAAAATATATGGAAGAGTTGGAAACAAAGTGGGAAATTGTACCTCAGTTTATTCAGGTGGAAGCACATCCATATTTCACACAGAAAGAACTTCGTGTAACTTTAGACAAATATGGAATTAAGCTTATGAGCTGGTATCCGCTGGGACATGGAGATACAGCATTAATGAATGAGTTGGTATTTGCAGGACTTGGCAAAAAATATGGAAAAACACCTGCACAGGTTATTCTCCGTTGGCATACTCAGATGGGATTTGTTGTAATTCCTGGAAGTAAAAATGCAGAACACATTAAGGACAATATGGATATCTTTGATTTTGCATTAACAGATGAAGAAATGGAACAGATTGCAAAGCTGGACAAGAATGAAAGATATTATCACCGCACGGATGAACAGCTTGTACAGTTTGCAAACTGGAAACCAGAGTTTGAAAAACTGATGGAGAAATAATCTAGGAAAATAGTTTAAAGTTTACATGTTATGATCATGTATGAAGTTGGAACAAAATAAAAGATTGTGCTATACTATTGTTCAAGAAAAAAACTCATTGACATATTTCAATCTATTTAGGAGGATAAACGATCATGTGTACAGCAGCAACTTATAAAACAAAAGATTTTTACTTTGGACGAACCCTCGATTATGAATTCTCTTATGGTGATCAGATAGTAATTACACCACGTAATTATGCGTTTAATTTTCGCCATGTTGGCGATATGAAAAATCATTATGCAATTATTGGAATGGCTCATGTTGCAGAGGATTATCCTTTGTATTATGATGCTATGAATGAAAAAGGAGTGGCAATGGCAGGACTGAATTTTGTCGGAAATGCTGTTTATGCCGCGATTAAGCCAGATGTGGAAAATATTGCACAGTTTGAATTTATTCCGTGGATTTTAAGTCAGTGTTCTTCTTTAGTTGAAGTTCGCGAGCTTCTTGAACGAATTAATATTGTTAATACTCCTTTCAGCGAGCAATTACCATTAGCACAATTACACTGGATCATTTCTGATGAGAATGAGTCAATTACGGTAGAATCTATGTCAGATGGTTTGCATATTTATGACAATCCAGTAGGAGTGCTTACGAATAATCCGCCATTTCCACAGCAGATGTTTCAACTAAATAATTATATGTATTTATCTCCTAAACAGCCCAGAAATACTTTCTGCGAAAATTTGGCTCTTGATGCATATAGTAGAGGTATGGGAGGATTAGGTCTTCCGGGAGATCTCTCATCTTCCTCACGCTTTGTACGTGTAGCTTTTACAAAGGTAAATGCAATTTCAGGTGAATCAGAGGAAGAAAGCGTTAGCCAATTCTTCCACATTCTCGGATCTGTGGATCAGCAACGAGGATGTTGCGAAGTAGCGGATGGAAAATATGAAATCACATTGTATACGTCGTGTTGTAATGTTACAAAAGGTATTTATTATTACAATACTTATGAAAACCATCAGATCAGTGCAGTAGATATGCATGTAGAAAATCTGGATAGTGATAAAATGATTTGTTATCCAGTAATTCAAGGAGAACGAATCAACTATCAAAATAAATAATGTTTTGAAATCAGGGATGAGGTAGAAAGGAAAGTTCCATGACAAAAGATGAAGTAAAAAAACTCAGGATGAACAGTCCGGAATCACTACAGTTTTTAAATAATGCTACAAAATTTTATAATTTAATGATGATGTATCGTTGTGCTATACGGGAGATACAAACTAAACTTGAGGTTTTGGATGATGAATTTTCAGTTGAGAACAATCGAAATCCTATTTCTTTTATAAAAACAAGAATTAAGAAGCCCAATAGTATTTACGATAAACTGCAGAAGATGGGATATGAATTTACAACAGAAAATATACAGACATATCTCAATGATGTAGCAGGCGTTCGAATAGTTTGTGCGTTTATTGACGATATTTATATGATATCAGATTTGATTACCCAACAGGATGATATTAAAGTTATTGAAATAAAAGATTATATAAAAAATCCAAAATCGAATGGTTATCGAAGCTATCATATGATTGTTGAAATACCAGTATTTTTTGCTAAGGGTAAAACACCTATGCGTGTAGAATTACAGATTCGAACCAATGGTATGGATTTCTGGGCAACATTGGAACATCAACTTCGCTATAAAAAAGGAATTGAAGAAATGCCTGGCTATGATGAGATAAGTGAAGAATTACTTCATTCTGCAAGAGCTATCATTGAAGCAGATAATGAAATGCAGAGAATAAAAGACAAAATTGGTATGTTTCATGAAATTTAGGCAGAAAACTGAGCAAGTAGGAAGGTGGAATATATATGAAGCAAGATACTTTAGAGGGCAAAGCAAAAACAAAAAATGGGGTAAAACGGCTGTGTTTTTCCATAGTCTGCATTCTTCTGGAAGTGATTTTTATTATTACTATCGTAACACGCTTGAATGAATATGCAGAAATCATAAATTTATTTACAAGGATTTTGAGTGGAATCTTGGTTTTGGGATTGTACGCATCAGATAAGACCTCTTCTATGAAAATGCCTTGGGTCATCTTAATTCTAATCTTCCCAATTATGGGTGTAGGCCTGTATTTGTTGATTGGTTTGAATGGTGGCACACATAAAATGCGTGAGCGATATGCAGAAATTGATAGCAAATTGTTACCAATGCTTCCGGACAGTCAGGAGTGTTTGAGCAGAATAAAAGAAACAATTCCGAAAGCAGGAAATATAGCAAGTTACATACAAAGAAATTCGCAGTATCCAATCTATCAGAATACGGATATTGTGTATTTTGATGAAGCAGTGAAAGGATTAGAGGCACAGATTAAGGATTTGGAGAAAGCACAGAAGTTTATCTTTATGGAATATCATGCGATAGAAGACGCTGAAGCATGGCATAAGATTCAAGATGTTCTGGAAGAGCGAGTAAAAGCAGGTGTGGAAGTTAGAGTATTCTACGATGATATGGGTTCTATAGGCTTTATTAACACAGATTTTGTGAAAAAGATGGAGGCAATAGGAATTCATTGCCGTGTATTCAATCCGTTTATGCCAGGTTTAAATCTGTTTTTGAACAATCGTGATCATAGAAAAATAACAGTTATTGATGGAAAAGTCGGATTTACAGGTGGATATAATCTAGCAAACGAATATTTTAATTACACACACCCGTATGGACAGTGGAAAGATACAGGTATTCGTTTAGAAGGAGATGCTGTTCAGTCGCTTACGGTGACATTTTTGGAAATGTGGAATGCAGTAAGTGCTAAGGCTGCTAATGATTCTGATTTTAGTAAATACCTTTTCCACTATGATTATGCGGCACAGCAAACTGGGTTTGTTCAACCTTATGCAGACAGCCCTATGGATAATGAGCAGGTAGGAGAAGAAGTTTATATCAGTATGATAAATAAAGCTGAAAAATATTGTTGGTTTATGACTCCATATCTAATCATAACAGATGAAATGACGCATGCGTTATGTCTGGCTGCTAAGCGAGGGGTAGACGTAAGAATTATCACACCTGGTATCCCTGATAAAAAATTCATTTATAATATAACGCGTTCTTTTTATCATGGATTAGTTAAACATGGTGTTCGTGTTTATGAGTGGACTCCTGGTTTCTGTCATGCAAAAATGAGTGTGGCAGATGACTGTATGGCAACTTGTGGAACAATTAATTTGGATTATCGAAGTTTATATCACCATTTTGAAAACGGCTGTTTTATGGCAGATTGTCAGGCAGTTGTGGAAATAAAAAATGATCTGATAAGAACGATGGGAGAATGTCGTGATGTGACAGACCAATATCAAACCGGACGAAGTGCATATTTGCGACTAGGACAATTATTTATGAGATTATTTGCTGGATTGCTATAAGAATCTGATGAAACGACCTTTCAAAAAACAGTTGATTTAGAAGTTAACTGTTTTTGAAAGGCCGTTTTTGCTATATCTAACAGTTTGTTGTACAAAGAAGATTTTGCATGGATGAAAAAAACAAACCTTGTTGAGGTTAAATTGAGGTTGACTTTGTATTGTATAAGTATGAAATAAAAAGGAATCAGGTGATGTACAATGAAAAAGCATAAAATATGTAAAATCCTTCTTGTTATACTGGCAATTTTTTTATGTGTGGCTTTTTATGAATTGCTCGGAATCTGCGTTGCATATAAAAAGCAGCCGGAAGTGTCCAATACAACCAAAAAAGAAACAAAAAATGGGTCATGGAACGAATGCAGTGAAAATACAGAACGGGCAGTAATCATAGAAAAGAATCCAGAAGCGCTTTTACAAAGAGTGCGTTTGATCAAGAATGCAAAAAAGGAAATTATTCTTTCTACTTTTGCATTTCAATCCGATGAAAGTGGAAAATTGATTTTAGGAGCACTGCATGATGCGGCAGACAGAGGTGTACATATTCGTCTGTTAGTAGATGGAATGGAGAGCTGGATTGATATGGAAGGAAATCCGTATTTCTATGGATTATCTTCCCATGAGAATGTTGAAATTAAACTGTATAATAAGGCCAATCCGTTGAAACCGTGGAAAATGATGGGTAGAATGCATGATAAATATTTGATTGCAGATGGAAAGAGATATATTCTTGGGGGAAGAAATACATACAATTATTTCCTGGGTGATTTTCCGGGACATAAGAACTATGACAGAGACGTGTTAGTGGTTTGCGATGAACCTGAGAAAGAAAATTCAGTTAACCAGTTGTCAGAGTATTTTGAAACCATATGGAATCAGGAAGACAGTGGTTATTTTCATAACAATAAAAAACTGGCAAATAGAAAATCTGTAAAGAACGCAGTTTTAGAGCTGCAGAACAGCTATCAGAAATATTTTGAAGAGAATAAGGAAAGAATCTGCGAGACCAATTATACGGACGAAACTTTTGAGACAGAAAAGATTACATTAGTGTCAAATCCTATTCACACAGGTTCCAAAGAACCAGTAGTGTGGTATCAGTTGGGAGAATTGATGAAAAATGCAAAAAATCGTGTGAAGATCCACACGCCATATATTATCTGTAATGATATGATGTATAATACATGGGAGGGGATTGCAGAGAACGTTTCAGATTTTTCTATCATGACAAATTCAGTTGCGAATAATGGGAATCCATTTGGGGCTGCCGATTATGCGAAAAACAGAAATAGAATCTTAAGTACAGGAATTAATATCTGGGAATATGAAGGCGGTTATTCATACCACGGAAAAAGTATTCTGATTGACGATGATCTGTCTGTAATCGGTTCCTTTAATATGGACATGAGAAGTGCATATCTGGATACGGAACTGATGATTGTAATTCGCAGTAAAGATATTAATAAACAGTTGGAAGAGGGCATGATGGAATATGAAAAAGTGTCCCGCCAGATATTAGAAGGCGGAACTTATAATGATCCATATCATGTAGAGCCAATCGAATTAACAAAGAAACGTCAGAGAAAAATATTTTTGGTACAGCATCTGCTTGGATGGGCAAGGTATCTGTTTTAATAAGGAGGAAGGAAAACGTGTTTCAAATATTGATTGTAGAAGATGATAAAGAATTAAGCCAGCTATTCCAAAAAGTGCTTGAGAAGAATGGATATCAAGTCAAAAGTGCATCGGATGGAGCACAGGCATTAGAAGTATTGGATAAGGAATATATTGATCTGATCATTTCTGATATTATGATGCCGGTTATGGATGGTTATGAACTGGTGTCGGAACTCCGTTCAGCAGGATATCAGATACCGGTACTTATGATCACTGCGAAAGGTTCCTTTGATGATATGCGCCAGGGATTTCTTTCGGGAAGTGACGATTATATGGTAAAACCGGTAAATGTGAATGAAATGGTTTTAAGAGTCGGAGCACTGCTTCGCCGTGCACAGATACTGAATGAACACAAAATTGTGATCGGTTCAACAGAGTTTGATTATGATGCAATGACGGTTACAACTGATAAGGAAAGTCTTGTTTTGCCTAAAAAAGAATTCCTGCTTTTATATAAGCTTGCAGCTTCGCCAGGCAGAACATTTACAAAACAACAGTTGATGGATGAAGTATGGGGATACGAGACGGAGGCAGACCCACATACGATAGAGGTACATATAGGAAGAATCAGGGAGCGTTTGAAAGATAACCCTGATTTTGAAATCGTAACAATGCGTGGAATTGGATACAAGGTGGTGAAAAAATAATGGAACAAAAGAAAGAAAAAGGATTGAGGATCCGATCCTGTCTGACTGGTGCGATCTGGCTGGCACTTGTATTTTCAACAGTCATATCTGCTTTATTATTTGCTTTTTTGAATCATTTTTTTAATCTGCCGGGCAGCATACCTGTGCTTGGCTGGCTTTTGATTTTCAATACATTGATTGCAGGGCTGATCACTTCCTTTATCAATGCAAAGTTACTGGAACCAATTACCAGACTTAGTAAAGCAATGAAGGAAGTTTCTCAGGGAGATTTTGAACAGCATTTGGAAACGAACAGCCGTATAGCAGAAGTTGGAGAATCTTATCAAAGTTTTAACGTTATGACAAAAGAACTTCGTGCAACAGAGGTGCTGCAGATGGATTTTGTATCTAATGTTTCTCATGAGTTTAAGACCCCGATTAATGCCATTGAAGGATATACAATGCTGCTTCAGGGAGAAGAACTGTCTCCGGATCAAGAGGAATATGTAGAAAAAATCTTATTTAACACCCAAAGACTTTCCGGATTGGTTGGTAATATTTTGCTGTTATCCAAGTTAGAGAATCAGAATATACCAATGAAAAAAACAGAATATCGTCTGGATGAACAGATCCGCCAGGCATTTCTTTCATTGGAAACAAAATGGACAGAAAAAGAAATTGGTTTTCAGGTAGAATTGGAGGAAGTTAAATATACTGGGAATGAAGGACTTTTTATGCATATCTGGATAAATCTTTTGGATAATGCGATTAAGTTCAGCCCTTCAAAGGGGACAATTACGATGTTTCTGAAACAAGAACAGGATTCTGTTAAGTTCATTCTGGAAGATGAAGGACCAGGAATAGAGGATGATGTAAAATCCAGAATATTTGACAAGTTCTATCAGGTAGATGGATCTCATAAAGCAGAAGGAAATGGCCTAGGTCTTGCACTTGTAAAACGGATTGTAGATAGTGCCGGAGGAACAATCAAAGCAGAAAACCGTGAATATGGTGGATGCAGATTTGTTATAGAGCTGCCAAAGCAGAAAGATGAGATTATATAGTTTTAAGATAAATTAGAAGATGGGAGGATTTATATGACATTTTATCAGGAGTTGCAGTTAAATCAGGCAGGTTCTAAAAACCTGTTGAAAAAGAGTGAAACACTAAAAGAAAAATTATATCATATGTGGGTATATCTGGTGAAAATAGCTGTTACAATGGCATTTTGTTTTTTCTTTGTTAGTATTTTCAGCATCCTATTTGGAAATGAGAACAGCATTGTAGGTGTAGTAGTCTTATTATGTCTCATGGTGTTTAGAAATGCGGATCTGGGGATCCACACCGGACAATCTACGATGCTTTTGGCTTTGTTCTTTGTAATTATGACTGTATGTCCGCATTTAGCAAATCAGTTTTCACCGGTATTGGGAATGCTGTTAAATATTGCGGCACTGGCTGTGTTGATTCTGTTCGGATGCCATAATCCATTCATGTTTAATCAATCTACATTGGTTCTTGGGTATCTGCTGCTATATGGTTATGATGTTACGGGAAAAAGCTATCAGATGCGATTAGTCGGAATGGCTTTAGGTGCAGCACTTACCTGCTTCGTATTTTATCGAAATCATAAAAACAGAACTTATAAAAGAAATCTGAAAGATCTGATACAAGAATTTGATATCACTTCTTCCAGAACAAAATGGCAGATATGTCAGATTTTATGCGTACCGATTGTCCTTTGCATTGCAGAACTTTGTAATATGCCACGTGCAATGTGGGCTGGTATTGCGGCTATGTCCGCGATTTTACCGTTTATGGAAGATATGCACTACAGAGTCCGTAAAAGGATTGTCGGAAATATTGCAGGTGTTATATGTTTTACAGTATTATATTTTCTGCTTCCTTCGTCAATCTATGCATATATAGGAATTCTTGGTGGAATCGGTGTAGGATTTTCAGCACAATATGGCTGGCAGGCAGTATTTAACACATTTGGTGCTTTAGCCATTGCTGCAGAGACTTATGGACTACAAGGAGCGGTTAGTCTTAGAGTGATTCAAAATGTTTTTGGTGTTGTGTTTGCTTTAGCATTTTGTGTTATATTTTATTGGTTTATGTCTAAAAAAAAGGAAAGTGAGGTGACCGTACATGCAGAGGGAAGTGAATCAGGAAGAAAATTTGAATAGAATTATTACGGTTCCTAATCTTCTTTCTTTTTTTCGGCTTTGTCTGATTCCGGTAATTATATGGAGTTATTGTGTAAAGAAAAATCCTCTGTTAGCTGGTGAAATCTTATTGCTGTCTGGTCTTACGGATCTTGCTGATGGATATATCGCAAGAAGATTCCATAGGATTAGTAATTTAGGAAAAATACTTGATCCGGTGGCTGATAAGCTGACACAGGCAGCGATGTTAATCTGTCTGTTTACTCGTTTTCCGCATATGCTTCTTTTAATCGTAATAATGGCAGGTAAGGAGCTGTATATGGTAGTCAGTGGATGTCTTGTGATACGAAAGACAGGAAAAGTACATGGTGCAGACTGGCATGGAAAGATAGTAACCTTTTTATTATATGGAACTGCAGCGGTGCATATTATATGGTTCCACATTACACCGATGGTATCAGATCTGTTGATTGGTTTGTGCGCTATAATGATGGTCATATCGGTCGCTCTGTATATTATCCAGAATACCAGGACTCTTAAGGGAGAGACTGTATAAGCAATTTTATATTGCAATGACTAGAAAAATATTTAGGAGAAGATAGATATAAACAGTAAGTCAAACACACAAACTATGGAGTCTTTAGTCGGTTTAATAAAATCTTAGATAGAAAATAAATCATTATAAAAAGGAGCTGTCGGTAAATAACGTTTTTTAGAGCTGACAGCACCAAACAAAAATATCTTGAACAAGTTACAGAGCTTTCTGGCTCTGCAACTTGTTCAGGATATTTTTATTTTGATAAATACTTTCTGTTTTTGGCCGCAAAAAATCCTTGTTTGGATTTTTTCAGCCGCATTTTTTTCTAGGCAGTTTTTCCTTCAAATTTTCTCAGTTTTTCGTGTAAAAAACGATGATATTTATTTATATTTCTTCCAATAGCATACAGCATGAATTCTTTATATACCTTATCTGCCGAACGGTAATTAAAACGCCGGAAGTTCTCATTTTCCTTGATATCTCCAAAATGTCCTTCCGTCTGAATGGAACGTGTCTGGCGTTTCAGGATTCCGCGTTCACTCTGGATATTGGCATGCGATCTTTCTTTCAGTTCCTCCCATTGTTCATTGATCTTCATGACTTTGTTCTTTTCGGCATCTTTTTCCGCATCATACTTATACAGACAACGCGCTTTATGTTCACATCCGCTGCAGTCTGCACAACCATATACCTCAAAGGTCTGTGTATATCCATCCTGCTCTTTGCTCTCTGTCCTGAGATGCCGCAGTTCACGTCCGTCATGGCAGATATAGAACTGTTCATCTTCAAAGATCCCTGTCCTCATGTTGTAATATTTACTGATATCTTCTGAATAAGCGCGTGTTTTTCGCTTTTCATGATCCTGCAGTTTTATATAACTGGATATTTCATTCCGTTTTAAATAAAGCAGATTTTTTTCACTACAGTACCCGCTGTCCGCAGTTACTTCTTCCAGAATACTCCCGAAAGCATTCTTATGTTTTTCAAGGACCGGGATCAGGGTATTATAATCGGTGCGGTCGCTGCTTACATATCCATGTACGATAAAATAATTCTCTACCGCGATCTGAACATTATATGCTGGCTTTAACTGTCCGTTCAGCATGTAATCTTCTTTCATACGCATAAAAGTCGCTTCCAGATCTGTTTTGGAATAACTGTTTCTGTCTTTTCCCATGATCTCAAAGCATTCTTTATATTCCATCAGTCGTTTTCCGCATTGTTCCAGTTCCTCATGCAGCTTGTTGAAGTGCAGGTTTTCTTTTTCCTTTTCCGTAAACAAATTCGATTCCCTCGTTGTCTGCGATCAGCGTGAGATTGTTCTGGAGTTTCCGTATTTCAAGCGGTGAACAGTTATCGATCTCTATAATACGGTTATTTGAAAGCTTTTTATGTTTTACAAGCTTTCGTTTTCTGTTCTTTTCGATTACTTCCCGAACTTTATCCATCCCTTCGATCACAAACATCTGTGCATTTCCCAGCTCGTACTTTGTTCCATAATCATTCTCCTGCAAAAAAGAATTATATTTTTCAAAAAGCTGGTCGATAGAGTCCAGAAGTCCTGCCAGATGGTAATTGATGCTTCCGCGCCATACAAAAGTATAACGGTTTGCATTTGCCTCTATCTTTGTACCGTCAATAAAAAGTTCTTTTAATGTGACTAGCCCTTCTTTCTGCAGCCGCCGCATAAACTGGTAATTCAGGTCATCCAGGACATCAGATGTCAGCTTCCTGTTTTTAAAGTCATAAAAAGCATCACGTTTCGGTTTTTGTCCGCGCGTCAGCCAGATAAAAGCAAGGTCTCTTTCACACAGATCAACAATACGGTCAACAGAACGTATTCCACGCATATTTGCATAGGTAACTACAGCATACATCATAATTGGGTTGTACCCGGTTCTTCCCTTATCTGAACAATTGGCTAACAAGCCAGAAAAATCTAATTCCTCCATCACTTTTTTCAGGGTATAGACTGGATCGTCGTCAGGTAAACTCAATTCGAAGAAACTAAAGTTAATTTTCTGTTGCCCAAACTCAAAAAAATCGTTATAATAATTAGTTGTTAGCATAGTTACATTATAACATGTAACGGAGAGAAAGATGGTTGTCGTTAGCCATCTTTTTTTCTTTTTTCAGATAAATTCAGGGAGGGTATGACTCGTTGTGAGTCATACCCTCCCTGCTTTGGAACTATCTATTTCCCGACAGCCCCTTTGTTGGCGTCAAAATCACTGCCAGTTGTTATCTGTATAAACGTTTGTGCCGGTATAGTCACCGGTGTCAGCATAATCCGACGGGAATGTTTCTTCCTCTGTAGGATAATCAAACTCTGTATCATCTTCCGTTCCATCGCCACTGTCGCTGGTATCTGTATCCGAAGTATCGTAATCGCTGGAAGAATCATCTTCGATCACATTATCCTCTGTATTATCAGTTGTGCTGTCGTCATAAGAAGGATCGTAAGTAGTATCGCCTGAAGAATCAGAGTCAGAAGTATCTGTACTGGTATCATCAGAGCCGGAATCATCGTAACTGTTATCTTCATAGTCATAATTGCTGTCTTCTGTATAGACAGTGAAGCCAGCATCTTCGGCTTCGCTCTGAGCCTGTGCTTCAGCATCAGCAGCAGTCTCCGGAGCTTCTTTGAAAGTCTTTCGTGCTTTGGCTACAGTGGTATCCTTGGGAACTACAGCGGTGATCATAAGCATGGCACAACAAAACAGTGCGGTAACCCCGGCAATTCTTAATTCATCTTTGTATCTCATAATAATAAATCCTCTTTTTTATTAAATGTAGTTTGATTTTTTATAAGTATAACATGTTCTGAGAGAAATTTGTATTTTGAATTATAAAAAAAGGTGTTATACTAAAATAGATGGATAAGATTTAATGGAGTGAGGAAAATGAAAAATAATAAATACGAAATTGATATGTGCAATGGAACGTTGATGGACAAACTGATATCCTTTTCATTGCCATTAATGTTGTCTGGAATCCTGCAGCTTCTATTTAATGCAGTAGACATCATTGTGGTGGGAAGATTTACCGGAAGACAGGCATTGGCAGCAGTTGGTTCTACCACAGCGCTGATCAATATTTTTACCAATCTGTTTATTGGGATCTCTCTGGGTGCGAACGTTCTGGCAGCACGTTTTTATGCTTCTGGCAAAGAGAAAGAAATGTCAGAGACAGTACATACATCTATTACCCTGGCACTGATCAGTGGACTTGTTATGGCACTGGCAGGAGTATTGCTTGCAAGATTCGCACTGAATCTTATGGGAACTCCGAATGATGTAATTGACCAGTCTGTTCTTTATATGAGGATTTATTTTCTGGGAATGCCTTTCTTTATGCTTTATAACTATGGAGCTGCCATATTAAGGGCAGTAGGGGATACCAAAAGACCATTGTTTTTCCTGGTGATCTCAGGTATGACCAATGCAGTTCTGAACCTTGTACTGGTTATTGTGTTTCATATGGGAGTGGCAGGTGTAGCCATAGGAACTATTGTGTCTCAGCTGATCTCCAGTATTCTGGTGCTTCGCTGTCTCTACACTTCCAATACCAGTTACCGGCTGTATTTTTCAAAATTAGGAATCAAAACACAGTATCTGAAGCAGATCTTCCAGGTAGGAATACCGGCAGGTATCCAGAGTACAGTGATCAACCTGTCCAATGCCCTTTTGCAGTCTTCTGTAAACTCTTTTGGTTCTGTGGCAATGGCAGGATATACTGCTGCCAATAATATTTTTGGCTTTCTCTATATGTCTGTCAATGCAGTCACCCAGTCCTGTATGAGTTTCACCAGTCAGAACTATGGAGTAAAGAAACTGAAAAGAATGGACAGAGTACTTCTGGACTGTATGATCCTTTCTGTCGGTGTGACACTGACCCTTGGCTGTGGAGCGTATTTCTTTGGACCGGAACTTCTGAAGATCTACACCAGTGATGCAGATGTAATCCGCTGTGGCGTGGAAGTCCTTGCCTTTACTACAGTACCATATTTCTGTTGTGGTATTATGGATCTGCTCCCGGGAGCCCTCCGGGGAATGGGATATTCCGGAGTACCTATGATTCTTTCGATTATCGGTACCGTAGGAACCAGGATTGTGTGGATTTTCGGACTTTTCCCTGCACACAGGTCTTTGAGTTTCCTGTTTATTTCCTATCCGGTATCCTGGATCCTTACGATCCTCATGCAGGCAGTGTGCTTCTGCTTCGTAAGAAAACATGTGCATCAGTCAGTGAACCGGGATCTGGCATAAGCTTTTGTTATATTTAATATACAAGAGATGAAATTTACATTTTATAACGATGCTTTTATAATAGGGCACAAAAGGAGGCTTTATTATGAGCACGATTTTTCCAAGGGAAGAAAAAGCAGAACAGATATTTGATGAGATTCTCAAAAACCCTCATGCATGCGAACGTTTAAAAGATACGTTTTTTGAAGCAATTCCATCAGCGGAAGAAAGTGAAGGTGCAGGAACAGACATTCCGGGAACTGTTTTTGCGGCAGCTCTATTTACTGCATACGAAAATAAAGATCTGTCTGCATTTATGATGGCAGTCTGCAACAGCAGTGTATTTGATCTTCTGCGAAATTCGTTTCTAATTTCGATACGTTTTAATGATAAAGGTGTGGAAAATCCCATATTTCTTACGGACGAAAATGGAGATCTGTTGTCTGGGTCACATCAGCATGCCTGTGCGAAAAAATACAAAATGTTTCATAAGCTGTATGAACAGCAGGATGAGATACCGGATTATCATATGTACATGACGGACGGATTTCGGGAAAAACATGGTTATAATGAGAAGGGGGAGATTGAGACATTCAGAATTTCAGAACACACAGGAATTCTTATGCTTTTTGAATTTCCGGAATCTGTTACACTGGAGATTAACGAAGAGAGATCTTATGCCATTATATGGAAATATCTGATGAAATTACAGGAACAGCTGCCCCGGGCATTAATGTATTATGGAAGACGTGATGAGAACGGAGTTGAAAAAAACACCAGCAAACTTGTAATTTTTCTTCCGTTCTGCCATTTTGAACATGAAATGGAAAAAACAGTTGAGCTTGCCAACGGTATCGGTCTTGGATGTCGTGAGGCAATCCTGGCAGAAATAAAGGCTCTGAAAAATGATCCTAAAAACAAAACAGCCGGGGTGTGAATAAAATGCAGCAATTAATAAGAAAAAACCATATGGATATATCTTGGCATGAATATACAGATGAAGATGGCGCCAATGTTCCTGTTACGCAGGCAAGTCTTACAGAAAAGGCATCCATTATTGGACGAGTTGGGATTATGTTACTTTCCTGTGGAACTGGTGCCTGGCGGGTCAGAAGTTCTATGAATACACTTGCTGAAATTATGGGAATTACCTGTACAGCAGATATAGGTCTGATGTCCATAGAGTATACCTGTTTTGATGGTCAGGATGGCTTTTCCCAATCTCTTTGTCTGACCAATACAGGAGTAAATACATCAAAATTAAATCGGCTGGAGCATTTTATCCAGGAATTTGAAGTTGACGGAAAAGATATGTCAGGTGAGGAATTACATGTACTGCTTGATAACATAGAAAAAATTCATGGACTGTACTCACCGATTGCACTTGGTTTTGCGGCTGCTCTGGCCTGCGGCGGATTTACTTTCCTGCTTGGTGGAGGCCCCATTGAAATGTTCTGCGCTTTTATAGGTGCAGGAATTGGAAATTTTCTTCGTTGTAAACTGAGTAAACATCATTTTACTTTATTTTTGTGTATTGTGTCTTCTGTATCACTTGCATGTCTTGTTTATGCGGGACTTCTCAAAATTGGTGAGATGCTGTTTGGGATTTCCATCCAGCACGAGGCAGGGTATATCTGTGCGATGTTGTTTATTATCCTGGGTTTTCCATTTATTACCAGTGGAATTGACCTTGCCAAATTGGATATGCGGTCCGGGACAGAGCGACTGATGTATGCATTGATTGTGATTTTGGTAGCAACCATGGCGGCCTGGCTTATGGCATTAATCCTTCATTTGTAGCCAGTTGATTTCCTGAAAATATCTTTACCAGTTGGAGCTTGGATTTTACTTCGTCTTATTACAAGTTTTTGTGGGGTATTTGGATTTTCAATTATGTTTAACAGCCCGGTCCGGCTGGCTGCAACAGCAGCAGGAATAGGTGCCATTGCAAATACTCTTCGACTGGAGATGGTTGATATGACTGCCATACCGCCTGCAGGAGCTGCTTTTGTAGGTGCACTGACAGCAGGAATCCTGGCATCGCTGATTAAAAGTAAAGTAGGATATCCAAGAATTTCCCTGACAGAGTTCCATCTATTGTGATAATGGTTCCGGGTATGTATCTTTACAGAGGGTTTTATAATCTGGGAATCATGTCCCTAGGTCCGGCAGCGTCCTGGTTTGCATCAGCGATACTGATTATTGCCGCATTGCCGCTGGGACTGATATTTGCAAGGATACTGACAGATGAAACATTTCGGTACTGTACATAAACAAAAACAGGTCTGATTGCTCAAATAAACAGATGGATTATAAAAAGGTACTGAAAACCTCCTGATGGTGGTTTCCGGTACCTTTTTTGTCAGAGAGAAAAATAGAATAACAGGATATACAACAGTTGCTTTTTTAACGTAAAATGTTTTAATGGGATCTGCTCCATTGAAATCTTAAACTTTTTTAATATTGCTGAACAAAAGTGTGCGTATTTTTGTATTACTTCGGATCAGGATTCTACATACGATATGCTTGCTACACTGTTTTGGATCCGGGTATTCTTCAATGGAAAGCATAAGCAGACTGCCATTTAGTGTTCTCAAGATAGATAAGTGTCTGATCAATCACGTATGTGAGACGAGAGTGAAAATTCTTGTGGATCATATAATAAAATTATCAAAAGCCCTAAATATGAGGGTACTTGCTGAAGGTGTTGAAACAACAGAACAACTGGATGTATTACGAAAAATCAAGTGCGATGAGATACAGGGATTTTATTATGCACGACCAATGCCAGAAGCTCAGTTTATAGAATATGTAAGAAAAAGCGATAACCACAAGAAACTCTAGCAAAGAAACACCGAAAAGACGACATACAAAAAAGTAAAAGTAGATAAGAGGTTTTACGGAAAATTGAAACTGTTTGTTAAGATAAGATATCCATAACAAGTCTATGTTGTCCGTTATCATTTCAATGAAATGTCATGTGAGTAACAAATCTGGAGTTGACGAGGAGGTGATTTTATGAAAAAATTTATGCCCATTATCTATGTTATAGCATTCGTTATTGGTATTATCTTCATCGTAACAGCAGATACAGGATTGATTACAAGTTATTATCCTGCTTTGATTGCAGGCATAATCATTAGCTGCTTTGCGAGAGTGTTCCTTGCTATCTACTTATATGTTTGGCATAAGCAATCTAAGTGAGTTATG
>NZ_ACEP01000075.1 GCF_000173975.1 Anaerobutyricum hallii DSM 3353
TGAAAGAGAAGAAATATGTTGCTGAGAAAATAGAGAATTTCCAGGCAGAGATTCCTGTAGAAGAATATATGAAAGAATGCGTGGATGTTGCAACATTCCTTGAATTTTGTAAAGAATGCTCGAACTATGGGAAACTATGGTGCTGCCCTCCGTATACATTTGATGTGGAAAAAGATTATTGGAACAAATATCGCAAAATTCAAATTATGGGGCGAAAATTATATCTGCCTAAAGAACTTACAAGCCAGTCCTATATTAAAAATGAACAATGGAAAGTAACAGAAGAGTTTCTTCTCCCTTATAAAGAAGAATTAGAACAGGAAATCTTAAAGTTAGAACAGGAGTATCCTGGAAGTGTTTCTTTAAGTAGCGGAGCCTGTTTACATTGTAAAAATGCAGAGTGTACACGTTTGTCTGGTAAACCTTGCCGTTTTCAGGATAAAATGCGTTATTCAATAGAATCATTGGGAGGCAATGTTGGCAAAACGGTAACGAAGTATCTTAAGCAGGAATTACAGTGGGTGGAAGAAGGAAAACTCCCAGAATATTTTATGCTGATTTATGGACTGCTAATTCCGTAAATTTTGGTTTGCCGTAGGCAAGGAAGACGCCACTGAGAAGAAATCTATAACCGGATTGCTAGAAGGATTTGGGAAAGAGGTGCAATTATGGGAATTTATTTAAATCCGGGGACAATAGAATTTCAGGAAAGTATAAATTCAGAAATATATGTAGATAAGACAATGCTTATTGAGAGAACAAATGCAGCTCTTAGAACAAAACAAAAATATATGTGTATCAGCCGACCACGAAGATTTGGGAAATCAATGGCGGCAGACATGCTTGCGGCGTATTACGGAAAAGATAATGATTCAGCGGCATTATTTGATGGATTAGAGATTAGTCACTCTGAGACATTTTCCACGCATTTAAACAAATATAATGTTTTTAAGATAAATATGCAGGAATTTTTAAGCATGACGCAGAATGTAGATGAGATGCTTAAAGTGCTTCAGAAAAGGCTGCTTAAAGAATTAAAATATAAATATCCAGAATATGTAGATAGTGATAATCTGGTATTTGTCATGCAGGATATTTTTTCTTATACGGGGCAGTCCTTTATTATTTTAATTGACGAGTGGGATTGTCTATTTCGTGAATATAAAGAGGATGAAGAGGCACAGAGAAAATATCTGGATTTTTTAAGGGTATGGTTAAAGGATAAAGCATATATTGCTCTTGCTTATATGACAGGAATTCTTCCGGTTAAAAAGTACGGAACGCATTCTGCATTAAATATGTTTATAGAATATTCAATGACAGACCCCGGAAATATGGCAGAATATTTTGGATTTGCAGAAAGAGAAGTAGAAAGTCTTTGCGTAGAATATGGAATGAGTATAGAGGAAACAAAGGCATGGTATAACGGATACGGTCTTTATAGCCATAACAAACAGGAAGATATTTTATATTCTATTTACAATCCAAAGTCAGTTGTAGAAGCAATGTTACGTCACAGATTTGGTAACTACTGGAATCAGACGGAAACCTATGAAGCACTTAAGATATATATTCAGATGAATATGGATGGATTAAAAGATGCAATCATTGAAATGCTTGCAGGTAATAGTGTGAGAATTAATATAGGTACCTTTCATAATGATATGACGACATTTGCGACGAGAGATGATATTTTGACATTGCTTGTGCATTTGGGATATCTTACTTATGATGTAGAAAAAGAATCCGTTAGAATTCCGAATAAAGAGGTGGCTCAGGAATATATTAATGCAATCAGTACAATGGATTGGAAAGAGGCGATTTCTCAGATTAAGGATAAAAAATATGCCTTAAAGTTTCAGGGAAAGTTAGAAGAATAGCCTAAATATACAGGACGAATTCTTGCGGTAGGGATAGGTTACGATAAACAGACAAAGGAACATAGTTGTAAAGTAGAGGTGCTAGAATGACAACAATTTTATGCTATGGAGATTCAAACACATACGGTTATAATCCGGTAAATGGTTTGCGTTATCCAAAAGATGTACGTTGGACAGGTGTATTACAAAAGCTGCTTGGTGAACAATATGCAGTCATAGAAGAAGGCTGTAATGGAAGAACAACAGTTTTTGAAGATATTGCCGAACCATGGAAAGCAGGACTTGGCTATTTAAAGCCTTGCCTAAATACGCATAAACCAATTGATTTTGTGATCATGATGCTTGGAAGTAATGATTTAAAAAGAATGTTTCACGCAACAGCAAAAGAGATTGCAGATGGAGCGGAGCAGTTAGTAAGTATTATAAAAGAATTTACAAAAGAAAAACAAGGTTTCATGCCGAAGGTAATTCTGGTATCCCCGCCAGAGATTGGGGCAGATATTGCAACTTCAGAATTTGCCCGGTCATTTGATGAGGATGCAATTGAACGTTCAAAGGAGCTTCCAGTTTTCTACGAGAAAATCGCTAAAAAATATGATTGTATTTTCTTTAATGCGGCAAAAGTGATAGAATCATCGAAGGTGGATTCGCTACATTTGATGCCAGAGGCACATAAAAAGTTGGCAGAAGAACTCTATAAATGTATTATGGAAAATGAATAAAGAAAAGAGAAAGATAAACTTACTTTCGAAATTGGCACTCGTCCCTTGACATGGCTAATAATATCTGTATAATAAAATTAGGCAGAATAAAGAGCCTCGAAAGAAGGGATAACATGTTTTTTTGGAAAATAGATGATGAGACCATACGATGCCTTATTAATAAGGAGGAGATAGGGCAGATGGGCTTTGATTTAAAGGAACTTGGTGAAGATAATGAGCAGATGGAAGAATTTTTGAATGCCGTTATTGCAGATTCTAAGAATTATATTGAATGGAATACAGAGAATGGGGTGCAGAATTATATTGCCAGAGCACTGCCATCCGAACAGTTCCTGATTACAATTAGCTGTACTTTTCAGGATGTGGCGATAGACAGGGATTTAGACCAGATTAAGAAGATGACCACAGCATTGAGAGAACGGATTTCTGATGACAGAATCGACAGTATCTATTCTATGACAGGGGAAGAGAAGGAGCGGGAGTTTGAATCTTTAGCAAGAGATCTTCATGATGTGTGTATGGGGAATACTAGTGAAAGTGAAAAGGATACAGAAGAAGCAGCAAAGAATGTGCAAAATACATCTTCAGAAGTATCTTACCAGCAATCGGCACCAACTAAGCCATCTGGTTCCACAATGACAGACAAAGAAAAAAAACAGCAGGCAGTAAGACCACATATTCCGGCACAGAAGCTTATATTTGATAATTTTCATAATCTGATGGATTTCTGTTCTCTTTTGAATAAAGATTATTTTATTCCATCAAGCCTTTATAAGAAAGCGGATAAGTATATTTTACTGGTAGAGTTTCCAGTAGAGATGGATAATTCTCAGATTATCACGTTCATGATAACAGCAGAAGAATATGGGGCAGAATGTTCAAATCAGAGATTAGAAGGGTATTATTTGTCAGAACATGCGAAGTTAATCATTAAAGAAAAAGCGGTGGAGACACTTTTTCGCATGAATTAAGTTTACATATAACCAAAATGAAAGAAGTATGATATACTAGCAGGGAACTGGTTAAAAACTGGTTCCCTGTTTTTTATAATAGGTAATTATTCAGAGAAGAGAATATTTTTGAAAATTTATTTTAAAATTCACATGGCGAAGTAAGCATGTGTAAAAAATGTTAAAAATATAGTTTGGTAAACATGTTCTGAATAATTATTATAATTTTGCAGAATGCTTAAAAATAAAAGAAGGGATAGAATATATATATGGATTTATCAGATGTGAGAAAGAATATTGACCGTGTAGATGCAGAAATCCGCAAGCTTTTTGTGGAGCGTATGACATTAGCAGATCAGGTTGCCTGCATTAAGGCAGAGACAGAAGATAAAATTTACAAACCGGATAGAGAAGAGATTATCATTAAGAAGCAGACCGAGGGAATGAAGCCAGAATTAGTAAGAGAATATACTGCTCTTATCAAGCGAATTATGGAAGTAAGCCGTAAGTATCAATATGGCAGAACTTTAGAACTTCGTCAGTGCTTTCCGTTTGAATATAGTAAGATGCCAGCAGTCATTTTAAAACCGACGATGGTAAAAGAGGAATTATACATCTGTGAAGATTTTTCAAAAGATAAGGTAATTACGGTGTCTTCTTATGAAGAGATTGGAAATTATATCAAAGAGGGCAAGGCAGATGCTGGAATTGGCATTATTGAGGAAGTGGGAATCGGTGTATCCGATGAACTTCATAATCTGCTTGCGGAGAAAGATTTATATATTACACACTGTAAAGTACAGGAAGATGGCGGTGTGCGCCGTAAAGTAGTAACATTTACAGACAAGCTGGTTGTTCTCCCATCCCATAACCGAGTAAAAGTAATGTTTGAATGTCCAAATCATAGCGGCAGTATCAGTAGTATTTTATCAATGATTTCTGATTATGGCGTGAACCTTACAGAGATTCATTCACGGCCATTCTGGAAAGATAATAGTTGGAATTATAAGTTCTTTGTAGAAATGAATGCCAATATTGATACGAAAGAGATTCGTGCATTAATCTACCAGCTTTCTCAGGAGACAGCATATTTAAAGATTCTTGGAAGCTATGCCTGTGAGGGAGACTTTTAGAGATGGAATTTTTAGAAGAAAAAATATTTGACCGTGAGCAGTATGATACTTATATCCGCCGGATTCATTATGATGACCGGGATGCAGTGATGTATGAGAAAATGCTTCATTTTCTATTTCCATATATTGTAGAAGAACGTGGAATAGAAGATAAAGAAGGACTTATGGAAGAGTATATCCATTGGAATGGACAATTAATTGAAAAATGTCTGTATCATCTGCCTCATGATATCCCGTACATAAATATCTGCCGGGCATATCAGTCGGTTGTATTTCTTTTCGCAGGAAATATAAAAGAGGGAATGGAGCAGCTAAGAAGGATTGGAACAGAGAATTTTCAGTATGATGGTAAGGCTCCAAAGTCAATTATGACGCAGGATGGTAAAGTATATAAGCCAGTTTCTAAACTATTCCTTCTATATAATTATGCAAAGGTTCTTAAGCAAAAAGGAATGCAAGGAGAGCTAGAGGCATTTCAAAAGGAATACCCATATGCATTTACTATTTATGGTGATGAAGAACATAGGGAACATGACTTGTTTTACAAAGAACAGATGGGACAATACAAGGATGTAATATTTTATCCGGTATATCAGAGAGTTTATAAAATTGGGCGAGGCCCGCAGGACTTTTTTGTTTATTATGACGCAGCAAAGTCTGTGCCTGTTTCACAGGTGCCTGAATAATCTTAAATTATCAATTATGGATTGATATGGGGATAATTAAAGGATAATAACTTATTCAGAGTTTAATAGGGAAGAATACTTATAATACTGAATGGTTAAAATAATATTTATGGAGGAAAAACAAATGAAAGAGTATTCATTGGGAACAAAATGTGTACAGGGAGGTTATACACCAGGCAACGGAGAACCGAGACAGATTCCAATTGTACAGAGTACAACATTTAAGTATGAGACAAGCGAGGCAATGGGTCGCTTATTTGACTTAGAGGAAGAAGGATACTTTTATTCCAGATTACAGAATCCAACGAATGATACGGTAGCAAGAAAGATTTGTGAATTAGAAGGAGGAAGTGCTGCAATGCTTACTTCTTCTGGACAGGCAGCCTCTTTTTATGCTGTATTCAACATTGCTTCCTGCGGTGACCATATTGTATCATCATCTTCTATTTACGGAGGAACATATAACCTTTTTGCAGTAACAATGAAACGAATGGGAATTGATTTTACCTTTGTTTCCCCAGAGTGTACAGAAGAAGAGCTAAATGCGGCATTTCAGCCAAATACGAAAGCTGTTTTTGGTGAGACAATCGCCAATCCGGCACTTACTGTATTAGATATTGAAAAGTTTGCAAAGGCAGCACATGCCCATGGCGTTCCATTAATTGTAGATAACACATTTGCAACACCAGTAAACTGCCGTCCATTTGAGTGGGGAGCGGATATCATCACACATTCCACTACAAAATATATGGATGGACATGGTGCAGGATTGGGCGGCTGTATCGTGGACAGTGGAAACTTTGACTGGACAAAATATCCAGATAAATATCCAGGACTCTGCACGCCAGATGACAGCTATCACGGTGTCATTTATACAGAACGTTTTGGTATTGGCGGGGCATATATTACAAAAGCGACTGCACAGCTTATGAGAGATTTTGGTTCCATGCAGTCTCCTCAGAATGCATTTATTTTAAATCTTGGCTTAGAAAGCCTTGAAGTGCGTATGAAACGTCATTGTGATAATGGATTGGCAGTGGCACAGTTTTTACAGCAGCATGAAAAGGTAACGTATGTTAATTACTGTGGTCTTGAGGGAGATAAATATCACGCATTAGCAGAAAAATACCTGCCAAATGGTTCCTGTGGTGTTGTAAGTTTTGGAGTAAAAGGCGGAAGAAAAGCGGCTGAGAACTTTATGAAACATTTAAAGATTGCCGCAATCGAGACACATGTTGCAGATGCAAGAACCTGCTGTCTCCATCCGGCAAGCGCAACACATCGCCAGATGAATGATGAAGAGTTAGAAGCTTGTGGAGTAAAACCAGATTTAATCCGCTACTCCTGTGGCTTAGAGAATGCAGAAGACTTGATTGCAGATCTTGCACAGGCTTTAGATCAGATTTAATGTTGATAACGCTGTTATAGCGAATAAGATGAAATAAAATTCAAGTAATCCATTCAAAATCAGAAAGCAAAGAGAGAATAGAACCTATACTGTGGTCTGGGAGTAAATGTTGGATGTGAGTGTTTAAGCGAACATTCAGCATGCCGCGACGAAAGTCACAGATATAGGTTCTATTCTCTCTTTGGTTTCATTGGCTTTTTTATAGTTGCATGATATGTGTGGTATTAATTGGAATCAGAAAAAACAAAGAAGTCTCATTTTGTACACATTTTCATTGTATAATACATTTTGTAACAAGTTGTTAACAAATAATATATATTTGCTCAACATTTATTACGAGAGGAGTTTACAATTGAAACATAAAAAGACACTACTTACATTTTTGATGCTGTGTGGGCTGTTTATTTTAAGTAAACCAGTATCTGCAGCAAAAGTTCCAGTCATTAAAGCTGGAAAGTCTACGAACTTAAAAGGAACCATTATCAATGTCAAGTATAGCGGAGCGGCTGTGACGATGGCGAATAAGTCCGCGACACCATCTATTAAGATTGGTTCTGAGATTTATGTACCATGCAAGACACTTTTTGCTGATAATGGAATTCATGCTTCTTATACAGCAAATGGTAACACTGTTACAGTAAAGAATGGAAAGCGCAAAGTTATTTTTTATGCAAATAAGAAATATGCAAAAGTCAATGGCAAGAAGATGACCTTAAAAGCTGCACCGTATTTTGTTACATATAAGAAAAGTAATATAAGAGATTTACTTGTTCCTGCAAAGCAGGCAGCAGCGTTCTTAGGTTTAAAATATACTTACAGCAGCCGTGCTAAGCTTGTGACTCTTGGGGTACGTAGTGGAATTGAGACTTCTGCAACACAGGTGAGCAAAGTAGCAAAGACAAGATTTATCAATAAGATGGGGCCGCTTGCAAGAGCAAACTATAAACGTACAGGCATCCTTGCCTCTGTAACAATGGCACAGGCGATTTTGGAAAGTGGCTGGGGACAATCAACATTAGCAGAGAACGGAAATAATCTTTTTGGAATGAAAATCAGTTTGTCTGGTAATAATTGGTCTGGCTCCGCCTGGGATGGTGTAAACTATTATGCAAAGCGCACTTATGAATACGGAAGCAGAGGCAGATATTCTATCACAGCAAAGTTCCGTAAATATTCCTGTGCAGAAGATTCTATCGAAGATCATTCAGCATACCTGTTAGGAGCGAAGAACGGAAGCAGGAAGAGATATGCAGGACTTACAAAGACAAAAAGTTATAAAAAGCAGCTTCAGATTATTAAAAAGGGTGGCTATGCAACATCTGGTTCTTATGTGAATGACTTGTGCAGGGTAATCCGTACATATAATCTTACAAAATGGGATAAATAAAACACAGATGCAAATGAGAATGTCATATATTATTTTATGAATGGATTTTTGTTGTTACGAAAATATCTATAAAGACAGTATTTGACCCTATAGGCAAAGTGTATTATAGTAAAAGCAGGTTTTGGCCTGCTTTTTGTTTTTTGATAAGGAGGAAGACATTATGGAAAGAATGTTAGAAGGAATGGTTATTTTTGTAGCCAAAATACATAATTATATTTTGTCGCTAAATGATGCTTACGAGAAAAACTTTACAGACAAGCAGCTCCACTTTCTCGTAATAGGAATTTTGGGAATGCTTATTTTGATGGTGATTTATCCATTGTTTAAGCTGTTGAGTGAGAATCATATTCTGGTGATTGCATTTATCTATGTATTTACAGTAATCGTAGTTATTACTTTTGCTATTGAAATCGGTCAGAAGATTTCCGATAGCGGAACGATGGATTTTGCGGATATCGTATTTGGAATTGCAGGATTTTTGCTGATGTTTGTGATTTTTGCTGTTATAAGACAAATTTTTCTGGCAATTATCAATTTGTTCCGAAAAATAGGAAAACATTAGAGCGTGTTTGAAAAGTATTTGTAAAAGGTCTTTTTAATATACTCTACAGGAAGGGTATAGAGTGATAATAACTAGATATAAGAAGTAAAAAAGAAATCTGTCACAGGATATATTATCGAGTCGTGGATAGATTTCTTTTTTTGATTTTGTTTTGAAAAAATGTTTAAAAATGAGAACAAAATAGCTTTTATTTTTTTGTTGTTCATACTTTTTCCGAAATTTTTTCATAGATTTTTCAGAAAATTAGTGTATGATATAGAAGAAAAGGAAAATAAGCAAGAATGAGGGAGGCTTTTTCATGGATAAATTAAAAATCATGGTCGTAGATGACGAGAGCAGAATGAGAAAACTGGTAAAAGATTTCCTTAAGAAAAAGGATTTTGAAGTCATAGAAGCCGCAGATGGCGAGGAGGCTCTTGATATTTTCTTTAAAGATAAAAGTATCAGTTTAATTATTTGTGACGTTATGATGCCGAAGATTAATGGATTTGATGTTGTAAAAGAGATTCGTCAGTACTCACAGGTGCCGATTATTATGCTGACGGCAAAAGGTGAGGAGAGTGACGAGTTGAACGGCTTTGATCTTGGAGTAGATGAGTATATATCGAAACCATTTAGTCCAAAGATTCTTGTAGCCAGAGTAGAGGCAATTTTAAGAAGGAGTAATAATCTTTCTACCGGAGAAGTTCTTAAAGCCGGTGGTATTGAACTTGACATCGCCGCGCATGAAGTAAGGATTGACGGAAAAGAGATTACGTTAAGTTTCAAGGAGTTTGAACTTCTGAATTATTTTGTAGTAAACCAGGGGGTAGCACTTTCAAGAGAAAAGATTCTTAATAATGTATGGAATTATGATTATTTTGGAGATGCCAGAACAATTGATACTCATGTTAAAAAGCTTCGAAGCAAGTTGGGAGAAAAAGGCGAGTACATCAAGACAATCTGGGGAATGGGTTATAAATTCGAAGTAGATTGATTAGGAGCATAGCATGAGAAATTCAATACGATTTAAGATGACCTCTATCTTAATTTTAATTGTCGGATGGGTGATTGTATTTACATGGTTCCTGAATAATACATTTTCTGAGAAATATTATGTGTCTTCTGAAAAGGCATCGATAGTAAAGACATTTGATAAAGTTAAGAATATTTTAAAAAATGAAGAAAATCAGGATACCATTGATGAGGAAATGGAACAGATATCCAATAAGACAAACATCAAGATGATGATTGCACAGTCAAGTAATTATTATTACAGCCAGAATGTAATATTTAGTAATCTGATAGACGGAAGTAAGACCTACGAAGAGATTCTTGGTTATTTAGATCAGATTCGGAGTCAGGTTATACTTGGTAATGATAAAGGAAACTTTAAAAGTAATTCTGGAAGAAGTATTTTCCCGTGGGAAAACAGTGCAGAGAATAATATGTCCACATTAATAAATAAGGGATATTTTGTCACACAGTTAAAAGATCAGGCAAGTGGGCAGAACGGTATTTATCTATTCGGATTTACAGATAATGATTATCTGATTGCCATGAGAGTGTCTATTGAGGGAATAAAGGCAAGCGCCGACATCAGCAGTCGGTTTATGGCATATATTGGAATGATAGGTATCATACTTGGAAGTTTAGTTATCTTTATCTTTTCATCAAATTTTACAAGGCCAATTAAAAATATGGCAGCGGTAGCAAACCGCATGGCGAATCTTGATTTTGATGCAAAAGTTACTGTCACACAGGATGATGAACTTGGCGAACTTGGGTATTCGATGAACCAGTTATCGGAAAAGCTGGAATCAACGATAGCTGATTTAAAGGCGGCGAACCTGGAGCTTAAGAAAGATATCGAGAAGAAGGAAAAGATTGACGATATGCGAAAAGAATTTCTCTCCCATGTTAGTCATGAATTAAAAACTCCAATCGCCTTGATTCAAGGCTATGCAGAAGGCCTTAAGGAAAATATCACAGATGATGAAGAAAGTAAAGACTTTTACTGTGAAGTTATCGCAGACGAAGCGAAGAAAATGAATGCAATGGTAAAAAAACTTCTCACACTTAACCAGATTGAGTTTGGAAATAATCAGCTTAGTATGCAGCGATTTGATGTATGCCAGATGATTCAGAATAAAATCAATTCTTCACAGATACTCTTTAAAAAGAAAAACACTACAGTTATATTTGAAGAAGAAGCACCGGTTTATGTATGGGCAGATGAACTGATGATAGAAGAAGTATTCAGTAATTATTTGTCGAATGCTTTAAATCATGTTTATGAAAATGGTACGATTCGTATCTGGTTTGAACGTATGGACAGCAACCTTCGCATTCATGTTTATAACGATGGTAAATGTATCCCGGAAGAAGAACTTAATAAATTATGGATTAAGTTTTATAAAGTAGATAAGGCACGAACCAGAGAGTACGGTGGTAACGGTATCGGACTTTCTATTGTAGCGGCAACGATGAAAGCACATGGAAAGGATTTTGGTGTGGCGAATAAAGAGAATGGAGTAGATTTTTACTTTGACCTTGATGCAAAGATTAAGTCTTAAATTCTGAGTTGCCGCAGGCAAAATAGACGCTCACAGTAAATAAAAGAACCTATATTTGTGACTTTAGTCGCTACGGTTTGAATACTCGCTTATACACGCTCGTATCCAAACCTTGCTCCGAGGCCACAAATATAGGCTCTTTTATTTACTGTGAGCTGTCTTTGGCTGCTGAAGTAAAGTCAGAATTTATTTTGGGGAGATTTGAGGGGGCATCAGGACTTCGTTTGTTCCGTCTGGCTCGCCAGCTCGGCAAATCAGGATTTTTGTTCATGGAATTTTAAATGTAAAATGATAAAAAAATAACAAATTTAACAAGAGGTAATCTATCGTGGGTTATAAAAATACAAAAAAAGTACAATATCTAGTGCTTGTTGATAAAATAAAAAAATCTTCAAAAAATGCTTGACGCAACTCTGC
>NZ_ACEP01000074.1 GCF_000173975.1 Anaerobutyricum hallii DSM 3353
GTTGTCATACAGAGGGAAGATGAGGAAGAATATAATCAAGAGTATAAAAATAAGCGACCGAGTGTCGATGCACTTGAAATTAAAGGAGGAAAATCATGAAAAAAAGTAAATTTTTATTGCAATGCCAAGTATAAAGATAAGTAATGAGAGGGGCAATTTTTTTGTTGTGATTATCAAAAGATAAAGTTGTTTTTTCTTCGGTTCTATCAATATCCATATCAAATTATTCTTCAAACAAAAAGAGTGTATGCATGACATCTTCATAGGTTTGGATATTAATGTCAGAGAGTGCGGATAAATCTGCATCAAGAGCATCAGCTAGCTTATTTCGTATCTCTGTTTTGGGAGCCATTATATTTTTTTCATATTTTCTTATTCTTGAGTCGGCAGTTTTAGAAGAAAAGCCAACTTTTTCACCCAACTCTTTTTGAGCGAGTTGGCGTAATAAGGGCCAAAGCCTATGAGGTGATAAAGCAACTGAATAAGGAAATGAAAGAACAGAATCCAAGAGCAATTGTAGTATGATGATGCCGGAAGATGATGAAATTCTCAAGAATGGTACAGTAGATTTTGTTTACATCAGTTATTATTCCAGCAACTGCGTCAGTGTCACCCAAAAAGGGGAAATTACTGCGGCAAATGGAGGAGAAAATATTAAGAATCCATATCTTGAAACTTCTGCATGGGGATGGCAGATTGATGTTTTACTGGTACAAAAAAGTCATTGAATCCTGCGGAGAAAAATTATAAAAAGATTCAGACAGAAAGCCCTTTTGGAGAATAATATTTCTTCAAAAGGATTTTTGATATATATGGATAATTCCTGATGAAAATCTATGTTAAACCATGTATAATAGGATTTGTGGATAATAAAAAATAAAAATGGATGAGGAATGAAAATGGAGGGAAATTTAACAAAAGGTCCTATTCTAAAAACGCTGACGAAACTTGCGGTTCCGATCATGGCATCATCGTTTCTGGGAACTTTGTATAACATCACGGACATGGCCTGGATTGGTCTGCTTGGTTCAAGGGCAGTTGCAGGTGTAGGTGTTGGAGGTATGTTTACCTGGCTTTCGCAGGGACTTGCAGCTATGGCTAGAATGGGTGGACAGGTGCATGTGGCACAGTGTATCGGACGTGGAGACAGAGAAAGGGCACACGGATTTGCACAGGCGGCAGTACAGCTTGCTGCATTTATGGGAATGGCATATGCAATTCTTTCGCTGCTTTTTACCAGACAGATGGTAGGATTTTTTCAGCTTGCAGATGCACAGGCTCATGCGGCGGCAATGTCATATATGAGGATTGCCTGTGGGCTGATCGTATTTTCTTTTATGACGCTGACACTGACCGGACTTTATACGGCACAGGGAGATTCAAAGACACCTTTTATAGCGAATCTTGTCGGTCTGGCCACAAATATGGTTCTGGATCCTGTGCTGATTCTTGGAGTGGGGATGTTTCCGAAGCTTGGTGTTGTCGGGGCTGCAATTGCGACAGTGACAGCACAGGCGATCGTTATGAGTATCATGATAGTCGGAATTGTCATACAAAAGAAAGAAAATGTACTAAAAGGAACCAGGCTTTTGGCAAAAATCCCGCGGGAATATCTGCAGGGAATCTGTAAGATCGGAATTCCGACAGCAATACAGGGAATGGCATATTGTGCAATCTCCATGGTGCTGACACGTATGATCTCCGGGTATGGTGCAGAAGCTGTTGCAACGCAGAGAGTCGGAGGGCAGATTGAATCGATATCATGGAATACTGCAGACGGTTTTGCAGCGGCATTAAATGCCTTTATCGCACAGAACTATGGTGCGGGCAAAAATGACCGTGTCAAAAAAGGATATAAGGCTTCTTTGTGGACGGTTGGTATCTGGGGACTGTTGATCTCAGCTGTATTTATATGTATTCCGGAACCGATTGCCAGAATCTTTTTTCATGAACCCAAAGCAATCGCAACATCAGTTGAATATCTGATCATCATAGGTTTCAGTGAAGCTTTTATGTGTGTGGAACTGACGACAGTAGGTGCATTATCAGGGCTCGGCAGAACCCGACTCTGCAGTATCATCAGTATAGCTTTTACCAGTGCAAGAATTCCGCTGTCGATCATTCTTGGAGGTATTATGGGTCTGGATGGAATATGGTGGGCTATTTCTTCAACCTCAATTGTAAAGGGAATTATTTTTACCTGTACATTTTTATGGCTCACAAGAAAACGACGGTAAACTTTCAAAAACAATGTGTGTAATACAGAACAGCAGAAGGAAAGGATGGCGGAACCGGATACCGTTATACCTGTCAGGTGGGCGGGAAAATCTGTCATCTGACTTATGAAGAAAAGGACCGGAGAAGTGAGACTGCCATCAGATCATAAGATGAAAAAATAAAAGGTATTGATCTATAAAGAGGGGATCCGAATCGTCAAATTTGCTTGAGATGTCGGGTTCTCTTTTTGTTTGCATAATGATATACTTTTATTGTGATTAAAAAAGCACGTACAAAACTCATAGGAGAAAGATGTATACTTATGACAATATTTTCTGAAATCAAAGGGAAAAGATAATGGCACTTATATCCGTGTAGCAGGTACATCAAGACAGGCATTTCCGGAGCAGATAAAAGAACTGGAAATGGAAGAAGCCAGAATCTCATAGGATGAACTTACCTGTGTGGGTTATCCCGTTTCAGAAGAAGCTACAGAAAAACTTTGCCAGGATATGGAAAAAATTCGGAAAAAAGCTAGAATGGCAGAACATTCTGTGAAGAAAGAGCAGCTGATAAACTGGAAGATCTTAAAGCAGAGTGAGGGACAGCTTCTGGCAACGAATGCCTATGCGTTGCTGACATCAGATTATTTTTCATTCTCCAAAACACAATGTGCGGTATTCAAGGGAACAGATCGAGCAGTGTTTCTAGATAAGAGAGAATTTACAGGACCAATCTACACACAAATCGAAGAAGCTGTAGACTTTGTATTGAGAAATATTCGACTCGGAGCAACGATTGATGGATTGGTGCGAAAAGAGAAATATGAGCTACCACCGGAAGCAATCAGGGAAATGATCATTAATGCCCATTGTAATCGTAATCTGTTGGATGAATCTTGTATTCAAGTCGCAGTTTACGATGACAGACTGGAGGTGACATCTCCGGGTGGCTTATATAACGGATTAACTTATGAGAAAGTCATGAATGGTCATTCTAAGATTCGGAATAAAGGCATTGCCAATATATTCAGTCAGATGGGACTAGTAGAAGCATGGGGAAGTGGAATTAAAAGAATCCTTAATGCTGCAGAAGAGTATGGACTTCCGAAGCCGAGATTTCAGGAATTTGATAATATGTTTCGGGTAGAGCTGTTTCGAGTTAATCCAATAACTGACCAAGCTAACCAAGCTACTAACCAAGTTAACCAAGATTTTGAGAGATTAGATTTTTTCTCTTGTTTATATTCCAGATTCACCTGCAAATTTCGTGAAATCAGTTATTCTCATAAAATAAAATTAGAGTAAATATGAAGAACAGTTTGTTTTGATTGAAGTGATTTTCGTCAAGGCAGACTGTTTTTTTGTTGCCTGCATTTAGAAAACAGATACCACAGAAAGGTTCTTAATATTTCCTATAATAAGGAACATTATATGTTTGATCAGCAGCATCAGAGAAATAATACAGTATTATTTTGTAGATTAGAATCAGAAAACGGCTGTGCGACAGACTTTATCGCAGATAGCGGACGTGACATTGCATCGGATCACAAAATGAAAAAATAAATTCCTAAAAAATTAATCATGATAATAATGTGATGATATCACAGAAAACAAATGAATTTCAGATTATAATAAAGCCATAAAAAAACAAGGAGGACTGTAAAATGTCTGCTATTAATATCAATAAAAATAATTTTCAGAATGAAATAATGGATTCCGAGAAAACCGTTCTTTTAGACTTTTGGGCGTCTTGGTGTGCTCCTTGCCGTATGGTGGTTCCTATCATAGAGGAGATTGCAGGTGAACGCCCTGATATCAAAGTTGGAAAGATCAATGTGGATGAGCAGCCTGAACTGGCAAGTAAATTTGGTATTATGAGTATCCCAACTTTGGTGGTTATGAAGAATAGGAAGATTGTACAACAGGTTTCAGGTGCGAGACCTAAGAATGCAATTTTAGAAATGCTTTAAGGAGGTGCGCTAATGAGCTTTTTTGATTTCTTTAAACAGGCGAATATTAATTGGGATGTTGCAACGAATGGGATATTCTAAAGTAAATAATATTGGTGGCATTGCTGCTTATTCAGGAAAGGTGGAAAAATAAGATGAAGGTAATAATCGTAGGCGGTGTAGCCGGAGGAGCTACAGCTGCAGCAAGGATACGCAGACTGGATGAATATGCAGAAATTACTGTATTTGAAAAATCTGGATACATATCCTATGCGAATTGTGGGCTTCCATATTATATTGGAGACGTGATCACAGATCCGGAAGAACTTACATTACAGACACCAGAGAGTTTTTTTAAACGTTTCCATATCAATATGAAAATTCATCATGAAGTTATCTCCATATATCCGGATCGTAAAACTGTTTCAGTGAAAAATTTGGAGAATGGTGAGATATTTGAAGAAAACTATGATAAGCTGATTCTTTCTCCAGGTGCAAAGCCAACACAGCCGAGACTTCCTGGAGTAGGTATTGATAAACTTTTTACACTTCGTACTGTGGAAGATACTTTTCGGATAAAGAAATATATAAATAAGAATCATCCAAAATCGGTTGTATTGGCAGGTGGTGGCTTTATTGGTCTGGAACTGGCAGAAAATTTGAGGGAGCTTGGCATGGATGTTACAATTGTCCAGCGGCCTAAGCAGCTGATGAATCCTTTTGATCCGGATATGGCATCCATGATCCATAATGAAATGAGAAAGCATGGAATAAAACTGGTATTAGGCTATACAGTAGAAGGATTTAAAGAAAAAGACAATGAGGTGGAGGTTTTATTGAAAGATACTCCATCCCTTCATGCTGATATGGTAGTACTGGCAATCGGCGTTACACCAGATACAGCATTAGCAAAAGAAGCTGGTCTGGAACTTGGCATCAAGGAAAGTATTATAGTGAATGACAGAATGGAAACTTCTGTACCAGACATTTATGCTGCAGGTGATGCAGTTCAGGTAAAACATTATGTTACTAGCAATGATACGTTAATCTCTTTAGCGGGACCTGCTAATAAACAGGGAAGGATTATTGCTGATAATATTTGTGGTGGTGATAGCCATTATTTAGGCAGTCAGGGAAGCTCCGTTATCAAAGTATTTGATATGACAGCAGCTACTACAGGTATCAATGAAACCAATGCCAAAAAGTCAGGGTTAGATGTAGATACAGTAATTCTTTCTCCTATGAGTCATGCCGGCTACTATCCTGGTGGAAAAGTGATGACCATGAAGGTGGTTTTTGAAAAAGAGACTTATCGTTTGCTTGGTGCTCAGATTATTGGATATGAAGGCGTTGATAAACGTATCGATGTGCTGGCAACAGCAATTCATGCAGGACTGAAGGCAACCCAGTTGAAAGATATGGATCTCGCATATGCACCGCCATATTCCTCTGCAAAGGATCCTGTAAATATGGCCGGATTCATGATAGACAATATGGCAAAAGGAATCTTAAAACAATGGCATTTGGAAGATATGGATAAGATTTCTAAAGATAAAAATGCTGTGTTGTTGGATGTGAGAACAGTAGGTGAATTTAGCAGGGGCCATATTAATGGATTTAAAAACATTCCTGTAGATGAACTGAGGGAACGTATCAATGAAGTTGAGAAAGGAAAGCCTGTGTATCTGATATGCCAAAGTGGTCTGCGCAGTTACATTGCCAGCCGTATTCTGGAAGGAAACGGTTATGAAACATACAACTTCTCCGGCGGATTCCGATTCTATGATGCAGTGGTTAATGATCGTGCGCTGATTGAAAGGGCATATGCATGTGGTATGGATTATTAAAAATAATCACAATATTTTTATAATTTTCTTGTAGCATAAAAAAATCCCCCATTTATTAGGATGACTTTTATAATTCTGATAAATGGAGGATTCTTTAGATGTTATCGAAAACAGGTTTATGATCTTTGTAGTGTTTCCAGTTTTTTCAAATCAAGGATGGTGATTTTGCCGCGTGAGAGTTTGACGAGGCCTTCGCCTTGAAAGTATCGGAGCATTCGGGTGATAACTTCCCGGTGGGAACCAAGATGATTAGCAATCGTCTCATGAGTGATTTTCAGTTCGTTTGTTTCTTCGATAGAGGTCTCTTCTAAAAGAAATGAAGCAACTCGCTTATCCAAACTCTTCCACATGATTTGTTCAATCAGCCACATGACATCAGAAAAACGGGTAGCCATTAACTCATTGGTATAGTTTGCGACGGGAGCAGATTCCTTCATGAGGACCTTATAGATTTCAGAAGGGATGATCCAAAGATCAGTATCTTTTTCTGCTTCAATGGTTACTTCAAATTGAATGGAGCGTATGATACATGAGGCGGATAAAAGACAGATATCCATGTCGAACAGACGGTAGAGTGTAATCTCCCGTCCTTCATCTGAAAGTATATAAGTTCGAAGCTGCCCGGTTTTAACCAGTAATAATCCGGTACAGTCCAAGTTTCCGTTGTGAATGACCGCTCCTTTTTTTACATGCTGTGTGATTAAATTATCTGAAATTAGTTTTTTCTGTGCTGTATTTAATTCGTTCCATACTGGAAAATAATTATCAAAGTTCATAACAGTTATCTCCTTTACGAACATAGTATACTTGCTTTTTTAAGATGCGTCAATTACATAATTGACATATGCCATAAATAAAAATATACTGATTATAGTACATGACTGTTGTAAATATGAGGGAGGGATAAATAATGCAGGGAGATGTCAGTTTTACATTTTTGGACCGAATTGAAAAAGTAGAGCTGAATATTGTAGATAGACGATGGCAGTCTGCACTGGCATTGGCATTGACTTTGCCGGATATTTGCGGAGAACGCTGTTGGCAGCTTCGGTGTGAATATCTTCATCAAAACAAAGGATTTTTAAATGATGAAAATAATATACACTTTCATCTTGGATTGAACTGTGGAATGTCAGTTTGTCAGTTGGACAGTATGAACATACAGGAGAACAGAATCGATATTCGTATAGACATAGAACAGTTTTGTCTGAGAATGTGCAAGGCAGCAAAGAGTTACTATGATAAAGTTAATTTGGAAAAAGACTTTAGTCTCTATAACACACCAGTTTTGGATTTTATTCAGGTAACACAAAAAAAGAAAGATGCTTCTATTATTGCACTGATTTGTGGCAATGAACGCTATGCAAAAGGATTAAAAGAAGCATTGCAGTTTATTTCAGAGCAGATTATGCTGTTTTACACACCGGAAAGCGCTAAAACAAAATTAGGAAAACATAAGCCGGATCTTTGGATTGTTACCGAAGATATGACGAGACAACCGAATCAGCCATGGCGTGCTGACAGGACAACACCTGTAATTATAATCACAGGCAATCCTGATGCTGTTGAAATTAAAAAGAATTCAGGAAAACTAACTGTTCTTTCTATGCCATTATCAATAGTTGATTTGCGGAAAAACGTCGAAATATATGTGTCGTGAGGAGAAGTTTATGCTGTACATAATACTATTATTTGCATTCATAGTTATATATTTGATGATGCTTATGCGGAGACAGAAAGATAAGATGAGCGAAATTAAAATACAAATGGATCAACTGCAGGCACAACATGATGAATTGCAGAAAGAAAGGGATCAGTTACTAGAACAGATGAATCATCTGGAAGAGCAACGAGAACACTTGCAAATGCAAACAGACCAAGCATTTCGGAGTGCTGATGAAATTGAGAAAATTTGCGATGAGATATGGCATCATGCTAATACCATCCACCTTTATTCTTCGTTATCTGAAGAAGAAAGCAAATCTATAACAATGAAAGAAAAACAAAAAGTAATTATTAGAACAATCGAGGAGATTATAAACATCATATATAAATATAAAGGTGATGTATAATAAAAATATGTCATTCTAGTTATTAGCGTTCAAGGTAAATTCTTATGTAATAATATCACAGAAGAATTTACCTTTTTCAGGTACAATAGAGATACCAAATTTGAAAGGAGAACAAAGCATTGGCAAAAAGAGTGGCAAGTGTCGATAAAAAAAGCTGTGCTGCCTGCGGAGTATGTGAAAATACTTGTCCGCTGGCAGCGGTTAAAGTTCATCGTGGATGCTATGCGGTAGTAGAAGAAACATTGTGTGTAGGATGTGGGAAATGTGCAAGGTCCTGTCCAGTAGGCTGTATTGAAATGAAAGAGAGGGTAGCAGTGTGAAGAAAAAGAAACTTTGGTATGATTATTTATGGATATGGGCGATCATTTATTTTGCTCTCAGTTTTTTTAATATTTTGTTCGCTTGGTTTGGGATGCTTGATTTCCTGTTGCCGTTAGGAATAGCAATATTCGGTGGAAATAAATTTTTCTGTAATCATTTGTGTGGACGTGGCCAGCTTTTTAGTAAGCTTGGTGGAGATTTTAAATGCTCAAGAAATAAACCAACCCCGCGATGGATGAGTTCAAAATGGTTCCGATATGGCTTTTTGATATTTTTCCTTACAATGTTTGGGAATATGGTATTTCAGACATATTTAGTTGGTGGCGGAGCATCATCCCTGCATGAAGCCATCAAACTATTCTGGACCTTCCGTGTTCCATGGGGAAGGACATACATGTGGCGAGCATGGATGTGGAAGCCATAGCTGTCATTAAGAAGAATAGCAAAAAATAATAATACGAAGGATGTGCCAAGGTAATGGAGAAGTTACCGCAGCGCATCCTTTTTGTGTTATTTTCATATTGATTATTTCTTACTTGCCGAAAGTAATGAATGGAATGTATAATAATTATTAAGCATCCAAAGAGTTTTATTTTGAAAATAAAATTATTGTTGTAAAAAATGCAGAAGATATTACATGGCTTGCAGATCCATTGGCAGAACTGAAAGCAAGATTACTTCAGATTCGAAAGATTTGGGGTGTTGAGATTGTTGTATTAAATGAAGAACTTGCAGGCGAATATAAATTGACTTGCTAATCACTATTTTGGTGTACTACTACCGAAGTCGTTGAAGTGTGGAACTATAATATAAAAAATATATTGACATATAGAAGATTTGGATATGAAAGCAGTGTCGCGGTCGCTAAATTTTGGGAAATCTGTTTCAGATAATGGATGGGGAATGTTCACAACATTTTTGAAATATAAACTGGAGGAACAAGGTAAGAAACTTGTGAATGTGGATAGATTTTTTGCAAGCAGCCAGACCTGTTCTGTTTATGGTTACAAAAATGCAAAAACGAAAAATCTTGCGTTAAGAGAGTGGGATTGTCCACAGTGCAAAACCCATCATGATAGAGATGTAAATGCGGCGGTAAATATCAGAAATGAGGGAATGCGGCTGGTAAATGCATTACCTTAACACAATATAACACAACCGTGGGACACACGGGGATAGCTCGCTTATGCTTAGCACAGTAGTGTTATCGAACGAGAACCAAACTTGCCGAGGTTGGGAAGGCCCACCTTTACAGGTGGGGGAGGATGTCACAGGGAATCTCTGTAGAGGAGTTATTTAGAGTAAGAGAGGATATTAAGACTATGAGTATTACCAAAATAGTAATAACAGGCGGTCCATGTGCCGGAAAAACGACAGGGATGAGTTGGATTCAAAATGCTTTTACAGAACGAGGTTACAGGGTTCTCTTCATATCGGAAACAGCGACAGAGTTGATTTCCGGAGGAGTTGCACCGTGGATCTGTTCCGATAATACGGAATACCAGAAATGTCAGATGAAACTTCAGTTGGAGAAAGAAAAAGTATTTGAACAGGCAGCTAGAACAATGAACTCAGATAAAATATTGATTGTATGTGACAGAGGTACTTTAGATAATAAGGCATACATGACAGAGGCGGATTTTTCCCTCGTATTGAATGAACTTGGCTTAAACGAAGTTGAATTGAGGGATGGATATGATGCTGTATTCCATCTTGTTACTGCGGCAAAAGGTGCAGAGAAATTTTATACAACTGCAAATAATACTGCTAGAACAGAAACTGTGGATGAAGCGGTTGCATTAGATGATAAGTTGATAGCAGCATGGACAGGACATCCACACCTTAGAATCATTGATAATTCGTTAGGATTTGAAGAAAAGATGAAACATCTGATTGCTGAAATTGCAAACTTTTTGGGGGAACCTGACCATATGAGATAGAAAGAAAATTCCTCATCGATGCACTGAGAAAAAATAAAAAATCATAGGAGTATAGGGACAATGATGAGAAAGAATACTATGTTTCGCAAATATATACCATCGCTTCTGTTATTTTTGTTATTTGAGCTAGTGGCGATTACGTTGTGGATTGCTAAGTATAACATATTTTATCTGTTGAATTTCAGCTACATAGGAGGATGCCTTGCATTAGGAACAGCACTTTTTACTGCCGGAAAATGCTATGCCAGACATTTTGTGCAATTGGCGGTAGGAAGTTATATGTTATTGTATCTTGGTATAATCTCCTGTGAAAATATGCAGATTGAGGGTTTTTGGTATTATTTGTTCCTGGGCGTTTTTGAGGCAGCAACAATCCACTATGCAGTAGCAAAGATTTTTGGCCCTTTGCTTTTTGGTCGAGGATGGTGTGGCTATGCCTGTTGGACGGCTATGGTACTGGATTTTCTGCCTTATAAGCAGCCGAAAAAGCCGCGAAAGGAAAAGTTAGGTGTTCTGCGGTATGTGATGTTTGTATTATCCCTGGCAGTGGTTCTCAGCCTGTTTTTGATGAAAATCGCGAATCTGGAGAGAATCATGTTCTGGATCTTCCTTGTAGGAAATACATTTTACTATATTGTAGGTATTGTGTTGGCTTTTGTATTTAAAGATAACCGCGCATTCTGCAAATATCTGTGCCCGGTTACTGTGTTTCTCAAGCCAATGAGCTACTTTTCGCTTTTGCGTGTCCATTGCGATGAAAATAAATGCATCCATTGCGGCAAATGCCTGAAAGTTTGCCCCATGAATGTTGAAGTCAATAAAGAATCCCGTAAGCGAAAAAATGGGACAGAGTGCATTTTATGTTATGAATGCACGAAAGTCTGTCCAACCAAAGCACTGCATTAGAGCGTATTTGAATCGAGAGAATAATGTCCATCATAAATTAGCTATACTTGAGGAACAGATACATATTGAAAGGGAAGGTACTATAGAATATGTACATAAAGAAAAATAGTATATATGTGAAAAATATAAAAAATTCCTAGTAAATATGAATAAATCACAGAACTTTTTGAGTTGGTGAGCGGATGATATAATAAGCGCAACAACAAAACTCAAAACGAAAGCAGAGGCGTATAAATTATGATTACATTGTTTGTAATAGGAATACTGATATTATCAATTAAATTCATTGTTTTAGCATGTAAAGCTACATGGGGAATGGCAAAAGCATTATTATTTATTATAGGTCTGCCAGTGATTTTAATTGGATTGCTGATAGCAGGATTCATATCATTGGCAGCCCCTCTTTTAATTATAACACTGATAGCAGTATTTATCTGGAGTTTTGCGAAACAATATTAAAGCGCTCTTAACTTCTCCGCATAAGCCAGAATTCTCTTTTCAAAATCACTGTTATTCTGCATTTCTTCTACAAGAGAGTAGACTTCTTCTGAATCAGAGCGGGTGATAGTGATAAAATCTGTTTCCATCTCATCAGACTGCCCGTAAAGAAAGTCAAGATTACAATGGAAAGTGTATGCAATATAAAAAGCGTACTGATAAGAAGGTTCGCGTTCCCCTCGTTCGTAGCGGCCATAAGCCATCGCAGAGAGGTTTAAGCGTCGTGCAGCTTCAGCTTTGTTGATATGTAATGATTCTCTCACTTGAATTAATCGTTCGGGACAAAAATGCATATGAATTCTCCTTAAATATTGATAAAAGTTATAAGTTTATTAAATATAAATATTACCTTTATTATAAAGGATAATGATTCATATAGCAAGAGGAGGTTCTGATTTGCCGTGAGCGGAGGAGGCGAACTCAGGAAGGTAAATAAAGAATCATTGACGCAACTTTCATTTTGGTATACACTAATTTCTATAGCAATTCTATAAAATACAGTAAGGAAGCCAGATCGTGTTTGAACAATCAAAAGGCAATCTGCATGCCATAATTTGCAGAAAGTATTTTCAAACATGCTCTGGATTTGTTTTATAGATTGTTACAGATTTGTATATCTGAAGATATAGATTTTCACGAAATAGTTGTTAAAGTAAGCAACTTGTAGTTCTGGTTTGTATATCTAAAGATATAGATTTTTACAACAAGAAAAGTGAGGAGAGTACAAAGAGATGAAAGGTTTTTATCAATGGTACAGAAAGCACATCACCGGAGCGATTTTTGCCGGACTGATTCTCGGAATTCTGACAGGATTATTTCTGGCAGATAAGTTTGAAGTTGTGCTTACTGCGACAAGTGCATTAGGAAGCATTTATATGAATGCACTGAACATGATGATTTTCCCATTAGTATTTTGTTCTATCGTGATGGGAATTGCCAGTATTGGAAGTGCAAAAACAACAGGTAAGATTACAGGAGCGGCTATGCTGTTTTTTCTGTGTACAACAGCACTTGCAAGTTTTATGGGATTAATTATCCCAAGACTCATTCATCTTGGACGAGGCGTAAAGTTTGAGATGGCAACATCAGATATTCAGGCAACAAAGATGGACAGTATTTTAGATACGGTTAAGAGTCTGATTCCATCTAATCCAGTGAAGGCATTTGCAGAGGGAAATATGCTGCAGGTACTTGTATTTTCATTGGTTATCGGATTTACATTAATTGCAATCGGTGAAAAGGGAGAGCCATTATTAAAAGTAATCGATTCTCTCAATGAAGTGTGTCTTAAGATTATCAGCACAGTAATGTATTTCACTCCAATTGGAGTATTTTGTACGATTGTACCGGTAGTAGAGGCAAATGGAACAAGCACAATTGTATCTTTAGCAACACAGCTTGTCATTTTATATATTGCATTCTTTGGATTTGCATTAGTAGTATATGGAGCGGCAGTAAAAGTACTTGGAAAGACAAGTCCAATTCGTTTTTTCAGAGCGATTATGCCTGCCGCATTAAATGCGTTTGGAACCTGTTCCAGTTCTGCAACAATTCCATTAAGCAAACAGTGTGTGGAAGATGAACTTGGCGTATCCAATCAGGTTTCCAGTATCACCATTCCACTTGGCGCAACGGTAAATATGGACGCAGTATCAATCTTAATGTCATTTATGATCATGTTCTTTGCCAATGCATGTAATGTAAATATCAGCATTTCCATGATGGTACTTGTACTCTTAGCAAATGTACTCCTATCTGTAGGAACGCCGGGAATCCCAGGTGGAGCGATTGCATCCTTTGCGGCCCTTGCGACAATGGCAGGACTTCCAGCAGGAGTCATGGGCGTGTATATCAGTATCAATACGTTATGTGATATGGGAGCAACTTGTGTCAATGTAATTGGAGACATGGCAGGATGTGTCGTATTGCAGGAACAAATTGATATAGAAGCATAACTTTTAGTTTGCCGCTGGCAAGAGAGCCCCACCCAAAAAAAAGAGAGAATCTACCCCATATATGTTAGTCGCAGCGGTTTGAATGCTCACTTTTGCGCTCGCATCCAAACCTTGCTCCGAGGTCACATATATGGGGTATTCTTGAAGGTAAAGAATTTTAAGCTTATTGCTTACCTTTTTTGAACATTAGCATCATTTCATTTGTCAGACTGAAATCATCAGGCTGTAATACGATATCTTCTCGTTTCTTCCATTCTGCGAGTTTCAATTCAGATTCATCCATCTGGATTTCAGTATCGCCATCAACATCGCAATAAAATCCAGCAAGAATATCATCAACAATTCCCCAGGGCTGAGATTTATAATAACGAATATTTTTTACATGAAGTCCAGTCTCTTCCATAACTTCTCTTTGAACAGTTTCCTCTAAAGTTTCTCCAATCTCCGTAAAACCAGCAACCAGTGCATAGTGAGCAAAGCCGGTACGATATTTCGTTACAAGGATTTCATCTCCATTGCAAACGCCCACAATAACTGCGGGTACAATTCTTGGATAAATAACATGTCCGCAAGAAGGACACTTTAAGGCGCGTTCTGTAGTGGAATGAACTGTTTTGCTTCCGCACCGGCCACAAAAACGATTATTCTTATACCAATTACTAAGCTGAAATCCTGTAATTCCAGTAAAAATACGATATTTAGGATGCACTTCCTTCGTTCGGAGTTTTCTGACAGGAGCAAAATCATATCCTTCTGGTAAATAAGCAGGTTCTTTTTCCAGTAAAAAGTAATGGGCATCATCAACAGAAAAAAGATAAGTAAGATCATCTTTTTCAAAAGGGAACTCATCAATGTCAGTAGTATCACTGGGAAAATCACGAACAGCAGGGAAAAAGAGATAGTTATCATACTCCTTATATTGACCGAGCCGGTGAAGAACTCCTTCCTCCGTAAAATACAAAACGATACTGTCCATATCTGGTACGGCATTTATATCATAATGATTATCTAATTTATGTGGGTAAATATCTTGAATCATAATCTAAAACCTCCTGCAAATATAATAACACAGATTATTATTTAATTCATTAGACAAACTACAGACGAAGCCATTGCTGGAGAAGATGAATTAAACAGGGGGAGGGGATTTGGGGACAGAAGCTGATGTATTCTGCTTACTCGAGAAGGACTGGGAATAGAGGGTATGATTTGACCTGCAATATTCTGAGAGCAAGCAGAAAACTTCTGCCCTCTCCCCCAAATCCCCGCAACCACTATTTAATTCAAACAAAATCCAGCCAAAGACAGCCCGGGAAGAGAACCGATAGCCTATATTTGTGGCCTCGGAGCTACGAGACTGTAGTAAAATGTTAGAAAAGGCCGACATGAAAAATTATTGATTTTGACGACTTTGTGTTTTGTACAACTGAGTCAAAATCAATAACTTTTCATGTCGGCCTTTTCATAGAAGACGGTTTCTCGTAGCGACTAAAGTCACAAATATAGGCTATCGGTTCTCTTCCCGGGCGTCTGTCTCTTAATGAATTAAATAGTAATTTCCCACATCTTGTGATACAATTATATGATAATGTCTAAATTTAAGGATTTATTTCTGATAGTAGAGGGTGGACATTTTTCAGATAGAGAAATAAAGATAGAGAACAAAAAGAAAGTTAGAGGAAAGGATATGACAAAGTTTTTTGTGAAGAAGCCATATTTTGTATTGGTGACCGTAATCATTGTCCTGGTTATTGGTTTTGTCAGTCTCGGTGAGATGCAGACAGATCTTTTGCCGAAAATGGAACTCCCATACATGGCTGTGATTACAACGGAAGTGGGTGCTTCTCCGGAAAAGGTGGAAAGTGATGTTGTTAAACCGATGGAGAGTACGATTGGTACGATTAACGGCGTGGAGAAGCTGACAAGTACTTCGGCAAATAATTATGGAATGTTAATGTTAGAGTTTGCAGAAGATACAAATATGGAGGCAGCTTTGGTTCGTGTATCGAAAGCGCTGAATTCATTAGATTTGCCGGAGGGCTGCGGAACACCCAATATTATGGAAATCAGTGCGGATATGATGGCAACGATGTATGCCAGTGTCAGTTATGAGGGAAAAGACATTAAGGAACTGTCCAGTTTTACGGAGCAGACGGTAAAGCCGTACCTGGAGCGTCAGGATGGTGTTGCCAGTGTATCTGCGAATGGCTTGATACAAGATCATGTGGAGATCCGACTGAATGAGAAGAAAATTGACCGGATGAATGATAAGATTCTCGGACAGACGAATGATAAGCTCCTTGAGGCGAGTGATAAGATTGAGGAGGCGAAGGCTTCTTTAAAAAAGAGTAAGGAACAGTTAAAGAAGCAGGAAAAGACGCTGAGCAGCAAGCAGGAAGAGACGAATACAAAGCTTGCAGAGGCACAGACAAAGCTCGCAGAAGCGTTATCCCAGAAAGCAGCATATGAGGCGGAACTTAACAGCTTAAAAGCGAGTCAGAGTGCATTAAAAGCGGAGAAGAAAGCATATAAAGATGCAGGTTTAGAGAAGACGTATAAGACGCTGAATAACACATTCAAAAGTTTGAATGCGACAATGGGAGAGGCTGCAAAGCAGATGGGAATTACGATTCCGTCTTCTGTAAAAGAAGCAATACAACATCCAAAGCAGTTTGAAGCCTTTGTTTCCTGGATGGAGCAGATGGGGTATGGTGAACAGTTTTCCAAGCTGACAATAGATTCATTAAAACAGATGTATAAGGCAGTGGAGGTTCGCCTGCCACAGATTGATACTGAACTTTCTAACCTGCAAGTAAAAATTAAGGTACAGAAAGCGATTATTGATAAATTAAATGAACAGATGAAAGGCTTAGATGAGCAGCAGTCAAAGCTTATTGCAGGCGGATATTCAGCCGCTGCAGGATTTGGTTCTGGACAGGCACAGATTGCGGCAGGTAAGACACAGATAGAATCTGCGGAAAAAGAGTTAAAGGATTCAGAAGATAAACTGGAAGATTCCCGAAAGGCGGCAAGAGAGAATGCAAATATTGATACCCTTTTAAGTCTCGATACGCTGTCTGCGATGATTTCAGCACAGAACTTTTCCATGCCGGCAGGTTATATTGAGGATAAGAGTTCACACCAGTGGCTTGTGGAAGTCGGAGATAATTTTACCAATGAAAAGCAGCTTAAAAACCTTGTTCTCACAAAGATTGACGGAGTGGGAAAGATTCGGGTAAAAGATATTGCTGATATCACAGTAGTGGATAATCAGGGAGATGCTTATTCTAAGGTTAATGGAGAAAATGCGATTCTTTTATCAGTATTTAAAGGAAGTACTGCAAATACGAGTACCGTATCCAAGGGAATTCAGAACTCTTTTAAAGATTTAGAGAAAAAATATAAAGGACTTTCCTTTACCACGATAATGAATCAGGGTGATTACATTAACATTATTATAAAGAGTGTATTGAGCAGTATCCTTTTAGGAGCAGTACTTGCAATTATTGTACTTGCTCTTTTCTTAAAAGATATCCGCCCGACAATCGTTGTTGCATTCAGTATTCCGTTTAGTGTATTATTTGCCATTATTATCATGTATTTTACGGGAATTAATATTAACGTTATGTCGTTGGCTGGGCTTTGTCTTGGTATCGGTATGCTCGTAGATAACTCCATTGTAGTAATGGAAAATATTTACCGTTTTCGAAATGAAGGAATGTCGGCATCAAAGGCAGCGGTGCGGGGAACAGCGCAGGTAGCAGGGCCGATTCTTGCATCCACGATCACAACAATCTGCGTATTCCTGCCGATGGTATATACTTCGGGTATGGTAAGCCAGCTTTTAATGCCGTTTGCATTTACCATTTCCTATGCATTAATTGCTTCTTTATTAGTGGCACTTACTGTTGTGCCGACAATGGGTTCTGTGCTTCTTAGAAAAACAAAAGATGTAAAACAGCCGTGGTTTGATAAGATAAAAGATGTGTATGGAAAAGTGTTAGAACTGGCTCTCCGATTTAAGATTATTCCGTTAGCGATTTCTATTGTACTTCTTGTACTTTGTGTGATGCAGAGTATGCGGACGGGAATTGTTATGATGGATGACATGGACAGTAATCAGATTGCAGTCAGTATGACATTAGATGATAACGTAAAAAAAGAAAATGCTTACAAGACAGCAGATGAGGTTATGGGAATTCTAACTGGAGTAGACGGCATTAAAAAGGTTTCCGCCCTTGATGGGAATGCCAGTGTAACTTCCAGTATGCTCGGAACAGGAACGACAGATAATTACACAAGCTTCAGCTTTAATATCATCACAGAAGATAATATAAAGACAACAAAGGAATTTCGCAAAATCCGAAAAGAAATCGAGAGCAAAACTAAAAGAGTAAAATGTAAGGAAATCACGGTTTCTTCTTCTGCAATGGGCGATATGTCAAGTCTTTCCGGTGGTGGGCTTTCTGTCAACGTATATGGAGAGGACCAGCAGAAGTTAATTAAAATCAGTGAAGATGTTATCAAGATGATGAAAGAGATTTCCGAAGTAAAAACAGCGTCAAATGGTATTGAGTCCGCTGACAAAATGCTTCATTTGAAAATTGACCGCAATAAAGCGGCAGAACATGGACTGACTATCGCACAGATTTATCAGGAAATATTGAAACATACTACAACGGAGAAAAATGCGATTACGCTCAACATGGATGAGAAAGATGTGGAAGTCAACCTCATTAATGAGACGGACAAACTCACCTATGAAAATATTTTAGATATGAAAATAGAAACAACCGAGAAAAACAGTGATGGTGAGGATGAAAAACATACATATAAACTGTCTGATTTTGCTTCTGAAGATGATGGATACAGCATGGACAACATCACCAGAGAAAACCAGAAACCATATCTTACCGTAACGGCAGAAATTGATGAAAATGCAAACGCAACCCTTTTATCAAGAAAGTTACAGGATAAGATTGATAAATACAAAGCGCCAGGCGGCTATGAAGTAGAACTTTCCGGTGATGCCACACAGACAACAGATATGTTAAAACAGATGGGAAAAGCATTAGCACTTGGATTCATGCTCATTTATTTAGTAATGGTTGCACAGTTCCAGAGCCTTTTATCCCCATTTATCGTTATCTTCACTGTACCATTAGCGTTCACAGGAGGAATGATCGGACTTGGATTTTTTGGAATGTCCATCTCCGCAATGGCGTTGATGGGATTCATGATTTTAATGGGAACCGTTGTAAACAATGGTATTGTGTTCGTTGATTACGTCAACCAGCTGCGAATAGGTGGCATGAGTAAACGGGAAGCCCTGATAGAAACAGGAAAAACAAGAATGCGCCCCATTCTCATGACTGCACTCACCACAATTCTCTCCATGAGTGTTATGGTATTTTCACAGGATGCCGGAAATGCGATGCAGAAGGGAATGGCAGTGGTAGTTGCATTTGGACTGCTCTATGCAACATTGATGACCCTATTTATCGTTCCAGTCATGTATGATATTCTCTACCGCAAACAACCCAAAGTGATTGATGTGGAGGATTCTGATTTGTAGCGTGGGCTGTCTTTGGCTGTCTATATAAATTCAGAACTCATATTGGAGGGATTTGAGGAAGGCTTTAGAGGGGTATGGCTTTCTGGAAAGTTGGTTTTAACTATTAGTGGAAATCATAAATCAATGTGCTATTATAACAATAGTTTAAGTGTCAACCTTATGGTATTTCATTTCTTGAATATTCTATATCGCCAATCTCCTTCCTCAAATTTCTCAAAAATAATTTCTGAATTTCCTTTAACTGTCAAAGACGATCCTTCGACGGATTTGCAAATTATTCCAAAATAGATTGCATTTTTTCTTGCCCATCCAAAGCACAGCCCACAGTAAATAAAAGAAACTATATTTGTGGCCTCGGAGCAAGGTTTGGATACTCGCGTGTATAAGCGAGTATCCAAACCGCCGCGACTAAAGTCACAAATATAGTTTCTTTTATTTTCTGTGGGCGTCTATTACTGTGCAAATCAAAATTTAGAAAAATTTATCATATAATCCAAAGAAGAAGATAAACAGTACAATTAGCGGAAGGATGTAAGTAATATATCCTCGCATCCAGTTCTGCATCTTAAGCCCCTTTCCCGTGTTGGCTTCTGTAGTAAAGTTCTTCCATCCCCATCCGTATCGGCTTGTACAGAATAAAAGATATACAAGGGAACCGAGTGGAAGGAAGAGGTTACTTACTAAGAAGTCCTCAAAATCAAGTACAGCACCGCCAAATACAGCAAATCCATCCCAGCTCCATAAGTTATATCCAAGTACGCATGGAATAGAAAGTAAGATAATAGCGATGGCATTGACAAAGCTTGATTTCTTTCTGCTCCATCCAGTTAATTCCATACCGCAGGAAATGATATTTTCAAATACGGCAAGAATCGTGGAAAATGCGGCAAAGGACATAAATACGAAGAATAGGCTTCCCCATAATCTTCCCATAGGAATATGGTTAAAGATATTTGGCAGAGTGATAAAAATAAGCCCTGGTCCGGAAGTCTGGTCTACGTTAAATGTAAAGCAGGCAGGGAAGATAATCAGTCCGGAAGTGATTGCTACGAATGTGTCTAAGAGAGCGATGTTTAAAGACTCTCCAAGTAAAGAGCGTTCCTTTCCGATATAACTTCCGAAGATTGCCATGGCGCCGATACCAAGACTTAATGTAAAGAATGCCTGGTTCATGGCACCGGTAATCGTTTTAATGATTCCGATTTCTTTCATTCGTCCAAAGTCAGGAATTAAGTAAAAACTTAAGCCTTCCTTTGCGCCGTCCATAAAAAAGCTGTTGACAGCAAGGACAATCATAATAAGGAGAAGGGAAATCATCATTACTTTTGTTACTTTTTCAAGTCCATTCTGTAATCCAATGGAACATACTAAAATACCGGCGATAACGACAACAACCATCCAGAATCCCATAACGAGCGGCTGACTGAGCATCGTGTTAAACTGTTCGGATACTGTCTCGGAATCAAGTCCGGTAAACTTTCCAGTTGCGGTCAGATAGAAGTAATGAAGCATCCATCCGGAAACGGTTGTGTAGAACATCATTAACAGATAACATCCGATTAATGTGATGTAACCGTGGATATGCCATTTCTGTCCTGGTTTCTCCAAAGCGTAGTAAGCTTTTACAGGACTTTTCTGACTTGCTCTTCCAACGGCAAATTCCATTGTCATAATAGGAAGTCCGAGCATGAGCAAGAAAATGAGATAGAAGAGTACGAATGCACCGCCGCCTCCTTGCCCAGCCATGTAAGGGAACTTCCATACATTTCCGATTCCAATTGCACAGCCGGCGGAAATCAGAATGAATCCAAGACGAGAACCTAATTTTTCTCTTTCTTTCATAAATACCTCCCTGATGATGCACTCACGGAGTTTTCCTGTATTTGATTTTGAAAATAGCTTTTTGGTGGCTGAATTCAAATTTTATTAATGTTATGCATCATATTTATTTTATAAATTTGAGTACAACCAATCAAAAAATAACAAAATTAAATATAGAATAATTCCGAGATTACAAAAAATGCTTCAAAAATTATATAGTTTAGGCACTAAAATGTCAAGAATTACTTTCCTTGATTTTATGGGATTCTCTGTTATAATTATAATCATGGGATAATGAGAACAATTTCAGATTCAGAGGATTTTTACATGTGATTTTATGAATTGTTTCTGAAATAGTTATTTGAATTTTTATATAGTAAAATGTCAGGAGGAGAATGGTGTGGGAAGGAAATGTGTCGGCTTTGTAGAAGCCGTCGGTCTTGCAGCAGCCTTGCAGGCAGCGGATACCATAGCAAAAAGTGCCAATATCAGGCTTTTAGGATATGAGTATAGTGGATATGATGGACATATTCTTATTAAGTTCGAAGGAAATGCTGGAGCAATCAAGGCAGCGGCAGAAGCAGCAGCCGTTGCAATTCATAAGGTACATACGGACTTTGACCAGACAACGGCTGTGAATCTGGAAAAGACAGGACTGGATGAAGCAGTATATGATGTTTTAGTTCATAACAAGAATACAGTAGGAGATCCGTTACAGATAGCCTCCGGCAAGCGGCCGCAGGGTACAAATCGGCAGGCAAAGTGGGTTGGCCACTGGGAGCAGAAAGGCTGCTATATCCGAGAATAGTACTATGCAATATGTTTACATAATGGTATAATAAAAACAGTAATATGTCATAAAATATAACACAACCGTGGGACACACGGGGATAGCTCGCATATGCTTAGCACAGTAGTGCTATCGAACGAGAACCAAACTTGCCGAGGTTGGGAAGCCTCACCTATACAGGCGGGGAGGATGTCACAACAGACAAAAAGGAAAGCGAGGGGAACGGATGCAGGCAGATGAAACAATGACAAAGCAGGAATCAGAAGAGATGATAAAGCAACTTGAAAAAGTATTCGACATTGTGCGTTTGCTTGATGAAGAAACTCTCTATGGAGGCAGTGGTATTGAGTCAGAGGGCGGCGAGGTATGCCAGTGCTATTCTTTCTGGGGAAGGAATGAAGTTTGTGAGAACTGTATTTCATTAAAAGTAATGCAGGATAAAGTACAGCGCACGAAGCTTGAATTACTTGGACAGGATTTTTATCAGGTAATTTCGAAATATGTAAAGATAGATGGTAAGCCATATGCGATGGAAATGATCAGCCGTCTTGACAGAGAAGTTCTGGTAGATGATGATGGAAAGAATCAGTTATTGAGTGAGATTAGCGGATATAACGATAAGCTTTACAGAGATGCACTGACAGGCGTATATAATCGCAGGTATTTTGAAGAGAAGATTAAGACAACACGTTTTTCAGCCGGAGTTGCCATGATAGATCTGGACGATTTTAAAATTTACAATGATACCTATGGCCACGAAGCAGGAGATATGGTATTAGATACTGTTGTACAGATCATAAAGAAGAATATCCGTAAGAGCGATATACTCATAAGATATGGTGGTGATGAGTTTTTACTTTTATTGCCGGATATCAAGGGAGATGCTTTTGAGATTAAGCTGCGCCAGATTCAGGAAAGAGTTCATACAGCAGCAGTTCCAGGATATTCACAGCTTCGTCTTTCTGTGAGTGTTGGAGGTATTTTATCAAATGGAGAGAAGATAGAAGATGCAATCCGACGTGCAGACAAGTATATGTACCAGGCAAAGATGACAAAGAATAGCGTAGTTACAGAACAATCTAAGATCTGTACTGAAGATAGAGAAACTGGAAGAAAAGGCGGGCAAAAGATTCTTATTATCGATGATTCGGAAATGAACCGCATGCTTCTTTCAGAAATGCTTGGAGAAGAATTTGATATTTTAGAGGCGGAGAATGGAAAAGAGGGACTTGAAATTCTTCAACAATATGGTACAAGCATTTCCATTGTACTCTTAGATATTGTTATGCCAGTCGTGGATGGATTTGAAGTTCTTGACTTCATGATAAAGGAACATTGGAATGAAGAAATTCCGGTTATCATGATTTCCAGTGAAAATTCGCCGGATACCATGCGAAGAGCATACGAGATGGGCGTTGTCGATTATATCAGTCGGCCATTTGATGCAAGAGTAGTATATCGAAGAGTGCTGAATACTATCAAGTTCTATGCAAAACAGCGACATCTTGTTACGTTAATTACGAATCAGGTATATGAAAAAGAAAAGAATAATCGGATGATGATCAGTATATTAAGCCAGATTGTGGAGTTCCGTAATGGAGAAAGCGGCCAGCATGTGCTTAATATCAATATTCTCACTGGACTTTTATTAGAAAGTCTTGTACAAAAGACAGATAAATATCATTTGAATGGGTCAGACAGGCTGCTTATTATAACGGCATCTGCACTTCACGATATTGGAAAAATTGGCATCAGCGATAGAATTTTAAATAAAGCAGGAAAGCTGACAGAGGAAGAATTTGAAGTCATAAAAAGACATCCGATTATTGGCGCATCTATTTTAAAGAATCTGGCATTACACCAGGATGAACCAATAGTAAAAGTTGCTTATGAGATTTGCCGCTGGCATCATGAACGGTATGATGGAGGAGGCTATCCGGACGGCTTAAAAGGAGAACAGATTCCTATTTCCGCTCAGATTGTATCGTTGGCAGATGTGTATGATGCATTAGTGAGTGATCGCATCTATAAGAAGGCCTATTCGCATAAAGAAGCGGTTAGAATGATATTAGCCGGAGAATGTGGGGCATTTAATCCACTTCTTTTAGAATGTCTCGAAGAGATTCAAGGGAAAATAAAGGAAGAACTTGAAGTTCAGGATGTTCCAGAAATTTCACCAGTACCAGTACAATGTCCGATTTCAGAAATATCAGAATTATCCATGCCAGAAGACAAAAAGTAAGAAATGTTAAGTAAAATGAAGAAGAATTAAGGAGAACGACAATGACAGTAAAAGAATGTTATGAACAGATGGGGTCTGATTACGAGAGTGTTTTAGGAAGAATGGGCAGCGAAGCCATGATTAAACGTTTTGCCTTAAAGTTCTTACAAGATCCAAGCTTTAATAATTTAAAAGAAAATCTGGAAAAAAATGATGGCGAAGAAGCGTTCCGCGCAGCACATACATTAAAAGGTGTATGCTTAAACCTCGGATTTGATGAACTCTACGAAGCAAGCGCAGAAATCACTGAAAAGTTAAGAGGAAAAGAAACAGCCGGAAGTGAAGATATGTTCCAGAAAGTAGAAGAAAAATACCAGAAGACAGTCAACGCAATCAAAGGTTTAGAGTAACTTCTGCTTTGCCGCAGGCAAAGGGAGACACCCTCAGAGAATAATCCTTATTTGTGACTTTAGTCGCAGCGTGTTGAATACTCGCTCTGCCCGCCCGTATCCAACACTTGTTCCGAGGCCACAATAAGGATTATTTTATTCTCTGAGGCTGTCTTTGGCAGTTGAAGAACAGTCAGAATTTTATTTATTTTGTGATACAATGCTTCAAAATAAACACTTTAAATGAAAAAGCAGGATTATGATGAGTTTGTTATGGATATTTTGAAGAAATAAAATTACAAGGAGAGTTTAGATGAATACAAATAATATTCAGAAAGTAAATTATCAAAAGATATTGGATAAAATCACAGATAAAATTGAGAAGGAGTGTGCTGAGGGAGAAAATCGCCCAGCTCTTTTCCTTCATGCATGCTGCGCGCCTTGCAGCAGCTATGTTCTTGAATATCTGACAAAGTATTTTAAAATTACGATTTTTTATTATAATCCCAATATCACACCAGAAATAGAATATACCAAAAGGGTAAAAGAGCTTCAGCGTTTTATTCATGAAGCAGGTTATGAGGAAGATGTTACTTTCGTAGAAGGTGATTATGACCCACAGGTATTTTTTGATATGGCAAGGGGAATGGAAGACTTGCCGGAAAGAGGACTTCGCTGTTATCACTGCTACGCACTTCGTATGGAAGAAGCCGCGAAGAAAGCTGCAGAGATGGGAGCGGATTATTTTTCGACAACCCTTTCAATCAGCCCGCACAAAAATGCCCAGTGGATTAATGAGATTGGAGAAAAACTTGCTGATAAATATGGGGTGAAACATCTGCCATCTGATTTTAAGAAAAAAGGAGGGTATTTACGTTCTATTGCATTGTCTGAGGAATACCATCTGTATCGGCAGGATTATTGCGGATGTGTGTTTTCGAGGAGGGATTCGGAGGTGCCGAAACAGACGAACTCAGTAATAAAAATAGCACCTACCCCCACGAGGATGCTCAATAACATATAGAGAAAAGCCACTTTCGGATGTCCGCTTTTCATCAGAGTTGCAGATTCTAAAGCAAAGGTTGAAAAGGTAGTAAATCCCCCACAAATTCCAGTCTTTAAGAAAAGTACGAGCTTTGGATTCGGAATTGATCCTTTTGAGGCGAGCATGGCAACAAAAGCGATAGCAATACAGCCCGCTGAGAATGAAATAATCCTTATTTGTGGCCTTGAAGCAAGTGCTGGATACGAGCGAGTATTCAACACGCTGCGACTAAAGTCACAAATAAGGATTATTTTCATTCTCAGCGGGCGTCTATTTGCCTGCGGCAAATCAGAGTTTAAGACCTGCCAGCAAAGCTCCTAATCCTGTTGTTGCATCGCCTTCATCTTTATAGCTTACAACTTCTTCGCCGCTTGTATCTTCCTCTTCCGGAGCAACTTCCTCTAAAGCCTTCATGCTGAGACTAATCTTGCCATTCTCAACTTTTAATACTTTAACATTGACTTCCTGCCCAGCTTTTAAAACTTCTGCTGGAGATTCGATACGTTTCTGTGCAATCTGAGAAATGTGTACCAGACCGGAAATGTCATTGCCGAGATCAACGAAAGCGCCGTAAGGCATGAGAGATTCTACTTTACCAGTAAGAACAGCGCCAGCTTCAATTGCGTTGATACGCGCTTCTTTTTCTGCCCGCTTTTTATCGTAAAGAACTTCTTTTACAGATAATACGAGACGATTCTTTTCTGGGTCAGCTGTGATAACTTTCGCTTCAACAGTCTTTCCTAGATATGGATTTGTGTCTTCTACATAACCAATTTCAAGATGGGATGCAGGAATAAAACCGCGAAGCCCATCAACATAAACGATAACACCTTTATTTACGATACCGCCGACTTTTAAAGTAAGAACAGTACCATCCTCTAAATACTGCTGTACTTTATCCCAAGCGTTAAATCCAGTTTCTTCTTCTGTAGCCTCTCCCTCATTCTCCACAACATTCAGTGTTTTAAGAGATTCGTCAATTTCTTTTTCGAAATCTGCCATTGATTCACTCATGATATCATCCTCTTTTCTTAAAAATAAATTACTATAAATCAGTTAGTTTCCTGACAACTATTATAACATAAGTTCGAATACTTTGACAAAAAAATTAAATTCGATATATAATCATATTATAACAAATTTGAGTTACAGAGAGCAGAGGGTAAAAAAGTGAAGAAGCCAGCTGCGCTCATCTGTGCTACGGATGATACAGGAAAAACCAGTCAGTCAGATACAGGTTAATCCGTATGAATTTATCGAACGAGAGAGTGTGAGATAAGATTTTAATGTTGAGTCATTTGTTTGTCACGGCATTCTCTCCACAGAATACTATAATAAAAAACGCAGGTGTTTATTATGCCAGATGTAGGAACCTTACAGGTATCTCTTGTTTCCAACCGGGGGAAACGCCCGATTACGGATGCTGCAGTGGAGATTTCTTCTGCGGGGGAACCGGATAAAATATTAGAAGTATTAAAAACAGATTTGTCGGGACAGACAGAAGTGATTGAGTTAGAGACCCCTCCTTTAGAATATTCAATGGAACCAGGACTGAATCAGCCATACTCAGAGTATAACTTAAAAATAACAGCTCCAGGATTTGAGCCAGTGGAAATTGCAGGAAGTCAGATGCTTTCCGGGCAGCTTGCTTTGCAGAATCTCTCTTTGGAACCGACAATTACAGAAACGGCTTCGTATGAAGTTCTTGCAATCGGCCAGCACACATTATATGGAGATTATCCACCAAAAATCGCAGAGAGCGAGGTTAAGGATATTCAGGCAACAGGCGAGGTTGTATTGAGCAGAGTTGTAATCCCGGAGTATGTTATAGTACATGATGGAGCCGTTTCTGATAATACGGCAAAGAATTATTATGTACTATATAAAGATTATATTAAAAATGTAGCTTCCTGCGAAATTTATTCTACATGGCCAAAAGAAACTTTGAGGGCAAATATATTGGCGATTATGTCATTTACGTTAAACAGGGTTTACACTGAATGGTATCGGAGCCATTGTTCATTCATGGTTGGAAAGTGCGGTAGTGCAGGCATTTTCTTTTTGCTTTTGTTTGCTTTTTAAAGTAGAATATCGTGATCCGGAAGATAGTTACTATGATGAAGCCGAATTTGCAATCGTAAAAGGAAATACCGTATTTGGAAATCTGATGGACGATGTTCGGTTTTATGGGGAGCTTGCACTGGTAAGGGGAGGAATTGAGAAAATTCATGAAGCATTACCGGACTATAAGTATGTACCGATGCGGGATGTTCGGGAAGCAATGTATCCAGAGAAGATGACCACAGAACAGCTGGCAGAGGCAGTGGATGAGATTGCAGAAGCATTTGATCCGTATGAGTATCGAGATAATGTGGAGATAGGAGAAAATACGGTACAGGAAGTGATGCTGGATTTGCGAAGTGGAAATATTCATTCCTATATTTCGTATCTGAAGGATATCGTAGACGAAGAATGCGACCAGTCTGTTCGTGCAGGTGTATTGATGGAAAGGCTGAAAGCCTATGAACCGGAGCTTCCAAAGGATATGGAACCAATGGTGTATGTAAACTATTGTGAAGAGAGTGGTCTCATGAATCCGAGATGTCAGAAGTTATCTGATCTGGATTCAAAAACCGTAGAACAGGACAAAGTCTGTTATGCTGATCGTGCTCCCAACACCAACGAACCAAAAACGATAGCACAGATGTTTTTTACAGTATATTATGCAGAAAAAGGCGACCAGATGCTGCATCATTTCAAAGGGAAAATAGATATTGGCACTGGCAACGGAGGTCTTCTCAATCAGTTAAAGCTGCAGAATGAAATGAGACTGACGGATGAAAGTTGGATTAACTATCAGAAAGGCAAGGGGAATGAAGAGTTCCAGAAATATATGGAAGATCTGACGGATATGCAGAATCATGTTTTGCCTTATCTGCAGAGTTTTTGTAGTCTGGAAAAAAAGGAGTGCAGGAACGCCGGGAACAGCAGGTAATGGACAAGAAGCAGAGCAGAGCAACTGCCGTTACTGGTGTAGAAAAATCAGCAAATGTAAAAGATGCAGGGAAAGTGGAAAGGAAGTCTTTGCCACAGAAGAAAGTAGCGATAGGAAAAGAGAAGAAGCCATCTATCCATGAACGGTTGGAAATCAATAAGAAGATTATTCAAGAAAAACAGGGAAAAGATAAGCCGGAGAGAGAAGCTGATTTTGGTGTAAGGACAGTGTAGTATAAGCACAATGAGTCGGAGGTCACGGATGATAACGTGGCTTCCGGATATGGAAGTGTTCCGTAACCTTCCATTAAGTGTAATAAGCGTTATTTTTCTTTATTTTCTGATGTTTAGTATATTCTGGCTCTGGACCTACAGAACCAATCAGGCACATCAGAAAAAGGAACAGGAAAAAGATGAAAAATATAAAGCAGAACTTCTGATAGCTGCAAAAAAGGCAGAAGCCGCCAATGAGGCAAAAACGAAGTTTCTCCAACGGATGAGCCATGATATCAGGACTCCAATCAATGGAATCTGCGGGATGATTGATATGGCAGAGCATTATGCAGACGATATGGAGAAACAGACAGAATACAGAGCAAAGATCAAAGAGGCATCCAATCTGCTGCTGGAACTGGTAAATGATGTTCTGGATATGAGTAAGCCGGAGTCTGGTGAAGTTGTTCTGGAAGAGAGTCCATTTAATCTGAACAAAATTTTTGAGGAAGTGCTTGTTGTGATTGAACAGATTGCTGCAGAACAGAATATCCGAATTGTATGGGAGAAAAAAGAAATCAAACACTGTGATCTTATTGGAAGTCCGAGGTATGTGAAACGTGTGATGATGAATATCCTGTCGAATGCGGTGAAATATAACGGAGAAAACGGGCAGATTTATATCAGCTGCAGGGAAATTCCATCCGAACAGCCGGAAATGACGACAATGGAATTTGTCTGCCGGGATACCGGAATCGGAATGACAGGGACGGTTTTATCATCAATGACAGCAACAGTCGCACAAACAGTAAAAAAAGATGGTCATATGAGCAGTTGAGCAGACAGATGCGGAATCTATGGGCCATGTATAACTGAAGGGAAAAGCCAGATGTTGAACAGCTTTTGAACAGTGATACTACCATATTTTTCATATAGCAGCGATTGAAACACAAGGATTTTAGAATTTAGATATTTTTCTAAATAGTTGTTGACAATTCTGTTTCGTCAGAATATATTATATTTAGAAATATTTCTAAATACTTTTGAAAGAAGTGATGCTATGGCTTTTGCAGATACTTTTAAGGCCTTGTCCGATCCTGCACGCCGAGAAATCTTACAGTTATTAAAGAATGGCCGAATGTCCGCCGGAGAAATTGGTAGTCATTTTCATATGACCGGTGCTACTGTTTCCTATCATCTAAAGATTTTGAAAAAGGCTGATCTGATATGGGAAACAAAAGAAAAGAATTTTATTTACTATGATTTGAATACTTCCGTTGTAGAAGAATTACTTCTATGGTTAAAAGACTTGAAAGGAGACGAATCTCATGATGAAAAAATATAAATGGTCTTTGTTACTTGGCAGCCTTCTTTCTTTAAGCCCAATCTTGATCGGATTGCTTTTGTGGAATCAGCTTCCGGCAAAGCTCCCTACCCATTTTTCCACTGGAAATACTCCAGATGGCTGGAGCAGCAAGGCAATTACCGTTTTCGGACTTCCGCTTTTTATGTTTGCAATGATGTGGTTTTGCTTTCTTTTCACCCATGTTGATCCAAAACGCCAGAACATCAGTCCGAAGCTGATCCGGGCACTTGTGTGGTTCATGGCTGCACTTTCCCCGATTGTTGTGTGCTCTAGCTATGCTATTGCTCTTGGAATAAATGTGAATATTACTCTGCTCACTTATCTGATCATTGGACTCATGCTTTTGGTAATTGGCAATTATCTGGCAAAAACAAAACAGAACTATAGTGCTGGCATTCGGATTCCATGGACACTGTCCAGTGAAGAAAACTGGAATCGCACACACCGTGTCAGCTCCAGACTGTTTATCTTTTGTGGCCTAGCTATGATCGCCAATGGATTTCTGGACTCTAAGATACTGTTATTTTTCATCATGGCAGTGTTGATTGTAATCCCATATGCATATTCTTTTTTCTTATTTAAAAAAGGAATATGATGTACACTTTTGGAACATGCCTTTGTAGCTGCAATAAGGGCATATTATAGTAATGGTGTAGATTTTATTGAGCCTTTGGATGTTAGTACCATTTTCGGGAATGGACTTGATAACGCCATAGAAGCAAGTGAAAAACTTCCTGAAGAACAGAGGGCGATACTTGTGAAAGCGGGGAAAATGCAAAACTTCTTTTCTGTACTGATTGAAAATAACTGCTTGCAGGATAGCGGAAACACAAAGAGCCGTACCACAAAGAATGATGATTTTCTTCACGGTTTCGGTATTTCTAATATGCGAAAAGCCGTTGAGAAATATGATGGTCAGTTGATGACCAAATGCGAAAACGGGAAATTTACATTGAAAATTTTAATACTAATTCCATAAAGAATATGGCTTATGAGCCTGTTGTCTATCACGGACAGCAGGCTTTTTTGCGTAGTTATATTAGAATTGAGCGAGCTAAGCGAGCGATGCTTCTTGAACGACAGTTCAAGAAGATGGTGGCTATTAGAATTTACGCTTTCAGTATTAGAATTTGCGTCTTGTCTTGTATTCTTTATTTAATAGGATATTGGTTAGCTTGTCTCGTGTGTAAAGTGGAATAAAACCTTGTTCTTGTATATCGGCGAAATTCATTGTTCTCAATTTATCCAAGAGTGCCTCGTAGCTGAAGGCATTTCCCAGATCTCTTTCGAGGTAACGTATATTACCACCGCAAGAAAACAGATAAGGAAATGGGCTTTTATGCGTACGTCATCGTGAAGAAAAACTGGTCTTGTTTCAAAGTCAGTCTTCATTACACGAAAACATTCCTCGATTTTCCAACGACCTTCGCTGAATTTTAGGATATCTTTTACATCACCGTCTAAGAGGTCTGTAGTTACTGCGTACATCCCATCATATAAGGCTTACCGTGCCGGGTGGAACCCCTGCAACTGTGCTATGTGTATTTTCTCTACACCGAAGCTGTTTGCCGGGATTCGCAAATTATATCCAGAAGAATATCAGTTGTTAAAGCATAATGAAGAAATTCTGGAATTTATGCTGGATAATAAGTGTGATTTGGATACCTTTGTGGGAAATGCGAAATCCTGTGTGTATCATGGAGATGAGAAAGCGATTCGCAGTCTGGTCACTGGAGAATTCTCGGCAAACGATATCTATGCAAAAGGACAGTGGATGTATCCGGCAGGGGCATTTCATGGGGTAGAAGGAGAGCCATGTTGAAGGAATGATAGAATACCAGTTTATTCAAGTGATGAAACAAAAAATTCATAGAAGAGTATTCTCCTATATCAAGCACATTTGCTGCATAGATGGAATATCTTTATGAAATCTTCAAAATTGATTGATATTATGAAAAAAAGAAAGGATGATTATAAATATGAATATGATTTTAAAAACAACAAATCTCTGCAAATCGTTCAACGGGCAGACAGCCGTAAATAACATATCGCTGAACATTGAAAGAAATTCCGTCTATGGATTGTTAGGACCAAATGGAGCCGGAAAATCTACAACACTCAAAATGATAACAGGTATTTTGAGACCCACATCTGGGAGTATTGAGTTTGACGGCCACGCATGGAAACGCAGCGACTTAAACCATATTGGAGCGTTAATTGAAATGCCGCCGCTTTATGAAAATTTGACCGCCTATGAAAATCTGAAAGTAAGGACTGCTATTTTAGGGCTGACAGATAAGCGGATTGACGAAGTGCTGCAAATCGTCCGGCTGACGGAAACAGGCAAGAAAAGAGCCGGACAGTTTTCTCTTGGTATGAAACAGCGTCTTGGAATTGCAGTTGCATTACTAAACAACCCGAAGCTGCTCATACTTGATGAACCAACCAACGGGCTTGACCCGATTGGGATTGAAGAACTTAGAGAGCTTATCCGTTCCTTTCCTGCAAAGGGTATTACCGTTATTTTATCAAGTCATATTCTCTCCGAGGTACAACAGACCGCTGACCACATCGGCATTATTGCGGGCGGCATCTTAGGCTATGAGGGGAAACTTAATGCAAACGAAAATTTGGAACAGCTTTTTATGGACGTTGTAAAAAGCAATCACAGGGAGGGTTAAGGCATGGACTATCTAAAATCAGAACATTTGAAATTCAAGAGGACAATATCGAACAAACTGATTTTCATTGTTCCGCTAATTACGGCTATTTTTGCATGGATTATGGGTGGATATATGGGGTATCAGTACATGACGCTTTACTGGTGGTATGCGTTCCTGCTTCCTGGAGCAATCGCAATTTTGTGTTCTTTGTCACACAGAAAAGAAGAAAACGCAGGGAAATACTATTCGGTATTTTCTATGCCTGTAAACCTTTCGAGATTTGAATTTGCTAAGGGCATTATCTTAGTCGAAAAACTGCTTGTTTCAGCGATATTTTTAGCATTGCTTATTTCTATCAGTAATATCATTGCTCCGGCAACGGCAGTATATTCTCTTTTACACAGCATTACAGGAAGTATCGGAATTATCCTTGCGTCTGTCTGGCAAATCCCTTTGTGTCTGTACTTAGCACGCAAAACGGGAATGTTTGTGCCGATTGTGTTAAATACAATACTTGGGATTGTCCTATCTACTGCTACCGCATTAGGAAATACAGTAGCATGGTGGTTTGTACCGTATTGTTGGGCAGCAAAACTGGCAGAGCCACTTATGGGAATTGAAATGAACGGAACTTATGCGGGGAATTGTGGATTTTCTATAGCCATTATGATTTCCATTTCGTTGTCAATACTCTTGTTTCTTATTTTATCCTATGCCGACGCAAAGGATTTTTCCAAAGGGAGGTAGACAGAAATGGGTTTTATTTATGTGCTTCGTTCTGAACAGGAAAAAACGAAGCATACATCGTTTTGGGCTATTCATTTTTGTGTACCCGTTATGGGGGCATTGTTATTTCTTGCTTACTATTCCCTGTATGCCAGCACCGCAGACAGTAAAAAGCTCAAAATGATATTGGAAATTACTACAACGTTTTTTCCGTTGTTGATAAGCGTTATTGTTGGTCTGAACGTTGCACTGGAAGAAAAGGCTTCACACTTCCAAACGCTGCTTGCTGTACCAAACAGACACAAAAATATGCTTGCAAAATTAACTTATCTTTATGGTTCGGGGGTATTTGCATTGTTCTTTCTGTTCCTGTTATTTGTGATTGGCATACATCTTTTGGGAATGGCTGATACAGTGCAGCTCGGAATGCTCATTGGAGCCGCCGCCGGGATGGCCTTTTGTAATTTGATAATATACATCTTGCACCTGTTCCTTAGCTTCAAATTTGGATTAGGGTTATCCCTGTTTTGGGGCGTGTTTGAAAGTCTGCAATGTATCTTATATAGCAATATTGAGCTGAAAGGTGTAGCCCGGTATATCCCCTTTGCATGGTCTATGAATTGGGTACAGGATATTTTGAGCCGACAAATTTTCAACTATGGAACGGAAAAAATATGGATTGCAGCATTAACGACAGGCGGCTTATTGCTGACCTTATTATGGTTTTCTCATTGGGAGGGAAGAAAAAATTATGAATAAAAGCAAAAAAATAATGCTACTTCTGCTGTTTACCTTTATCGTTTGTGTGGCTCTTGCTGGCTGTACTTTACAGGACAGAATCGAAGAATATTCCAGTGACAAGGAACAATGTTATTTGAATACGGAAAATGTAACACGTTTTTCCTATAAAGGTAACGATTACACCATTTTGGCAGATACCGTATCAAATGGCGGGCTTGGAGAATGGATTGGATATATCCGGCAGCTTGCCGCCATAGACGAGAACGGAAAAATATTGCTGCAAGAAAATGTTGAACCGGCAACTTTTCAATCCTTAGCGGATTTGGCGGAGAAAGCACCAGAAGCCGCTTACATTATTCCTTTTCTCAATGTATATGCGGCTTCTAACGCAGACGATTATCTTATTGTAGATGTAAACGGAGGGTATCATAAAGCTGTTATCAGCGAAAATGTCAAAGATAGCGATACTGTTTTTGATTTTAAGAAAACAGAAGAATCTATAAATGACAGCTTTGAAGTCAATCCAGAAAATGCGACACAACTTCTTTGGGGCGGGACGGTTTATCAAGTAACGTCTGATATGGTATCAGATGATGAATTAGGCAGCTACATTGATATTCTCGCTGAAAGTGTTACATTCGATACAGAAACGAAAATCCCTTTGTCAAAAGAAGATTTAAGCAAGATTGACTGGTACGGGGAAAATGCCGGACAGGGGCGAGAGTCTTGGTTTTACACAGATGTCTATGAGATTTACGGAACCGATAAAGCGGAAGCGGTTGCGGTCAATGTAAATGATAACTACTATATTGCAAAGCGACAATGACAGCTTTCCTGCCCTTGGAGCTTGTGCTATACTAAAAAGGACAACGAAAGGAGGCAACAATATGGCGGCGATCCTTATGATTGATGATGAACGGGCTATTTTAGAGCTTGTCAAAAACGGGCTGCGAAAGGATGGGCATTTCGTGACCACTTATACCTCTGCCGCACAGGTACCGCTTGATAAGCTGAACAGATATGACTTGATTATACTGGATATTATGATGCCAGATGTAGACGGCTTTTCCTATTGTGATAAAATTCGTTCCCTTGTAGACTGTCCTATTCTTTTTCTGACAGCAAAGACAATGGAGCATGACATCACATTTGGGCTTGGTCTGGGAGCAGACGACTATCTGACAAAACCATTTCGTATTGCAGAATTGCGGGCGAGAGTAAACGCCCACCTACGGCGTGAACGTAGGGAACGACATACCGCACTTACCTTTGACCGCATAAAAATTGATTTATCTGAAAAAGAATTACGGGTAGATAACACGCCTGTTGCCTTAACAAAAAGCGAATATCTGATTTGTGAATATCTTGCAAGGAATAAAGGACAGGTATTTTCAAAAGAACAGATTTACGAAGCTGTTTTCAGCTTAGAGGGCGACAGTGATAATTCTACGATTTCTACTCATATCAAGAATATCCGGTCAAAATTGAACAAACTGGATATTCAGCCGATAGCGACAGTCTGGGGGATTGGATATAAATGGGAATGAAAAAAACAACATCACTGAAAGCGTCTTTTTGGAAATTCTTATGTATGCTGTTGATTGGACTAATAGGTGCGGTGGCAATACCATTTAGTCTTATTTTAGCTGGAACTAGTACAGGGCTTATTACCTATGCGGATTATTCAGAACGCTGCACAAAAGATCTTGCTCCTGTTATTGCTGCAACGCCGGATTTGGCAGATGTGCAGCTTCCTATGGGCTGTGAATATTTGGTGCTGGATAAAAATTATCAAGTGACGGAAACGACCTTAGAGGGCGACGATTTGGACCGGGCTATGGAATACGCAATATCCGGGCAGATAAATACAAACCTCAACAAACAGTATTTGCTTGTGACCCGCAAAAATGAATATGTAGTGCTGCAATATTACATAGGTTCACAGTTTACAAATGAATGGCTTTATGAGCATTTTCCCTCACCGGAAATTCTGCTTTATATTTTTATAGCAATCAACTGTATTGCAGTATGCGTGATATTGACAGCGAAGTTTGCAAAAAATATGCGGACGCAGCTCTCTCCGCTTTTTGAAGCGACAAGGCAGGTAGCAGAACAAAATCTTGATTTTGAAGTGGGACATTCAAAAATCAAAGAATTTGAGGACGTACTTTGTTCTTTTGCAAATATGAAAGATAATCTGAAAATATCTTTAGAGAAGCAATGGAACGCGGAACAGTTACAGAGAGAACAGATTGCAGCACTCGCTCACGATTTGAAAACACCTTTGACCGTCATTCAAGGAAATATTGATTTGATAAATGAAACGGAGCTAGACGACGAACAACGTCTATATGCGGGTTACATCACTGAAAGCTCCGAACAGATAGGCATTTATATTAAAGTGTTAATTGACATTTCACGGACAATCGCCGGGTATCAGCTTCATTTGGAGAAATTTGATATAGCTGATTACATGGGCCAGATTAAAGCGCAGGCAAGCTCTTTATGCCTTACCAAAGGAATTTGTCTGCAACTGGAAACGGGGGCTAACCTGGGCACACTTAAGGCGGATAAGCTGCTGTTGGAACGGGCAATTATGAACGTGATAAGCAATGCGTTAGACTATTCTCCACCACAGGGGACAATTTATGTAACGGTGCAAAAAACGGACTGCTTTTTACATATATCTATAACGGACGAGGGAGGCGGCTTCACACCGGAGGCCCTACATCATGCACAGAAACAGTTTTTCATGGGCGACAAAAGCCGTACTTCTAATATGCACTTTGGTATGGGACTTTATATCACAAGCAGCATTATCAAGCAACATGACGGGCAGCTTGTTTTAAGCAATTCTAAAAAGACTGGCGGCGCACAGGTTATTATCAAAATTCCATATTAAAAGTAGTAGGCGGTACTGCGGTATCGCTTCTGCACCTTGCGTGCTATAAAACGTAGTCTGCAAAGGAGTTTGAGTAATCCGTTTCAATCTAATAGATAAAAAAGAAACCGACATAAAGCCGGCTTCAAAAGAAAGTAAAATCACAAAACTCCCCGGAAATATGACCGAGGAGTTTTTGTGATTATTTTTCTGGTAATAATTTTCCCATTGTGTTGGCGATGTCTTTTAACTTTTCAACAGAATAGCCTGTATATAAAATAATTTTGTCTAAAGGTTCTTCATTTTCAATCATCATCTGAGCAAGGGAATAGCTTTTTTTATCTTCGCCTAACGCTACAAGACCATTACTAAGATTACACATATTTTGCACCTCGCTTTCAAATTCTTCTGTCATTGCAATATGAAAATCATCGTTTAGACGCTGCTTTTTTTCTTCTGGAGATGTAGAGGGTGAGAAGAGTACATTTAGTAAATCAAGAATCTCCAAATCACTTTCTTTATCAGCATCACCAAGATTTAAAATAACAACTTCCATTAAATCATAACTTTCAGGGGAAGTGTAGGGAGTGCCATGTATGGTATCTTCAACAGTATGATATTTAAAAATACCATTTTTCCGCTTCTTTGCTGGGTCAGGACATATCCATATACTATATACTTTTTGAATTTTCTCATAATGTTCATCAGTAAACACTGTTCCGTATTGTTCAGAAATCATTCGAGCACAATAATAAAATCCTCGTGTTACTAATGGATAACCCGGTGTATCATTTAATTGGATTTCAAGATTTATAATGAGTTGTACAGGCTCATCACTGTCTGGTAGACAGGCTTTGAAACGAATATCATAGTATACAGTCTGTTCATTGATAGAGTTTGCTTCGGTGTTAAGTCCGTCAATTCGTTGGTTGCCATTTAATCGAGTGTTTTTATCGAGGTAATCTTGATGTACAGAGCGTTGTGATATTTCAATGTCTCCTGTTAAGCAGTTATCGCATATAAATTGAACACTATATTGCGAGAATTCTTTTGTACAGGATTTTAGTATCCATGCAATAACGGCATTATAAGTTAATAGTTTTTTTGCACATTCGTCATACTTGGCTCTGTCTGCGGTTAAATCAATAGTATGTGCAATATTTGTTTGCTTTAGAATTATAATCACCTCCGATATACTGATATTATGTAAGTCTATGTTAACATAATTATCTTTAATTCGCTATACTTAATCTCAAGAAAATGTAAATAAATTCCAACAATGTAATGACTAAATTTAAAAATATTAAGTGTATAGTGTAATACTGTCAGGCTTGGGATATATCTGAGGTGTCATTGGAACATAGGAAATATCCTCTTTTTAGCGAAAGTAAATAAATTCAGTGATATATTATAAGCTTGTATACATT
>NZ_ACEP01000073.1 GCF_000173975.1 Anaerobutyricum hallii DSM 3353
TTGAATGTTCGCTTAACCGCTCGCACCCAACCTTTGCTCCCAGGCCACAAATATAGGTTATTTCTCTTTCTGCGGGCTGTTTGTTGGCTGTAGAAGTAAAATCAGAATTAATCTTAGCGGATTTGGGGATTCACCAATAGGTCGTGGCTTTCCGGGCAATAAAATATTAAAGATTGACGCGTAAGATATTGTTATAATATCATAACCATTTTACGATAAGAACCTGAATTACAAGTGGATAAAAATCTGCCTTTTTCCGGTTGATTCAAGGGGATTAGCATATTATTTTAGGTGTCAATCTCTTTGAAAAGTAATTTGCCAGAATTCCTATTTCTCCTATCCCCTTCTCCAAATCTTTTTCAACTGATTTGTAGGATTTGGAATAGTCAGCCGCTGTAAATTTTCTGTCGGATTGCTCAAATAATACGAGGAAGAACCCCTAAAAAATTTATTGAATTTTGTGACTTTGTGCTGTGGAATTTTGACCATAGAAACTTCGGACTGCTTTC
>NZ_ACEP01000072.1 GCF_000173975.1 Anaerobutyricum hallii DSM 3353
GCAGCCAAAAGTCTTAGCAAACAAAATCTTCTGTTCATCATTCGGGTATATTCTGAATTTATATGCTCTGTTTGCCACCATGCCACTTCCTTTTCCTCGAAAACCCACCTGTGATACTTGAACACAAGCGCAAGATGGTAATATAGTAAGAATACTAAATGTGCGTTATTATCTCAATTTTTTATTATCCGACTAAAGATACTATACTATAATCAGGATGCTCTATCAAGTAGGTAGCAGACGCAATTCATCTCCCACCTTAGAGGTCGGAGTCTTCCTGCTATAAGAGGATAAATTTTATCGAAATCTCTTCTGTTTTCACATCTTTTCCATATATGATATGGAAACAGTGGCAACTGGCTGACCTGGTCAATCTTTCTGACTTTAGCCCCTTCTAACTTTGCGTCCCTGCCTTTCAGCAGATTTGCCTTTAAATAATTTCCATTTTTATCAAAAATAAAATACCATGAAGTTATTTATACGTCAATAATTCCGGATAAAAAATCTGTATATTTTTTTATGTTAGTTTTAGTAGATTACACTATTAAAAACTTCTATGGATATTTTCTATCTGTTCTATATGCGTGCTTATTTATATTATCGCCCACTTCGTTTCTCAAAATAGTTGCATTTTCTCTGTTCTATCATACTTTTCTGTTGATGGTGACAGAACTTCCATAACAAAACGTGGTGCATCCGTAAAGGTGTTTCCATGTCTTGATTTTGTACGGCAGTTTATAGATGCATCAGGAATAATAATCTTGTTGTTGCCCTGACTATCCTGGAAATGATATTGAATATTATCTGAATATACATAGCATGTACTATTCTTCAACTGATGTCTAATCGCTGCAACAAAATTTACGATTACAGTAGAGTGTTCTGGCATATCTCCTATCATGTCTGTTATTTTAAGATTCCAGTCCATATCTCACACTCCCTTTCTTATTACTCTAAAGCCTCTAAATTTCAGGGAAATCTGGCACTGCTGGCGATTTGAAGATTGTCATAGGATCAATATCTATACACTTATATATATTCCGGTTTCCGGCTATATCCCACGCAACTGTACCGTTTAAAACTGTCAGTGTATTTTTAAATATCTCTTTATCCTCAATTTTCTTGAAAACGCCGCCTTTCTTTATCAGGGCTTAACATCAAATTTCCTTACGCCGCCATCGTTCATATAGGCGTATACTGTGTAATCTTTTCCTGCCACCGCCTGATATACTTCTGGATAGAAACGTGGGTCAAGTTTATTATCGCACATTTTATATACTCTCTTTCTCCTGCATTGATATATTGCTATCATTTTCGGTGATGATGCTGTATAATTAGAGTATTTCTGCCACTAATTCTGTGTTAGTTGCTTCTAATTTCTCGTTTTCTTTCATTGGTTGATTCTCTCTTTTTTTATTTTGCCTTGTTATGTTTAGGGAGAATTATTTTGGAAATATCGCATAAATTAAGGTTTCCACTCTATGTCAGCTAGATAATAAAAAAACCCCGAAAGCCTAATCTCTCAGACTTTCAAGGTTTTTCTTTCTATATAGAGGCTGTCAGTTTTGCCCCTTAACAGGATATTTTACTTTTTTTGCAAAAAAAAAAGACGTTCTGTGTTTGCAGAACGCCATAAATATTTTAACATAATATTTATTTTTTAAATAGTAGTAATTATATAATATATATTATTTGTTTTTTTATTAAAATAGATATTTATTCATCTCATAAGCATTAGTTATTTCTAGTATTTCCCATATTGTCTTTCTTGTTAACTTCTTTATAAATATTTCAATTTTTATATAATTAAAATTAAATCTAACTCTCTCTTTATCTGCACAAAAAAAGAAACAGCCAAACATATATGTTTGAACTGTTTCTTCATTTCTGAAGACCTCTAAGCATCGCTAAAACTGTCTCCTGTTCTTTCGTGCTTAAATTGTCCCATATTTTAAGTATTTCTTTTTGTGATTCCGTTAAATCTACTGGATTTTCTTCTCTGAAAAATTGTGATAAAGTTACTCCCAAAGCTACACATATTTTTTCAAGAGTAATCAATGACGGCAGACTTTCCTGCGTCATAATCCTGCTAAGCGAAGACTGAGAAATCCCGGACAACTGCGATAATCGGTATTTGCTGATGTCACGCTTTTCACACAAAGAAATTATATTCTTCGCAACATACTTCTCTATATGCAAGTAAATACACCTCATTTCCATCATTACATGATTCTATTGTACCTGTAATGATGCAAAATTATTAGATACCTATTTTGCAAGTATTTAGTTTTAAATCCAGAAGTATATTTTTAAAAAAACAAGAGCATATGGAAATGAATCCATACACTCTATGATTAATAAGCTTCATGTTTATTTTATAATGTCAAAATACCCGATAATTCCTATGCATACGTCTTTCTTCATAGGCGACCACAGCGTATGTAATTTCATTTTATACATCTGACTTTTATTTTCCACCGTCGCTTTTATCTGCACAGAGATTTCTTTATTTTGTACAGATGTCTGGTGTAACAAAACCCGAATATATTGAACGTCTTCTTCAATTACCCCAAATTCTTTGAACAGATCAAATTTCGGATTATTTCTCTGACATAATACCTGCTGTTTTCCGTTTAATATAGTGAGCTGACCTGAAACCACATTGTAATCAATCGAATTCGTGCCACTGTTTGATTTGAAGAAATCGATTTTTTCCTGCATGACTTTGACAAGACTCTGTGAATAAATCTGGTTCGGTAAGGATTTATCACTGAGTATTTCATTCGAAAGTCTCTGTATTTCATGAGAATATTTATTATCGTCCATCTCTTTATTAAGCATTTTTGAAAGCTGAAGACTCAGTTCTTTCAGACACTTAAGAAGAATGGGATTAAATTGTCCGCATTGTCCATCCATGATCATTTGAATCGCTGTATCATGCTCAAATGCTTTCTTATAGCATCTTTCACTTGTAAGTGCATCATAAACATCAACAATCGATACCACCTGTGCGGAAATTGGTATTTCTTCACCTTTCAATCCATCCGGATAGCCCTTTCCATCCCATCTTTCATGGTGCCACCTGCAGATTTCCCATGCGGTATGTACCAGTGGATGACCTTGTGAAAAGTCCATATCCTTAATTATAGCTGCGCCAAGCTCACTATGGGTTTCCATAATCTTAAATTCTTCATCGGTAAGTCTGCCCGGTTTGTTCAATATTTCTTCCGGAATACGAATCTTACCAATATCATGAAGGGAAGAAGCAGTTGTAATCAAAGCAATATCTGCCTCTGTCAAAGGATAAGCATCTGTTACTTTTACCAGTTGTCTCAGCATCATCTCCGTTGCTGTTTTAATATGCAGGATGTGCTCTCTGCTCTCGCTGTTACGGGATCCCAATATATTACTCATAATCTGGATCATGATATTATTATTTTCTTCTTTTTCGTAAACCTGATCATAAACCACATTAATCAGATGCTTTTGGTTCATATAGAGACCCAAGGTATTCTGAACTCTTTTCTTTACAATCACAGAATCAAACGGTCGTGTGATATAATCTGTGATTCCCAACTCATATGCCTTACGCATAGTATTAACAGCATCTTCAGAAGATATCATGATTACGGGAGTTTCAGCAATACACTGGCTTCTTTTCATTATCTCCAAGACTTCAAAACCATTCATCTGTGGCATATTGATATCTAAAAGCATCAGATTAATTCCAATATTTTCTCCTATCATCTGGATTGCCTGATTTCCATTTTCAGCTTCCAGATAATTATAAGTTTCTCCGAGAATCTCTTTCAATATCTCTCTGTTTAATTTTGAATCATCTACAATCAGAATTTTTTGTCTTTTATCCATATTTTTTATTACCTTCATCCACTCATTTTTTATGATGTTCCAAGCACTTGATCCAAGACAGAAAGTCGTGTCGCATCACTTAATGCGACAAACCCTTCTTTATTTCTTCAATCGTCATCTCATATACTTCTGTTACTTTTTCCATTGCTTCCGGTATCCCCGGCTTCTCTCCGGTTCTATCTCTCAAAAGTTCTGTCAACTCATTACTAACCTCATACAGACGATCAAAGGAAAGATTCTGACACACCCCTTTCAATGTGTGCGCACTGCGGAAAGCATCTTCATAATTTTTATTTTCCAATGCCTGTTTTAACTGTAGATAACTCTGGTCTTCAAGGAACTTTAATGTAAATCTCGGAATCAGTGCTTCGTTGTGAAGGCGTCCCAAAACAGCCTCATAGTTTCCTCCGATAGCTTTATAGCACTCCTGCATTGTCATCTTTTAGCCCTCCTGTCAATTGTATTCCACTAATTCATGAACTTCTGCTAATCATTATGAACATACCTTAAAATCGTTTTTATAACTTCCTCAATCACAATCGGCTTTGACAAATGTGTATTCATTCCTGCATCCAGTGATGCCTGAACATCTTCAGCAAATGAATTGGCTGTCATTGCTATAATAGGAATGTTTTTTCCATCCGGTCTGTCATTCATCGCTCTGATTGCTTTTGCCGCTTCATAACCGTTCATTTCAGGCATCATGATATCCATCAGGATTACATCAAATGTGCCTTCCGGATGATTTCTGAAAATCTCAACAGCATTCTTTCCATCTACAGCTCTTTCTACATTCATTCCAAACTCTTCCAGCTGCACGGTCGCAATTTCTGCATTCAGCTCATTATCCTCTGCAAGAAGGACTTTCACACCTGTAAGATTCACCTTTTCAGAAAAACCTGTGTCTGACTTATTACATTCCTTATCTGTAATTTCCAGAGGAATATCCACAGTAAAAGTGGTTCCCTCATGCTTTTTGCTTTGCACGGAAATGGTTCCACCCACCATATCTACATACTTCTTTACGATAGCCATCCCTAGTCCAACTCCATGGTACTGCGTTCTCACATCGGAATCTTCCTGTGCAAATTTCTCAAAAACTTCTTTTGTAAATTCCTCACTCATGCCAATACCAGTATCCGAAATGCGGTAATGCATATTTATATATCCATCCCCGCCCTTTTCCTGACACCGGGCTTCAAATGTAATCGTCCCTCCATCCGGAGTGAACTTCACGGCATTGCTCAGAATATTAACCAGCACATCTCGCAGACGTACAGGATCCACAAGTACATTTGGGATCTTTGCTTCTTCACGCTGGATCTTAAAGCTGATATCCCTGTTCGTAAGAAAGCCTTTTGTAATATCCAGTGCAGAATCTGTGATACTTTTCAAATCTGCCGGTACCGGATTGTATTTCACTTTTCCACTTTCCACGCGAGTCAGATCTAATACATCATTGATCAGCGACAGTAAATACTCTGAACTTTCATCAATCTTTTCCAGACAATTTTTCACTTCGTCTGACGGATTATTTTTCATTGCAATACTGGTAAATCCCATGATTGCATTCATCGGTGTTCTCATATCATGGGACATATGTGACAGAAATGCTGTTTTTGCCTTGTTTGTAGCCTGCGCATGCTCTGCCAGTTCCGCCATTTCCTCAGCCGTCTCCTGGGCTGCCTTCTGAGCTTTTTTTCTTGCACTGAGACGCATTGCTATCACAGCCATAGTAGTCAGCAACCATCCGAAAATAAGAAGAACCCAAACAGTAACAACAGGATGCAGACGGATCCAGTCAACAAATGTCAGATCTGTTGCTTTGTATGTGGTATACCGTGCTGCTAGATCTTCGACAAGTTTTTTTGGCATGGCATACATTGCTTTCGTCAGGATGCCAGCCAGTGCATGATTCTCTGTTGATGATATTACCATGCGGTAGGTGTATGTAGGCTGTTCCAGCAAAGTATATGTCAGGGTGCCTGTGGTGTCACTATTCACAAACGCCAGTGCCATATAATAGTAGACGAAGGCAGCATCGGCTTTTCCCTTACGGACAGCCTCCATCATTTCCTGTCGGGTACTGCACATCAGTTTTTCTGCGCCGGGTGCCATTGCATCTGCAATTGAATTTGATGCTGTCTGGTCAACCGTAGTAACAACATTGATTTTTCCATCAAAGTCACGCCGTGTCACCCTTGCCAGCTGCATTGTAATGAAAGGTGCAGTAAGCCCCCATTTTTTCGTCTCAGCATAGTTATCTGTTTCCAGGCGTGCATCGATACTCATATCTGTGGCTTCCTTATTTTTCTGATAAGCAATATACTCATCTCTGGTGGCAGGTGTAAGAAACTCATAGGAAATCCCGGCATAGTCTGCAATTTTCCGGAAGTAATCCGGGATAATCCCCTTCATCTCACCATTTTCATTATAAGAATATGGATAACGGGTCGGATCACACAGAACACGAATTGGGTTGTCCTTGGAATATTGTGCAATAATACTTTTTTCTTGCTCCGTATATTCCAGATTCTTAGTTTCTATGCTTTCATAATTTTTATTGTAAAGCGTCGTTTTCCAGTCACCCTCAACCGCATTCATCTGATCGATCGCATAATTGATCTCATTCAGCAATTCTGTATTGCCCTTTTTAACAATGACATAGAAATCGCTGCTGCCAAATTTATCCACGATTCGCTCATTGTTTGTTTTTCTCAGAGAACTGGTAACAATCGCATCAACTTTTTCGCTCTGAAGGGCTTCCTCCATTTCTGCGGTCGTATCAAAATAAGATGGAACATATGTAAATCCTTTGTTGTCTGCAAAATCCGCAAACTCTTTATTCCGGGTGTTTCCGTTCAAAAGCGCCACACGCATACCGTTGTAAGTGCTGTAATTGCCGTCCACAATCGTGCTGTTGTCACTGCGGACGGTCAACATCCCATAATTGGTTCCGATTGGACGTGAAAAATCAAACTTTTCTTCTCTGTCCGGTGTTTTGCGGGCAGATGTTACCATGTCGATCTCGCCATATTCAAGCATCTGCTGCATATCATCCCAGCTCTGATCGTATCCGACATATTCGTAATCTACATCCCAATAACGGGCCATCAGCCGAAGGAAATCATATCCATAACCGCTGCGGTTTCCCTCTTCATCCATCATATGGTATCCATCTATGGCAAAGAAACCGACTTTGACAGTTTCATGCTGCGAACTGTCCTCGGCCGCATATGCAGTCTGGGGAGAAAATATCATACACACACATACAAAATCCAGTAACATTGCCATATATTTCTTTGCACTCGAAATCATATTAAATTTCCTTTCTTTCTGTCTGTCAAATATATTTCTCTATACATCTCCTTGTCAACCTCCTGGTTTAATAAATTTTCACCTGTCCCTACTGCTTCTCAATTCTTCGCATATAGTCTGCTTGATTGTTTTATCATCCAACGGCTTTGCAAGATGTGCGTTCATTCCTGCTTCCATACACTTTTCTACATCTTCCCTAAATGCATTTGCAGTCATAGCAATGATAGGGATTGTTTTTGCATCCTGCCGTTCCAAGGATCTTATTGTTTTTGTGGCAGTAAGCCCATCCATCACCGGCATCATGACATCCATTAAAATAACATCGTATCTTCCTGATTCGCAGGCTTCAAAGTGCTGAACAGCTTCTAACCCATTTTTCACTGTTTCTACTTTAGCCCCATTTTCCGTCAGCATAAATTCTGCTATTTCCGCATTCAGCTCATTATCTTCAACCAATAATATCCGGACACCTGATATATCTGCATTGAAATCTTCTTTTTCTTCCAGCCGTGCATTCGTATCAATTTTAAATGGAAGTATTACAGTAAAACAGCTTCCTTCACCAAGCTTGCTTTCAACTGTTATGGTTCCGCCCATCTTTTCTACAAGTTGTTTCACAATAGGCATTCCCAGACCTGTCCCATTATAATCAGAACGTGGGGAATTATCTGCCTGTACAAATGGAGTAAACAATTCATTTTTTATAAATTCTTCGGACATTCCAATCCCATTATCTCTTATTTTAAATTCACATGTCATGTGATCTTCTGATCTTTCAATCGTTCTCATACTCATGTAAATAGAACCATTCACCTTATTGTACTTCATACTGTTTGTAAACAGATTCATCAATACTTTTTTCAGATGAACTGCATTGCTCCAAACATATATACCACTGTAATCATCATGTTCTCCTATAACATGAAGTCCTTTTTCTTCTGCCTGAAAAGATAGTGACTCCGTGATTTCCTGACATACCTGATCCAGATTGATGGATTCATCACTAAAAACCACGGTATCCGATTCTAACTTTGCCATATCCAAGACATCATTTACCAATGATAATAGCAGTTTCGAAGACTCATTTATTTTATTCAGGCAATCTTTTGCCCGCTCACCATCATTTCCGCTTTTTTCAAGAATTGTAAGCATGCCCATAATGCCATTGATCGGTGTCCTGATGTCATGAGACATGTTATTTAAAAAGGAAGTCTTAGCCTTATTGGCACTCTGTGCTTCTACAAGTGCATTTTGTAATTCCTGCTGTTTTTCTTCAAGCTCCTGATTCAGCTTCAATGCCTGCTCAGCAGACTTCTTGGATTTTTCTTCCGCACGTTTTGATTTTTTCAAAGAATCAAGAATTATACACAGGACAACAAAAATAAAGATTCCAACTATGAGTGAGACAGCCAGTAAATTATCTTGAATAAAATCCTTCGCTGTAACTTTTCGTAAAGAAGCATTATACGAAACTACCGCACCTGAAAATTGAGCTGTAGGCATAGATGTCAGTGTTTTATTCAGAATGGACAAAAGAACCGGTTCTCCCTGCCGAACAGCAAATGGAACATCGGCTTCTTTTGTCAGGAAAACACTATGAAGCTTATTATTTTTCAAATAGTCAGAAACAGTACCTGAACTGCTTACAATGCAATCTACCTCCCCTTTCTGCATCGCTTTTACTGCTGCATCTGATGTCCCATATTCTATAATCTCCCATTTTGGATAATTGTATGAAAGATATGCCTTCAATGAAAAATCATCTTTTTCAACGGCAACTGTATTCTCTTTATTTTCATCAAAAAAATCCTTTGCCGTAATTGCTGCCATATTGAGAGTCAATAGCGTATCCGACAAAGCAACTCCTTTTGTTTCTGCAAAGTATGGATTCTGGTTTGTATGAAAAATCAGGTCTATTTTTCCATCCTGCAATGCCTGAAGCAGTTCACTTCTTGTATCATACCCCTTTAATTCAAATTCCAGAGTCTGGCCTTGCAGACAATTTTCTGCAAGATCCACATAATCTGTGATAACACCTGTCAGTTTGCCTGTTGATGGATCTACACTACTGATACCTCCATCCTGATTCAGATACCCTATCCTGATTGCTCCATGCTGCCCGATCCACTCCCTTTCTTCTTTTGAAAGAAATGAGCTGCTCTGTGCAGAAAGATAACGCCTGTAGAGATCATCAGTGTAAAATGGATTGTCATCCTTGATCCTGCGCATAGCACTATCCAGTGCTTCTTTGATATCCGGACGTTTGGGATTTATGGCAAAATAGATTTCTGTCTCTCCAATACTTGTAACAGGCGAAATATCAGATTCTTCCCAACGGGATTCTTCTACTGAAACGAAGCAGTCAATTTCATGTTTCGACAGTTTGTCCATAACTTCTGCGGTATTAGAAGCATTGACATGCTGCGTATGCAGACCATACTTTAACTCCCATTCGTTAAGCAGATCCTCCGGTATATGATCTTTAAACACACCAATATTTTTTCCCTCAAAAGAATCCAGATTTCCTGCTGTAAGATCCATATTGGATGCATCCGTATAGATGTAATATTTCTCTTCCCCCATAGGCATATCGGAAAAAAGCATATTTTCAGCACGTTCGTCTGTATAGGAAATACCGCCAAGAATATCAATCTCTCCATTTTCCAACTGTGTAAAGCAGTTTTTCCAATCACTTGTTATGTATTTATATGTCCATCCTGCATAACCTGCAATATCTTGAAGATACTCATAACCATAGCCGCTTCTTTCCCCCTTTTCATTGACGGTATTATAAGTTTCTTCAAAAGATCCTACCCGGATAACATTGTCAGAGTTTTCTTTGGCAAATGTAGGAACGGATAAAACAATAAAACATATAATTGTGCAAAATATAATGTAACAAAATTTGAAATTCATTATATTCTGTACTAATTTGCACTTCTTCATCTTTCTCCCCTCCTCTAGGCTACAATTGCTTGCTTACTTCCAGATTTTAATTTTACATTCATTAATTATCAATAACCTCCCCGCTATTTTTCACAATATTTTTCCAAACAGCTTCTGTATTACTTATTCAAGTGCTCTACCATAAAAAAGCACTGCCAAACAGACAGTGCACCTCATTTCATGTAACTGGCTGCCATTTTACAGGCCCTGTAGCTTTGCGTCCCAGACTTTCATCTGGTTTGCCGATTTCCTTATTATTTTTAAACTTTTGCAAAAAAACTGGTTTTATTATACTATGGTTCTCTACTGTATACAAGAAAAACATTACCGTTTTAACACCCGAAAATCAAAAAAGAACAGCCGATACATATACTCGAACTGTTCTTCTACTTTCGAAGTCCACGAAGCATTGACATTACTGTTTCCTGCTCATTTGTACTCAGATTGTTCCATATCTTTAAAACTTCTTTCTGTTTGTCTGTCAGATTCTCTGGATTACCTTCCTGAAAAAGCTGTGATAATCGATATTTACTAATGTCATGCTCCCCCTTTGTAATACTGATTTATTCATTTTCATTTTTATCCACATAAAGCTGGCATTTGTTCGGATTAGAGTGTATTTGAAAAATATTCTGGCTTCATGTAATGTTTTCACTTTCCATAATTGAAAGAAAAAAATCACCCTGTATTTCTTTTATATGTTTAAATGCAATTTCATTTCCATCTATCATCATAAGCTTCTCATTTATTACATCTATCTTTTTTACACATCCTGTTGTTTTATTATAATGTCCACCTTGTTTTCGGGTATCTGGTGCAAAATAATATATGGAAATTAGAGGATGTTTATATTGGGTTTGCTGTAATATCTGTAATTTCTGATCTATCTCTTCTTTTTCTCGTCCTGATACCTGATGAAATTCTTCCGTAGTTCTAGCAGTTTCTTTAATCTGTTCTCCATATCCAGTTAAAGCTGCAAATGGAGCAAACTGAGCTGCTCTGTCTGCAATAGGCATCTGGGAGTGTTTTTTTGATACATGATGCGGAAGATTGATGATATCGTCATACTTTCCCATTATGCTTTATGCCCTCCTATCTGTCCATTTCTTGTTCTTGTTGTTGCACCTTCTTCGTAACTTAACCCTCGCAAAACTGCATTTTTTCCGTATTTTTTCTTAATATCAAGAATAGATTTTTGTAATCTACGTTCCTTTTCCTGTTCTTTCTTTAATGCTTCATAATCAGTAAACAAATCTAACTGCTGATATACCTGTCCTTCTTTGGGCATAACTTTAGCAGCAGATAATGTGAGCCGCCGGATAAGGAGTTCCTTATCAATTATCCTGTCGTAAAGACTAGAAACAGCAGTTGTAATTTCTTTTAGTGAAGAAGTTGGTATATCCAGATTAATCGTACCATGTGCGTGTTTGGGGATTTTTCTTCCATAACGATCTGTTGCAACCTCCCCACTGTATTCCTGTCCTTGTAGATTATCCCTATCATAACCTATTGTGAGGACAAATTGCTTTGAAACAAGCTTCTGTTCAAAAAGATCAAATGCAATCTGTTCTGCCATTTCTAAAACTGCAATTTTTGCTTTTTCTGATGAATAAGCAGAAGATAATACCTGTCCGGAACCGATACTTTTTGCTTCTGGTTTATATACTTTTATATCTGCAATCGTA
>NZ_ACEP01000071.1 GCF_000173975.1 Anaerobutyricum hallii DSM 3353
TATATTTGTGACTTTAGTCGCAGCGGTTTAAATGCTCGCTTTATACGCTCGCATCTAAACCTTGCTCCGAGGCCACAAATATAGGATATCGGTTTTCTTCGCGGGCTGTCTTTGTCTGTAGTTCGCTTAATGAATTAAAAAGTAAAAAAGTTCTTTACTTTTTTTGTGATTTTGGATACATTATTAATAGGAGTACTATCTTAACCTATCTATCTTAAGTTAAGTATCGTAGCATTATGAGATAGAAATATTGTTAAGTAAGCAAAAATTGGAGGAGGAACATTTGAATGAGGGCATTATCAGAAAAACGCCTTAGCGACTACATGGCACAACAGATTGCCGATGAGATTCTTTCTGGTCGGATTGTCGGAGGGACGCAGTTAAAACAGGAAGAATTAGCAGAAGTATTTGGTGCTTCGAGAATTCCAATCAGAGAGGCATTTCAGGTATTAGAGGGACAGGGATTGATTGTCCGTCTGGCAACGAGAAGAATTTACGCAGTAGAATTATCGGAAGAACAGATTCAGATTATTTATGAAATGATCGGAGATATCCTCAAAAAAGCAGTAGAGAATTTAAAAAATGAGGATAAGGGAAAAGAAGTGATAACTATTCTTTCCTCTGATTTATCCACATCGAAACGTTTCGATGAAATATTATTAGACTGTACGGACAATGCATATCTCTCAAAACTGCTTTATACTGCTTCGGATTGTTATATTCGTTTTGCTGTATCCTGTGGGTTGAATGAGCAGGAGAACAAATGCAGAGAAGAGATGAAACAGATTATTTTAGAAGAAAATGGTGTGAATCTCGACAGTATTTCAGGAAGAAAGAAAATATTCAAAAAAATAGATGTGTGGATGAAGGTACTTTCAGATATTGTAAATATAGAGAGGGGTAAAAATAAATGATGGGATTAAGACCAATTAAGATGCCGTCAGCGAAAGAACGAGTGGCGGCAGAACTTAGAAAAGCGATTTTATCAAGACAAATGAAAGAAGGAGAAGTGCTTTCTCTTGAAAGTGTGGCATCACAGCTTAATGTGTCTGCAATGCCAGTAAGAGAAGCATTTCAGATTCTTGCCCGCGATGGATTGATTCAGCTTCGGAAAAATAAAGCAGCAGTTGTTCTTGGTGTGACAGAAACTTATATTAAAGAACATTATCAGCTTCGTGCAATCTTAGAGGGAGCGGCAGCCCGTCTTTGTGCCGCACCAGAAGCAGACATTTCAGAGCTGGAAGAAATATACGAAGATTCCTGTAAAGTATTAGAGAACAAAGACTTTTCACACTACACAGATATTAATAGAGAATTCCATAATGAAATCTGGACAGCTGCAGGAAATGGAAAAATGAAAAATATGATCTCAGAACTTTGGAATGGACTTTCTATGGGTAATATGGTTTCTGAAGAAGACTATGCCAAAGTTTCTGTAAAAGAACATGGAGAAATTTTAGAAGCAATCAAAGCACATGATGGAGATGCGGCAGAAGCAGCCATGAAGGAACATATAATGCGAAGCAGAGATGATATGCTGACTTATTATAATTAGGGGTGCCGCAGACAGGAGACGCCCGCTGAAAGATAAATAGACCATATTTGTGGCTTTAGTCGCGGCAGGTTGAATGTTCGCGTGGAAGCGCTCGCATCCAACCTTTGCTCCGAGGCCACAAATATGGTCTATTTATCTTTCAGCGGGCTGTCTTTGGAGGGTCGAGGTGTTAATTATAATATTGAGGTAATTTGTGTATGAGAGTCGTAGACTCCGACTTTCTTCCCCAAATCTTCCCCAGATTCTTTATTTTGGTTCGTCTGTCCCCACTACCCCACAAATCAATCCTAGTGCATTCTGCACAAAAAAATAGTCACAACTTTATTGTATTTGCCGAAATGATGCAAATGGAGCAAAAAATAGTTGACTTTTTCTCAATAAAGGTATATCTTAGAATCAAGATTTGGATACAAAATCAAATATCAAAAATCATAAATCAGAAACGCAAAAGCAAAACATTAAGTAAAGAAATTGGGATTTTCATTTACTGGGTATGGGAGGCTGGAAAGGGTAAGAGGATTTATGATAAAAGCAAAACGTAAGACGAATCTAACAAATGAGGAGGTAGAGAGATGAGTCAGATAACAATCACGTTACTTTTCTTGCTGTTCGCGATTGTCATGTTTATGTGGGAGAAGATTCCACTGGGACTGACATCCATGATTGTATGTGTCGGACTGGTAGTTACCGGTGTACTTGAATGGCAGACAGCGTTCGCAGGATTTATCGACAGCAACGTTATCTTGTTTGTAGCAATGTTTATCGTAGGAGGGGCATTGTTTGAAACAGGAATGGCCAACAAGATTGGCGGAATTGTTACTCATTTTGCAAAAACAGAAAGACAGCTTATCGTAGCGATTATGGTTATCGTAGGTGTGATGAGTGGATTCCTTTCAAACACAGGAACCGCAGCAATCCTGATTCCGGTAGTTATTGGAATTGCAGCGAAGTCAGGGTATTCCCGTTCCAGATTGTTAATGCCTTTGGTTTTTGCAGCAGCGATGGGAGGTAACCTCACATTGATTGGTGCTCCTGGAAACATGATTGCACAGTCAGGTATGGAAGGAATTGGTCTTAAGTTTGGATTCTTTGATTATGCCAAAGTTGGTGTTCCGATTTTAATTGTAGGAATTATTTACTTTGCATTTATCGGATACAAGTTTCTTCCGAATAAAGAAGGAAGCGACGAAGGAATCTTTGATGAGTCAAAGGATTTTAGCCATGTACCAAAATGGAAACAGTACCTTTCCTTAGTAATTCTGCTACTTACCTTAGTAGGAATGATATTTGAGGAACAGCTTGGTATCAAGCTTTGTGTCATCGGATGTATGGGAGCGTTAGCTTTAATGATTACAGGGGTAATCAGTGAGAAAGATGCACTGGCATCTATTGATTTAAAAACGATTTTCCTTTTTGGAGGAACGCTTTCTTTAGCAGCTGCATTAGAGCAAACAGGAGCAGGAGAACTTATTGCAGAAAAGGTAATCGGAATGCTTGGCGATAACCCATCTCCATATGTACTTACATTTGTAATCTTTATGCTCTGCTGTGTAATGACGAACTTCATGTCCAACACAGCGACAACAGCCCTGATGGTTCCAATTGGAATTTCCATTGCACAGGGAATGGGTGCAGATCCAAGTGCCGTATTGATGGCATGTGTCATTGGTGGTTCCTGCGCATATGCAACACCAATCGGAATGCCGGCTAACACAATGGTTGTAACAGCAGGTGGCTATACATTTAAAGATTATGCCAAAGCTGGTGTGCCAATGATTTTAGTGGCAACGGTAGTAAGTATGATACTTCTTCCGATTTTCTATCCATTTTTCCCAGGATAGAGAGCCGGTTAAGCAGGCCGGGTTGCTCCGGCCGAATAAATTAAAGCAGAACTTATTAATGAAAATGTATACGGTTAATCTTTCATTCATTCACATATTTAAATCCCGTTGACCGTCGGGTAAATTAATAGGAGGATTTCTAAATGTCTAAAGAAGAACAGGTAACACAACTTACGGAACATATGGCTAAGTTTATTGCTCATGTTGCAAAGAAACTTCCAGATGATGTTATTGCAAAACTGGAGGAGCTTCGTGATAAAGAAGACAGCCCTCTTTCCAAAACAATCTATGATACTATGTTTAAAAATCAGGAACTGGCGGTAAAGCTGAATCGTCCAAGTTGTCAGGATACCGGAGTATTACAGTTCTGGGTAAAATGTGGTACAAAGTTCCCATTAATCGGAGAGCTTGAAGCACTCTTAAAAGATGCTGTTGTAAAAGCAACATTTGAAGCACCACTTCGTCATAACAGTGTAGAAACATTTGATGAGTACAATACAGGTAAGAATGTTGGAAAAGGAACACCAACTGTATTCTGGGACATCGTTCCTGATTCAGACGAATGTGAAATTTACACATACATGGCTGGTGGCGGATGCACCCTTCCAGGAAAAGCAATGGTTCTTATGCCAGGTGAAGGATACGAAGGAGTAACAAAGTTCGTTATGGATGTTATGACAACATACGGATTAAATGCCTGTCCTCCATTATTAGTAGGTGTAGGTGTAGCAACTTCTGTAGAAACAGCAGCCCTTCTTTCTAAAAAGGCTTTAATGCGTCCAATCGGTTCTCACAATGATAATGAGAGAGCAGCTAAGATGGAAGCATTATTAGAAGACGGAATTAATGCTATCGGATTAGGACCTCAGGGTATGGGTGGAAAATACTCCGTAATGGGAGTAAATATCGAAAATACAGCCCGTCATCCATCCGCAATCGGTGTAGCCGTAAATGTAGGATGCTGGAGTCACAGAAGAGGACACATTGTATTTGACAAGGATTTAAATTATAAAATTACAACACATACGGGGGTAGAGTTATAATGGTAGAAGTAAAAGATGGAAAAAAGATTTTAACAACACCAATTTCAGCAGAAGATTTAAAAGGCATTAAAATCGGAGATATCATTTATTTAAATGGAAGCATGACAACCTGTCGTGATGTAGCTCACCGTCGTTTAGTAGAAGAAGGAAGAGAACTTCCTGTAGATGTAAGAAATAATGCTATTTTCCATGCAGGACCAATTATCCGTCCTTTAGAAAATGATAAGTTTGAGATGGTATCCGTAGGACCAACAACCAGTATGCGTATGGAAAAATTTGAATATGAATTCGTAAAAGAAACTGGTGTACGTGTGATCATCGGAAAAGGTGGTATGAAAGAAAATACAGAACGTGCCTGCAAAGACTTTGGAGCAATCCACTGTGTATTCCCAGCAGGAAACGCTGTAGTAGCCGCAACAGAAGTAGAAGAAATCGTAAGAGCAGAATGGCGTGATCTTGGAATGCCAGAAACCTTATGGAACTGCCGCGTAAAAGAATTTGGTCCTTTAATCGTATCCATCGATCCAGAAGGAAACAACTTCTTTGAGCAGCAGAAAGTAGAATATAACAAACGTAAAGATGAACAGATTAAGAAAATCTCCGCACAGGTAGGATTCATTAAATAAATTCAATAAACTATCAACAAACCAGAATATATTTGAAAAATTATTACTGTGATATGAACACCTCGATTTATAATATATTTACAGAAAACATTTTTCAAATACATTTTAATGAATTATAGGATACTGTGCAAAGAATCCGAAATCTGGAAATTTGAATATATGTCGGCCGGCAGGCATAAACCTGCCGGCATATAAAGATGATACAAGATAATCAAGATTTACAATCAAATAACAAAAAAATAACTAATTCCAAATAACGTAAAAACCACAAGTAAAATTCCCCTAAGTTAGAAATTAAGTATTATAAAAAACATCTGCCGATAGTTTTACTAGAACTATCGGCAGATGTTTTTTTAAATAAAATTAATATTGTATTAAGAATTTTTAGTTGATTTCTCATCCATTCTAGAGCGTGTTTGAAAAATCATTCCTACAATCTGCACGCTCTAGCATATAATAAAACCAGCTAAGAAATGTGGTGAATTTCAGGCATGAGCAAAATGAAAACCCCGGAAGTGTGTGTGACTTCCGGGGTTTTCTATTCCGTTTATGTAAGGTGGTTTACGCCTTTAGGCTGTTACTGTCTGTCGTTTCTATCATCCAAATATATCAAAATAATTACCTATAGAAAAAATCTAAAATTTAATAGAATTTTCCTATAGATTTATTTTGTTACATTTACTTGTTGTAGCTTTTTTCCTGTGGTATAATTACTTAGCTGTTTAATGTGTGAAAGTTACTATATTCGAAGTCAGTTTTTATAGGCTCAGGAACATTTCAGTGATTATTCAGAGATATTTAATTTAGTAATATTTCCGTTTAGTTGATTTTGAATATGGATACATTTAATAGCTGGAAATTTTTATTAGACCAAAGAGGGGAGCAGCAACATGACTCGTTTAGAAAAGTTAAGAAAGAGACTGGGTCAGTGTGACGAGATACTTTTAGATGCCATACTGATGAGACATCATATTATTAAAGATATTATGGCTTACAAAGAAGAGAATGGCCTTAACATTCTTGACCCGGAACAGGAAGAAAGACAGAAAGAATGGCTCGACGGTCGTTTAGAGGACGAGAGCAATGCAAGTGAAGTATGGGATATTTTCCATGCGATCGGTAAAGCAAGTAAGCAGATGCAGGCAAGAAAGCTTTTCGATTACAATATCGTACTTATCGGATTTATGGGTGCTGGAAAGACAAGTATTTCCGAATATTTAAAAACATTGTTTGCAATGGACGTTATTGAGATGGATCAGATTATCGCAGAGAGAGAAGGAATGAGTATTCCAGATATCTTTGAGGTTCATGGTGAGCAGTACTTCCGTGATTTAGAGACCAATCTTCTTATTGAGATGCAGTCAAGAAAGAATGTTGTAATCTCCTGTGGTGGAGGAACTCCACTGCGTGAATGTAACGTTGTAGAGATGAAGAAGAACGGACGAGTTGTATTACTTACCGCTTCACCGGAAACTATTTTCGACAGAGTAAAGGATAGTCATGACCGTCCAGTCATCGAGAACAACAAAAATGTTCCGTTCATCGCTGATTTAATGGAAAAGAGACGTGCAAAATATGAGGCAGCGGCCGATATCATTATCAATACAGATGGCAAGAGCCTTATCGAAGTATGTGAAGAACTCGTCCAGCAGTTATTAGCTATGGATGAGAATAAATAATTATATATTAAGATTTTAAAGAAAAAGAAAGAGGGTATGTATCATGGCAAAAGTTGACATTAATACAAAGATGATTACTTTACTTGGTGACCCATTAAAGCAGTCATTTGCAGCACAGATGCAGAATTGTGGTTATGAAGCCGCAGGATTAAATATGATTTATTTCTACACAGAGGTAAATAATGAACATCTTGCAGACGTAGTTAACGGTATCCGTTACATGAACTTTGCAGGTTTTGCAGTAACAAAGCCAAACAAAGTAAAAGTTCTTGAGTACCTTGATGAGCTGGACCCATTATGCGAGAAGATGGGAGCAAGTAACACAGTTGTTAAAACTCCGGAAGGTAAATTAGTTGGATATAACACAGACGGAATTGGTTTCATCAGATCTATGGAAAGAGATGGAAATGTTAAGATTGATGAGAATATTTACTTCTGTATCGGTAGTGGTGGAGCAGGTCGTGCTATGTGTTCTGCACTTGCTTACTACGGAGCAAAGAAGATCTACATCACAGACGTATTTGAAGAATCCAGTAAATCTTTAGTGGAAGATATCAATAAGAACTTTGCACCAGTTGCAGAATTCTGCCCAGCAGGTGACTTTTCTAAAGTAAAAGAAGCTACAGTTGTATTAAATGCCAGTGGAATCGGAATGGGCAGCCATATCGGAGAAAACCCACTTCCAAAAGAATTCATCAGCAAAGATCAGTTCTATTTTGATGCTTGCTACAACCCAGCAAAAACTCAGTTCTTATTAGACGCTGAAGAAGCTGGAGCAACTATCTTAAACGGTCTTGGAATGTCTCTCTACCAGGGAGCTGCCCAGATTGAATATTGGACAGGTCAGGAACCTCCAATCGAAGCAATGCGTCAGAAATTATTAGATATCATCTCTGAGAAATAATAGAATAAAAAAGTAGTATACTGTCAATTACCTGCGGCTGCTGCATCAATCAATAGACTTTAATTTATCGTTTGTTGTATGAAAGTCGTGGGTTTTTGACTATAAGAATGTAAAAATATAAATAAACTTATTATTAGAGAAAGGATTTTATTATGAACCCAGTAGTAGTAAGAAATGTAGCAATCGGAGAAGGAATCCCTAAAATATGTGTACCTATCGTTGGAAAAACAAGAGAAGAAATCTTAGAAGCTGCAAAGAATATCCTTCCAATCGGAGCAGACGTTGTAGAGTGGCGTGTAGACTGGTACGAAGACATCTTCGATTTTGAAAAAGTAGAAGAAACAGCGAAACAGTTAAGAGAAGTACTTGGTGAAATGCCAATCCTTTTTACATTCCGTACTTCTAAAGAAGGTGGAGAAAAGGCAATTGAAACTCCAGTTTATGTAGAATTAAACCAGAAAATCAGCGCAACAGGCTATGTTGACCTCGTAGATATGGAAGCATTTACAGGCGATGATGCAGTAAAAGCTGTAATAGAAGAAGCACACAAACATGGTGTAAAAGTAGTAGCATCCAACCATGACTTCGACAAGACACCAGCAAAATCTGATATCATCTACAGACTCCGCAAAATGCAGGAACTTGGAGCAGATATCCCTAAAATCGCTGTAATGCCACAGAACAAAAAGGACGTACTCACTCTTCTTGCAGCAACAGAAGAGATGGTAAATAACTACGCTGACCGTCCAATTATTACAATGTCTATGGCAGCAACAGGTGTAATCAGCCGTGTATGCGGTGAAGTATTTGGTTCTGCTCTCACATTCGGTGCAGTAGGAAAAGCTTCCGCACCAGGACAGATGGGAGCAGGGGAATTAAAAGAAATGCTCACAACATTACATGCTTCTCTGTAAAT
>NZ_ACEP01000070.1 GCF_000173975.1 Anaerobutyricum hallii DSM 3353
ATCTCCCTGAGTTCGTCTACCTTGCCTGCGGCAAATCAGGATTCAAATATTTTTTCAGATATTTTCCAGTATAAGATTTTTCTACCGCAGCAACTTCTTCCGGTGTTCCGCAAGTCACCATCGTGCCGCCGCCTTCGCCACCTTCTGGTCCCATATCAATGATATAATCGGCTGTTTTGATAACTTCAAGGTTATGCTCAATGACTACAACTGTATTGCCACCTTCCGTTAACCGCTGCAAAATATCAACCAGTTTATGAACATCGGCGAAGTGCAGTCCCGTTGTTGGCTCGTCTAAAACATATATTGTCTTTCCGGTACTCTGGCGGCTTAATTCTGTGGCAAGTTTTACTCGCTGTGCCTCTCCACCGGAAAGGGTTGTCGATGGCTGTCCTAACTTGATATAGGAAAGTCCTACATCTCGAAGTGTCTCTATCTTTCTTCGGATTGATGGCACGCTCTCAAAGAATTCACATGCTTCATCGACATTCATATCTAATACTTCAAATATGTTTTTGCCTTTGTATTTTACTTCCAATGTCTCTCTGTTGTAACGCTTTCCATGACAGACTTCACATGGTACATATACATCAGGAAGAAACTGCATTTCTATCTTTAAAATACCATCACCGGCACAGGCTTCACAGCGGCCGCCCTTTTTATTGAAACTGAAACGTCCTTTGTCATATCCTCTTGCTTTGGCATCTTTTGTCATAGCGAACAATTCACGGATATGATCAAATACTCCTGTATAAGTGGCTGGATTAGAACGTGGAGTACGTCCAATCGGAGACTGGTCAATGTTGATTATCTTATCTAACTGTTCTGTTCCTTCAATATCTTTATGTTTTCCTGGTTTAATTCTTGCACGGTTTAATACGCAGGCAAGCTTCTTATAGAGTATCTCATTGACAAGGGAGCTTTTTCCTGAACCGGAAACTCCTGTTACACAGGTAAATACGCCGATTGGAAACTTCACGTTGATATTCTTTAAGTTATTCTCCGAGGCTCCTTTCACCGTCAGATACCCCTGCGGCTTTCTCCGAACTTCTGGAACAGGGATTTTCATTTTCCCGCTAAGGTATGCTCCTGTAATGGAATCTGGATTCGCCATCAGTTCTTCTGCAGTTCCAACTGCGACAACTTTCCCACCATTTTCGCCTGCCATTGGTCCAATATCCACAATGCAGTCTGCCTCCCGCATCGTATCTTCATCATGCTCAACGACAATAAGTGAATTGCCTAAATCTCTCAGACGTTTTAATGCAGAAATGAGTTTGTCATTATCCCTCTGATGCAGACCGATACTCGGTTCATCAAGAATGTATGCCACTCCAACAAGTCCAGAACCAATCTGCGTTGCAAGACGAATTCGCTGTGCTTCTCCACCAGAAAGCGTCCCTGTTGGCTGTGAAAGACTTAAATAGTCAAGACCAACATCATTTAAAAAGCCGATTCTTCCACGAATTTCTCTTAACACCTGTTTACCGATAAGCTGCTGTCTTTCTGTAAGTTCAATTTCATTAAAATAGGAAATTAATCGCTTTACGGAGAGGCATGTCAATTCGGAAATATTGTACTGACCTACTGTTACTGCCAGAGATTCAGGCTTTAATCGCTGACCGTGACAACTATCACATGGAGTCACTGTCATAAAGTTTTCATATTCTGCTCTCTGACGTTCAGAATGATTCTCGCGATAACGACGCTGTACATTACGAAGCAAACCCTCAAAAGCAACGTCATAGACACCTTCTCCACGCTTTCCTTTATAGTATACTTTTACCTCATGTCCATTCGTTCCATGAATAATAATATTCTGGACTTCCGGACTTAAATCACAAAATGGCGTACTCAAATCAAAATTATACTCTCTTGCCAATGCATCAAGAACTGCTCTCGTATAACTCTTTGGATCTGTGCAAGACTGCCAGCCCAATACAGTAATCGCCCCATCTGCAATACTCATTTTTTTATCTGGAATCATCAGGTCAACATCAAACTCCATCTTAAATCCAAGTCCGTGACAGACTGGACAGGCTCCAAACGGATTATTGAAAGAAAAGCTTCGTGGCTCAATCTCATCAATGCTGATACCACAATCCGGGCAGGAAAAACTCTGGCTAAAATTCATCGGTTCCCCACCAACAACATCTACTAACAAAAGTCCCCCTGTAAGCTTCATTACGGTCTCAATCGAATCTGTAAGACGGTTTTCAATACCTTCCTTTATCATCAAACGGTCTACAATGATCTCAATATTGTGCTTTTTATTTTTTTCTAACTTAATCTCTTCTGCAAGGTCATACAGATTCCCGTCAATGCGAACACGGACATAGCCACTCTTTTTTGCGTCTTTTAATATTTTTACATGTTCTCCCTTTCTTCCTCTTACAATCGGTGCAAGAAGCTGAATTTTCGTCCGTTCTGGAAGCTTCATTAAAATATCTACAATCTGGTCTACTGTCTGCTTGGAAATTACTTTTCCACACTTTGGACAGTGAGGAATGCCAACTCTCGCATAAAGAAGCCGCAGATAATCATAGATTTCCGTTACTGTACCAACTGTAGAACGTGGATTGCGGTTCGTGGACTTCTGATCAATCGAAATGGCAGGAGAAAGACCCTGAATATCGTCAACGTCCGGCTTTTCCATCTGTCCTAAGAACTGTCTTGCATACGAAGACAGTGACTCCATATATCTTCTCTGTCCCTCCGCATAAATCGTATCAAATGCCAGTGAGGACTTACCAGAACCTGAAAGTCCTGTCAGTACTACAAATTCATTTCTCGGTATATCTATATTAATATTTTTAAGGTTATGCTCACGCGCCCCTCGAATGCGAATGTATTCTTTCTTTTCGCTCATTATATTGTATCCTTTCTAATCGTCATAATCCCTCAAAGCAATCTTATACTTTTTCAGTTCATCTCTTAATTCTGCCGCTTCTTCAAAGTTCAGTTCTGCCGCTGCCTTATTCATCTTCTTTGTTAACTTAGCTATCATTTCCGTAAGTTCCTTACGGTTCATAGATTCCATATCTTTCTTTAAGGAACCTCGGCTCTTCTCTGGTGCTTCTTCATTGGTAATAGAAATGACATCCCGAATTGCCTTTTGAATAGTCTTTGGCGTAATGCCATGTTCTTCATTATATGCCATCTGAATTTCACGACGCCGCTTTGTTTCTGTGATGGCGGCACGCATGGAGTCTGTAATCGTATCTCCGTACATAATAACGTGTCCTTCTGCATTTCGTGCGGCACGTCCGATTGTCTGTACAAGAGAAGTTTCTGAACGTAAAAATCCTTCCTTATCCGCATCAAGAATAGCAATCAGCGTAACCTCTGGAATATCTAATCCCTCTCTTAAAAGGTTAATTCCAACAAGAACATCAAATACACCCATTCGCAAATCTCTTACGATTTCAATTCTTTCTAATGTATCAATATCGGAATGAAGATATTTCACACGAATATCCAATTCTTTCATATAAGCAGTCAAATCTTCTGCCATCCGCTTCGTCAGGGTAGTTACCAGAACTTTATTCTTCTTCGCTACCTCTTTATTAATCTCACTAATCAAATCATCAATCTGTCCCTCTACTGGCCGGACATCAATCGGCGGGTCAAGAAGTCCTGTCGGACGGATAATCTGTTCTGCCCGGAGCATCTCATGCTCTCCCTCGTACACATTCGGAGTCGCAGATACAAAAAGCATCTGATCAATCCGCTCCTCAAATTCATCAAAATTAAGAGGACGGTTATCTAAAGCTGAAGGCAGCCGAAATCCGAAATCAACTAATGTCTGCTTTCTCGAACGGTCTCCTGCATACATTCCCCGCACCTGCGGAATTGTAATATGTGACTCATCGACAATCATAAGAAAATCATCCCCGAAGAAATCAATCAGCGTATACGGAGCCTTTCCCGGCTCTAATCCCGTAAGATGTCTCGAATAATTCTCAATTCCAGAACAAAATCCTGTCTCTTTTAACATCTCTATATCAAAATTCGTTCGTTCTGAAATTCTCTGTGCCTCTAAAAGCTGATCGTTCTCCTTAAAATATTCCACTCTCTCGTCAAGTTCTTCCTTAATCGTCTTCACCGCACGCTCAATCTGTTCCTGCGGCACAACATAATGCGAAGCCGGAAAAATAATCGCAAAATTAAGACTTGCCTTAATCTCTCCCGTCAGCACATCGACCTGCATAATCCGATCAATCTCATCACCAAAAAATTCAATGTGAATCGCATCTTCAAAAGAAGAAACCGGCACAACTTCCAGCACATCTCCACGTACACGGAAACTGCCTCTCTTAAAATCAAGCTCATTACGCACATACTGGATATCAATCAGACGGCGCACAACCTCATCCCTGTCAATCTCCATTCCAGGGCGCAGCGAAATCATCATCTTCGCATAATCGTTCTTGCTACCAATGCCGTAAATACACGAAACCGATGACACAACAATGACATCCTTCCTCTCAATCAGCGCTGCTGTCGCACTGTGGCGCAGCTTATCTATCTCATCATTAATCGAAGAATCCTTCTCTATATAAGTATCCGTAGAAGGAACATATGCTTCCGGCTGATAATAATCATAATAAGACACAAAATATTCTACCGCATTATGTGGAAAAAATGCCTTAAACTCACTGTAAAGCTGCGCTGCCAGAGTCTTATTATGTGCCAGAATCAGCGTCGGCTTATTCAACTGTGCAATGACATTCGCCATCGTAAATGTCTTACCGGAACCAGTAACTCCAAGCAAAGTCTCAAACTGATTCCCTTCTTTAAATCCCTTTACCAGCTCCTCAATTGCCTGTGGCTGGTCTCCAGTCGGCGCGAAGTCCGACACTAATTCGAAATGGTCCATGAAGCAAATCCTCCCTCTTATCGTAGTATGTTTCCGATTATATCAAATATACGAACAAATGTACAGACAAAATCCAAATATTTGTTCTGATTTAATTCATATAAGAAATAGACGCACCCGAAGAGAGAAGCCGCCCTATATCTGTGACTCTATCACTATGGGCTGAATGTTCGCTTGACGGCTCACATTCAGTCCTCGTTCTAAGACCATATATATAGGGCGGCTTCTCTCTTCGGGTACTTTCTTTGGCTTGATTTTGTTTGAATCAAATTGGCTGGTGTAGGAATTCAAGGATATAAGTAGAATCTTTCTACTTGCTTTAAAATTATTAAAATTCAGTATAACTATATATTATTATCAGTGATATCCATAAAATGTAGTTAAAAAATGGCAACCAATTCACTCATATACGGAAAGTATCTGCATACTGAAAACGCTATATCACGCTTTATTCACTTTTTCGTCTTCTTACTACAAGGAAGATAATCACAACGGCTGCAGCCACTCCAATGATAATCCATGTCAGGATTGGTGTAGTATCGCCAGTCTTACCACTCTTAGACTTCTTCTTCTTATTATTAGGTGGTGTCTTTTCCTTTTCTGTTGAAGTAGTCTCCTCTTCACTAGAAGTTGTCTCTTCCTCCTCGTCACCTTTTTCTCTATTTGTAAGAGTGATCGTACCAGTTTGCTGTTCCATAGATAATTCTACATTGCCCTCACCACTGATCTTATAAGCAAAATTATCTGGATCAATCGTGTTACCATCTGCATCTGTCTCTTCTATGTAAACTTTCGTTGTGCTGCCATCCTTCTCAACTCGAACAGGTACAGTCACCTTACCATTCTGCTGTAACTGTACTGTCTGAATAAGTTCATTCTCTACATTATCGTCTGAACCTGTCTGCTTGTAGACAGAAGCATAGAACGTATCATTTGTTGTTGTCTGCTGTCCATTCTGATCAAGCACCTTCTTCTCAATGGTCAGCTCTGCTACAACCACGAAATCATCAGGAATAATAGTAAATACGTTACTGATATTCATCTTTCCCTGTGGACGGCCCTGTAACTGCACTTTATTATCTGCAGAATCACCGGAGCCATCTCCAACTACACATTTATATGTTCTATCCTTCTCTGTATGGGTCTCTCCCATAGCATATGGAACACCATTCTCATCTGTTTCGAACAGATAATAAATACCGTCTGGAAGATTATCATACTTTATTGTCTCACTGTGGCTTCCATTAAAATCAATTGTCTTCAAGTAATTCTTTCCATAAGGAATCGTTCCTTCGGCATCGCAGAACAATCCAACATAATATCTTGCTCCTGGAACAGTCTCTCCATTCTCTTCATAAGATTTCGGCGCCTGCAGATTATAAATCTTCCCTGTTTCCGGATCCATATAAACTAAAGCCTTTGTTACTTCTAAAGAACCCTGCTGATTACTTACTCCCTTGGTATAAGTCTCCACATCATAAATCCAGTTCTGTCCATCTTCCATATATGGAATCGCAACTAAAAATGGAGAAAACATCCCATAAGAAGCGCTGTCTTTTTCTTCGACAAGATACATTCCCTGCGCCAGATCCGTAAAACTAACTTTACCGTTACTATCTGTTTTCTTTGTTACTGATGAAATACCGGAATTGTCAATGACAGTAGTAAGCTTCTTCGCCGAATTCAGGTTCTTATCACTTGTTGTAATATCATTGACATCTACACCTGTAGATTCTAAAGAACTCGCAATATCAAAAGAAATATTCACCCCGTCATGACCGATAGATGCAACCTGATAAATGCTGACAGAAACTCCACTCTTATTCGTAATGCTGTCTTCCTGCTTTACATCATCCAAATTAATCGTTATGCTGCCTTTTTTGTCCTTATTATAGCTATCTGCTGCTTTTATCTGCGCTGGCAGCAACAACCCTGCCACCATCGCCACTATAGCAAAAAAAGCGCCAATATACTTACTAAACTTCCTGGCTATTATAGATTTCATCAACTGTGCCTCCTTTTTAATAATTCATTATGGTATATTCCTTTTCTTTCTTATACCTTCTTATTTCTTTTTGTTACCGCCTGATTTCTTTTTATGCCTGCGTTTCTTTCGCTTTCTATTCTTCCTGCTGCGCACCAGGCTGTAAATAATTAAAAGTATAAGAATCCCCGTTGAAATCAACAAGACTTTTTGCTTCAACAGCCACTTCCATAAATTATTCTTTCGAGAACTGCTGCTCTTCTCCTTATATGGTACCCTCCTTGCGTGAACTAACAGACGATGCGTATTAATTCCATACGGAGTACATGTTACCAATGTTACCCTGTCCTGCCCTCTCGCAATGGCAAGATGTCCTGTTTCTTCTGGCCTCACTGTCTCTACATTAAACACTCTATATGCCAGTGTCTTACCGAGAATATGAATGTAAAATTCATCATTCCGCTCCATCTGATCTAAATTAGAAAAAAGTTCCGCACTGGGAAGTCCTCGATGGCCGGTCAATACCGCATGGGTATTCTTCCCTCCAATTGGTATCGAACTTCCCTCAAGATGCCCGATTCCTTTTTCCAGAACTTCCTGAGAAGTTCCATGATAAATTGGCAGATACAGAGAAATCTTTGGAATCTCCAAAGCGCCCATAACACCGCTTTCTTCCATATTTAAAATATGATTATATGCGCTGTCCGGCTTCTTCTCTTCCTGTGAAAATGCATCTGAAAGCTGTGGATTCTCTCTTGCCAGTCTCTCATTATATTCTCTGGCATCCTCCCAATACTTTTTACGCTTCTGCTCATTCATCGTATGGACTGCATGATCATAAGAATCTATTACCTTTCCCTCACGAATCTGATTATAAAGCGTCCCAAGTACCGGATAATTCAACGTCGCATATCCTGCCACAAAAAGCAGTGTGATCAGTATTCCTAATATCTTACTTTTCATTTCGCCTAACCTGTTTTTTCCTTGCTTTTTTCTTTTTACCAATTGATAATTTTTTATCAAAGTTATTGAATTTTTTCTTTGGAAGTGACATCTTCCCCCACCTGTAGAAATCGGGAAGCCCCCACTGATACTGATTTGTTGCTCACCACCTACAGGTGGGAGTCATCTCACATCTGATATATCTGAAGGAAAAATAACACTACTTCTTCTCAATTTATTAAAAGCAAAAAATAAAAAAGTACCGCATCAAAGAGGTGAGACGATACTTTTTTATTACTTTTAATAAAATGTACTCTCGGAGTCTTTCCTGCACTTGCTTTTGTGGCTGATTTTCCGCCAGTCGCACCCGAATTTCATCAACGTACGTACCGCGTACGCTTCAGAAATTTGGACACAACTTACAAAAAATCTTCTCACAAAATCAAGCACAAAAAGCTTCCGAGAGTACATTAAATTGTTTTAACGAATATATTTTTCTGCTATTTTCTTAAGTTTTTCTGGATTTTGGGTATACCAGCTTTCATAGGTTAAATGCTCTGCCGAAATCATCTGACCAAGTTCTACAAAGAAATCTGGGATTTCTTCTGCAAGCATTGTTCCCCATTCTTCTCCAAAATGCTCTGCTCCCTGTGCATCTGTTCCATTTACATGAAAAGCAAATGCCGGCTGCATTTTTCCATCCACACGTTTAGATGCCCCGTGGAAACCAAGCTTTCCGATCTGATGTGTTCCGCAAGAAGAAGTACATCCAGATATATGAATTCTTGGAAGTACCCCATCTGCAAAATGATAAGGCTCTACTGTCGCCACAATACTTGCAAGCAATCCCTGAGAATCTCTAAGTCCAATCTGGCATACGGTACTTCCAATACATGATACAGATGTTTCAAACAAGTTTTTTGCCCCGTCTTCTGTAATTGCAGCAATCTCCTTTGCCTGTGACGCATTCAGATTAATAATATACAATGTTTCATCTGGAGCAATGCGAACTTCTGCGTCTCCAATATCTTTTATTATATTATAAATTTCTCCAAACTTCTTCACTGGGACAATTCCACCTATTGGGTGATATGCCACTGCATATAGTCCCTGTTGTTTCTGTGGAAGAATACGTTCTGATGCTGCTTCTTTTTGTGGATAACTTTCTGCTGTTTCTAATATAACATTTTCATCCGTTTTTACTATGTTGTCTGCTACATTCTTGGTTATGCTCTCTGTTATATTTTCTGACATATCAGCAGTGTTTTTTCCTTCAACATCATCCGCACTATTATTTTCCATATTATTTATTGCATTTTCGGCTACTTTTCCTTCTAACTTTATAAGAAGAGAATCTTTATATTCTGCCTTTACTTCTGCTAACTTTTCCTGATATGCTTTGCGGTAGCCATCTACCCCTAATGTCTCCTGCATGTATCTTGTTCTTGATTTAGCACGACTCTCATAATTACCATAAGTAGTAAATGTCCGAACCATTGCTTCTACATAATAAAGTACCTCTTCAGGCTTTACATTTTCCGCAACCTTTACTCCCATTCGGTAATTATTTCCCAGTCCGCCTGCACTGTATACATCAAAAGTTCCTTCTTCTTTTGCTACAAATCCAAGATCTCTAAATGTTGCATGTGTTACATTCGCCAGAGAATTAGAAAATCCTACTTTTAACTTTCTTGGAAGCTTCACCGTCTTGATGATTCCCATCAGATAATCTCCCGCTTCTTCCGCATAAGGAAGTACATCGAAATATTCCCCCTGTTCCACCCCAGAGAGGGGAGAGACCATAGTATTTCTTGGGAAATCTCCACCGCCTCCTCGAGTAACAATGCCAGCATCCATTGCCTGCTCCATAATATCGCAAACCGCCTTTGCATCTAAATCATGAAACTGCACTGTCTGGCAAGTTGTGATATGTGCTCTTTTCACATCATACCTTTCAATAGAATCTACGAGGAACTTTAACTTTTCCTTCGTCACTCTGCCGCCTGGCATACGCAGGCGGAGCATGCTCGCTTCTCCACCTTTTTGTGCATAACTTCCAAAGCCGCCAGAGAACCCTTTATAATCTTTCACACTGACTTCTTTTGCATAAAATTTCTCTGTCATCTCTCGAAATTCTTTTAAATCTGCTTTAAATTCCTTCATTAATTCCTGATTCATATTTCCTCGACCTTACTTTCTATGTATTCTCTATAACGAATTATGATTTTCTCGCAATAATAACGAATTAAATTATATCATACTTATCCTACCTGCGAAAGTAGTAATAAATTTAATAGTAATTTGTTGAGCTAAACAAAAGCGACAGGCTAACCAGGAAACTAATTGGTAAAGTTATTGTTTGACAATTTGGGGATTTCTCAGAAAATTGTACTCATTAGGAAATTAAATTTGAAAGGGCCAATACTCAAACTACTGGCATAATGTAGCAATATCCTACATTTACTCCAATTACCAAAGACAGTTTCCAAGAAAGACGTCTCTCCTTTGCCTGCGGCAAAACGCAATTGTTAGCACTCATTTAAATTGAGTGCTAATTTTTTCTTGACATTCCTGCAAACTGGTATTAGTATAAGAATGGTATTGATAAAAATACAAAGGCAATATTCCAGTCAGAAGTTTTTTGACTTAGTTCATAGAATATTAGCCTACATTTATATAATTAATTTTAAGGAGATGCTTATTATGGCTAAACAGGGAAGTTTATCAATTAACAGTGAAAATATTTTTCCTATTATAAAGAAATGGCTCTATTCTGACCACGACATTTTCATCCGTGAGTTAGTAAGTAACGGATGCGATGCTGTAACAAAGCTGAAAAAGCTTTCTGTTATGGGTGAATTTGAAGAAGCTGACGATGAGAAGTATAAAGTAGAAGTTCGTATTAATCCTACTGACAAGACTCTTACCTTTATTGATAATGGTATTGGTATGACAGAGGACGAAGTAGACGAATACATCAATCAGATTGCTTTTTCTGGTGCTGCTGCTTTCATGGAACAGTATAAAGACAAAGCAAGTGATGAGCAGATTATAGGTCATTTCGGACTTGGTTTCTATTCTGCATTTATGGTTGCTGATAAGGTTACTATTGATACTCTTTCTTATAAAGAAGGCGCTACACCAGTTCACTGGGAATGTGATGGTGGTACAGAATTTGATATGGAAGATGGTGACAAAGCAGAGCGTGGTACAACAATTACTCTTTACCTCAACGATGAGAGTTATGAATTCTGTAATGAATACCGCTGCCGCGAAGTTCTTAACAAATACTGTTCTTTCATGCCAGTTGAAATTTACTTTGTAAATGAGGAAGAAGAAGCGAAAAAGGCTGAGGAAGCTGCCAAAAAGGATGCTGAAGAAAAGGTAATTGACGTAGACGTAAAGGACGCTGATGCAAAAGAAAATAACGCTGATACAGAAGATGGTGATTCCGAAGTAACTCTTGAAGAGGAAGAAGAGGAAGAAGATGATGCACCTAAGCCAATCAACCAGATTCATCCATTATGGACAAAGCATCCAAACGACTGTACTGATGAAGAATATAAAGAATTTTACCGTGATGTATTCCACGATTATAAAGAGCCTTTATTCTGGATTCATTTGAACATGGATTATCCATTTAACTTAAAAGGTATCCTTTATTTCCCTAAAATCAATACAAAATATGATACAATCGAGGGAACAATTAAGTTATATAACAATCAGGTATTTATCGCAGATAATATTAAAGAAGTTATTCCTGAATACCTCTTATTATTAAAGGGATGCATTGACTGTCCAGACCTTCCACTGAACGTATCAAGAAGTGCATTACAGAATGACGGTTTTGTTAAGAAAATTTCTAACTACATCACTAAGAAAGTTGCGGAAAAGCTTTCCGGTATGTGCAAGACCGATCGTGAAAACTATGAAAAATACTGGGATGACATCAGCCCATTCATTAAGTTTGGCTGCATCCGTGACCAGAAATTTAACGATAAGATGAAAGATTACATCATCTTCAAGAACATGGAGGGCAAATATGTTACACTTCCAGATTATCTTGAAGCTGGTAAAGAAAAATACGAAAACAATGTTTTCTATATCACAGATGAAGTAGCACAGTCTCAGTATATCAATATGTTCAAAGAACAGGAAATTGATGCCATCTACCTGACACACCAGATTGATACAACATTTATCACTCACTTAGAGCAGAGAAATCCAGAAGTAAAATTCCTGCGTATCGACTCTGAACTGACTGATAACTTCAAAGAAACAATTGATGAGAACGAAGAAAAAGAACTCACTGAAAAGCTTTCCGAGAAGTTCAAAAAGGCAACTGGTGTTGAAAACTTAATCGTAAAAGTTGAAAAGCTGAAAAATGCCGATATGCCTTCTATGATCACCGTTTCTGAACAAACACGTCGTATGTCCGAAATGATGGAAATGTACGGAATGAGCAACAGCTCCACAGGACTTGGTGCAGAAGGTGAAACTCTCGTCCTTAACATGAACAATGACTTAGTTCAGTATGTTTTAAACAATGACGAAAGCGAAAATACTACTACAATCTGCCAGCAGCTCTATGACCTTGCACGTCTGGCAAACCATCCGCTGAAACCGGAAGAGATGACTGCATTTGTTGCACGTTCCAATAAAATACTCTCCATTCTGACGAAATAATTTCTGATTTGCCGCAGGCAAGGGAGACGCCCTCTGGGAATGAAATAATCCTTATTTCATTCCCAGAGGGCGTCTCCCTTGCTGCACAATCAGAAGTTAATAAAATCCATTATATTCTTTGTCGTTTTTCTTTAATTCCTGATTAATATATCCTCTTCCTAATTTCTCTGGAAGTGTTTTTTGACCAGAGAACAGATTCGTTCCTAATCCCAGGCGATTTCCATCAATCTGTACTCCCAAAGCTGCTAATGTCGTTGGAAACATATCCATTGTAGAAAAATCTCTGTTTTCGGTCACATTTTCTTTATAGGTACAATCAGCATTGATAATTGTATTATACACGGTTCTTTTATAATTATTATTTAAATTACCCCATATCGGATCGGACGTATCGACCATTGTCGTATGATCACCAGCTATAACAATTGTCGTATTTTTGTAAAAATCCTGTTTTTTTATCCATTCTACAAAGTCATATACCTGCTGGTCTGCACAGGCAATTACATTAGCATATTGTCTGTTATATTTATCTTTACAAAGTCGGCATTTATAACCTCGTGGAAAATGCGTATCCACCGTCAGCATTGTAAGATTAAATGGTTTGTCAGACGAAGAAAGCTGTTCGAGCTGCTTCTTCGCACGTTTATATAATATTTCGTCTTCATGCCCCCAAAATACTTTGTAATCCGGCGCAATGAATCCTTCTTTTTTCGCTGCGTTATAATCTTCTATATGAAAATCTTTGTGGCTTGTAAAGTATGTATCTCTTCCGGCAAAGTCTCCCTCACTTCCACACAAAAACACCTGCTGGTATCCTTCTTTATTAAGAATATCTCCCATTGTTGTTAAATTAGGAAGAAAGTTTCCAAACATAGATCCCGAATTATGAAGCTTTAAATTAATTGCTGCTGTCTGTGCAACCATTCCTCCAACCGTATAAGCCGTTGCCTCTAAACAAGTTGGCCCGCCTAGCTTTCCATCCGCCTTATCTGAAAAATTTATATTTTCCTTCGCCAATTTTGTCAGATTCGGAATATAATTATCATCCATGATACCGCCATCTTCCTGATCGGCATAACTACTTTCCATTGATTCCATAAATATATAAATCAAATTTCTTTTTTGAGATGGAAAATCAAGTTTTGTCTTAGCTGGGTTTACATAATATTTTTCATAGAAATCCGTTTTCTCCTGAACACTTTTTATATACTCCCACATACCTACTTTTGTTCCCTGAACTTGTATTGTTCCAACCAGGGCAATGAGCAGAATAATTTCCAGACAGATTTTAGTCCATGCAGGAACCTTTTTTACAGGTAAATCTTCAAGATTGTATAATACTCTTACCATAATAAGATAAACTATGCTAATCGTAAGCGTAACAAGGAGCGGCGGAATAATTCCTGTTTTTATAATACTGTTTATTACGCCACTGTCCGTTCCTTTTATCGGACTGGTAAGCTGCAGCACAATAATGGAAAATGAAACATCCCCACATGTACTTTTAAGCCATGCAACCATACTACATACCAGCAGTGTTATAAATAAGGCTACCGGAACTAATAAACCAAACGGAAATGATAATACTTTCAATATTTTGTTCTGATCCGTCCTCTTCTGAAGTTCAACCGCATGAGATAATAGCAAATAGCAAGCCGGCATAAGCAAAAACATCATAAAATAAATTATCATTGTTATCTGTTTTTTCTGCACACGCTCCCTGTAATTTGCATTTAATTCTATATGATCTAATACAAACTGCTGCCCTATCTTGCTTCCAAAACGAACTTTTATCCTTGTTATTCCAGTAGCATCTATCTCTCCAAATGCTATTTTTTCTCCTTTTTTTATATTAGCCCATACTCTTGGGTTCTGTTCATAAGTAGGCTTTTCTTTGGTCTGGTAAGAAATTTTTACATCTGTATCCTGCGCCACTGGTTCTTCAAAATATACTTTTACATTGGCAATTTTCGAGGACTGCATCTTATACTTTATAAAAGGTCTTGCTTCTTTAATAAGAAAATGATTTCCATTTATCTCATACCCACGAAATTCTGCTTTTTCCAGATTCACATTCTGCGGTTTTAATGCTTTTTCCTGCGGAATTCCAGAAATATGCCATGCAAAAAATAAACTAAGAAGCACAATAACTATTATCCCTGCTACTTTACTGACAGATTTTTTTAAAAAATGTCTCCAACACACAGTAAGGCCAAAGAGCAAAATGCCTGCAATCAGTCTTTTTAATACTGGTGCCATCAGGTTTTCCATTCCTTTTTCTTCTCTCATAAGATAAAGGGCAGTCATGATTCCTGCACAGAGGATTATTGCAGCCAAAACAAATCCTACTACAGCTTTTATATAATTCTTTTGTTGCTTATTCATCTGTTTCAATCTTCTCCTAATAAAACTGATTATACATTTTATCGTTTCGTTTCAGTTCTTTATTAATATAATTAGCACCTAATTCTTCTCTCAACGTCTCTTCTCCTGAAAATAAATTAGTTCCTAATCCAAGTTTATTCCCATCAATTTCTACACCAAGAGCCGCCAATGTTGTTGGGAACATATCCATTGTAGAAAACTTTCTCTTTGTCGTAACTTTTTTCTTATATGCACATTGCGGATTAATTATTGCATTATATACCGTACGCTGATAGTCATTGCTTAAACTTTTCCAGAACTTACTTCCTGTATCTACCATAGAAGTATGATCTCCGGCAATAATAATTGTCGTGTCTTCATAGAAGTCCTGTTTCTTTATCCATTGTACAAAGTCGTAAACCTGACGGTCTGCACAGGCTACTGCATTCCCGTAAGTGGTATCGTATTTGTTCTCACATAAATCACAAATATATCCATTAGGGAAATGTGTGTCTACCGTCAGCATAGTAAGATTAAAAGGTTTACCTTCCTTAGATAATTTTTTCAGATTCTTTTTTGCTCTTTCATATAGAACTTTATCCTCATGACCCCAGTACACTTTATAATCTTTTGGGATATCTCCTTCTTTTATTGCGGCTTTATAATCTTCAATCTGATAGTCTTTATGTGTTTTAAAATAGGCATCTCGCCCTGCAAAATCTCCATCACTTCCACACAAAAACATCTGATTGTATCCCTGTTTGTTAAGGATATCACCAAGTGCTGTCAGGTTAGGAAGGAATGAGTCAGATACTGCCCCAGAATTCATTACTTTTAAGTTAATTGCAGATGTCTGTGCTACCAATCCACCGGCAGTATACGCTGTTGCTTCTAAACAGACAGGTCCACCCACTTTTCCATCTTTCTTATCAGTAAACTATACATTTTCTCTTGCAAGCTTCGTCAGGTTCGGAATATAATTATCATCCATAGTTCCACCATCTTCCTTATCTGCGTAACTGCTTTCCATAGATTCCATAAATATGTAAATCAGATTTTTCTTTTCCTTAGGAAATGTCATCTTTACCTTTGCAGGATTCACATATTCTTTTTCATAAAAATCAGAACTCTCCCTCACACTTTGTATGTAATCCCACATACCTATCTCTGTTCCCTGTACCTGTACAGTATGCAGAAAAAATACAACCATAACTACTTCTATACAAATCTTACTCCATCTTGGAATTTTCTTCACTGGAAGATCTTCTAATGCATACATTCCCCGCACAATGAAAAGATAGCACAGTACAGCTGCTACGGCAAGAAGTACCGGAGGAACTACTGCAGTCTTGATGATACTGTTTATAATTCCGCTATCTGTTCCTTTTATCGGACTTGTAAGCTGTAAAAGGATAATGGAAAATGAAACATTTCCACATGTCATCTTCACCCATTCTACTAAATTCACTACAAGGAAGGTGGCAAATAATGAAAGAATTGTTATAAATCCAAATGGAAAAGATAAAATTCGCAGGCAAATATTTTTATCCGTTTTCTCCTGCCACTTCTTTCCTGCTGCTAATATAAAATATCCTGCCGGAATCAGCATGAAAAACACAAAATATTTCACCATGCTGACTTTCTTTTGATGCATACGTGCCGCATAATTTCCATTGATTTCGGTATATCCATAATCAAACTGTGTTCCAATCTTTCTTCCGATACCAATTTTAATTCTCGTAACATCTTTTACTTTCATTGAAACACAGCCTACTGTCTCTCCCTTATGAACTTTTACACGCATTTTTCTTGTTTTATTATCAAATCCATGCTGTGTCTTTGTCTCATACAGAACACGCACAATAACTTTCTGTGTAACTGGTTTTGAAAAATGTACCGTAACATTATCAAGATAATCTACATTAATTTCTTTTACAATATTTGCGTTTGCCTCTGCTACTGTAAAATGACCATCTTTAATATCATAACGATCAAATTCACTTTCCGGTGTTTCTAATCGCTGCGGCTTCAACTGGCTTTCCTGCCAGATTCCAGAATTCTGCCATGAAAAAACTCCCGCAACAAAAAGAAGAACAATAATACCTGCTATCTTTCTATTTCTTTTCTTTAGCAGATGACGTACTGCTATTGCAATTCCTAATAATACTGCTATTTCTACAGTCAGTTCCACTTTTTTTACCAATTCTTCAGCAGAAAGGCCAAGCTCTCCTTTTAAATAATTGGCCCCTGCAATTCCTATGCACGCAATAAAAAAAGCGGCCAGAAAATAGATTACTGCCGCTTTTTTCCTGCTCTGCATGTTCCCCTGATTTTCCATCTTTTCCTCCTTATGTATTTTATGTAATTTGCTATATTACATTTTTTAATCTTGTTTTTGTTTTGTACTTCTCAAACGTATTTCATAAATGCTTTCTGCAAGATATGAACCACACACGCTCTCTAAAACAAACCAATCAAGAATTATAGCATGAAAAGATAGAATTGTAAATGCAGGTACTACATAAAACGATACTATTTGAAATATTTATCTACGCCATTCGCAATTCCCTTCGCAAGTTTCTTCTGGTAAGAAGAAGAATTCAACTGACGGTCCTCTGTTGGATTTGTGAGGAAACCACACTCTAAAATCATTGTAGGAATCTTTGCCCAGTTAATAGTTGTATAATAATCTGAGCGGATTGTTCCGTGACTTTTCTTATTCACAGCTTTTGCTACGGAACTTAACAGGCAGCTTCCAAGACGGCGTGAACTGTTAAATATCTTCTTTCCAACATAACGTGAACTTCCGGGAACACAAACCAAAGGACCTCTCGCACTTGCTCCTGATGCATTACAGTGAATACAGATATGGATATCCGCACCACTCTTATTCGCTTTCTTTGTTCTCTGCTGGTTAGAAAGTGGACAATTATTGGTTGTTCGGAGCATGATTACTTTATATCCTCTCTTCTTCAGCTCTTTTTTTGTCGCTTTTGCAATTGCAAGATTAGTCTTATATTCTGGGATATGCGTACGTACACCAGCAGTACCAGATGTCAGTTTTGCTTTTCTTCTGGAAGAACCTGGCGCTAATCTTTCTGTAGAAGAGATTCCTCTCTGCTGGTGTCCAGCCGCTATAAATACAGTTCTCTGCTTCTTTGCTTTTGTCTTTTTTTTCTTTTTTGCTGTCTTTTTTGCTGTCTTTGTTGTTGCTTTCTTTGCCTGTGTAGTCGCTGCCGCTGCTTTAGCAGATACTTTCAATGTACTTGTCGGAATCATAGTAAAAACCAGCATAAAAATCATCAGCAAGCTAAACGTTTTTTTCATCATTTTCTTCACTTTTTATTCCTCCCTGTAAAATTTATAAGTCCATTATACACTCTGCAAAAATATACGTCCACTGATTTAATTTACTATTTAATTCGTTAGACAAACAGACGCCCGGGAAGAGAACCGATACCCTATATTTGTGACTTTAGTCGCGGCGGTTTAAATGCTCGCTTTATGTGCTCGCATCTAAACCTTGCTCCGAGGCCACAAATATAGGGTATCGGTTCTCTTCCCGGGCTGTCTTTGGATGGATTTTGTTTGAATTAAATAGTGGTTGC
>NZ_ACEP01000069.1 GCF_000173975.1 Anaerobutyricum hallii DSM 3353
CACATAACATATTTGTGAATAGAATAAATATATTCAATTCTCAATGGAGGCCATCATGAGCAACTATTATCCAGATATCAGCCACTATCATCCTGTACGTAACTGGGGAAAAGTAAAGAGCAATTGTCCGTTTCTTATTGCAAAAGCGACCCAGGGGACATCTTATATTGATGAAACGCTAGATACGAATATAAGAGAATGTGAAAGAAGAGGTATTCCATATTGGTTATATGCATTTTTGAACAGAGGGGATGAGACTGCACAGACCAGATTTTTAGTGGAAGTGTGTAAAGAGCGGGTAGAAAAACATTTTATAGGATATGTGCTTGATGTGGAATCCGGAAATACGGAAGACGGAGTGGAGAGTGCCCTGAATTATTTGAAAAGGCAGAGACACAAGATGATGCTTTATACAATGTATTCTGAATATGAAAGATATGAGAGAATTATTCGGCGCCGCCCGAAAAGATGTGCCTGGTGGGAAGCGCGTTACGGCTTAAATGACGCTGTGTACCGCCCTAGATATAGTGCGCACAAAGGTGCAGATCTGCAGCAATTTACTTCCAATGGAATCTGTCCTGGAATACCCGGAAGAGTAGATTTAAATCGGATTACCGGACAGGGGAAGAAAGAACACTGGTTTCGGAAAGCAGGAAAATGTGACTAGAGCGTGTCTGAAACACGCTCTAAAAAATGCATGAAAAAAACAGAAGCAGTTTTGTAAAATATTTGGTATAATAGATATATAAAATTTGTAAAGAAAAGTAGGGGATTGTTATGAACAAAGGAAAAAATAAAGGAAAGATACAAAAGAGCAGGCAAAATGCAGAGGGAAGAGAGGCGGGCTCTTTTTTAGGGAAAGCGTTTGATTCCTATCATAAATTTCTTTCCAACAAGGTCATAAATTTTGTGATAAATATGATTTTAGCAATTGGAACCGTACTTCCTTTTATGATGAAAATGTGCAATAAAGTTGCATTTACTTATGAGGTAAATGATGATGCAGCTATTGTACAGATTTTAGATGGTTCTTATACAGGAACTTCGGATGGACATGCGATTTTTATAAAATATCCACTATCATGGATCATAGCAAAGTTATACGAGTTAAATCCAAAGCTGCCCTTTACGGTTCCGGCAGATAATGGGACAAACTGGTATGTGACAGCAATTGTTTTATTGGAAGTTTTTGCACTTACGGTGGTATTATTTCGAATATTAAATTATTTCCGGTGTAACAGAATTTTGATATGCTTTTTCTACACTCTTGCATTTGTTTATGTGTGGATGCCTTGTTTCTTTCATCTGACATTTTCTACAGTTGCTGCATTTCTTGGATGCATGAGTCTGTTATTTACTGGATTTTCAAAAAAAGAGGAACTGTGGAGACCGTGGAATTTACTTTGTCTTGGTATTTTAGGAATATCGGCATATTGTATGAGAAAACAGTGCTTTTATATGGTCATTCCATTTTTGCTGATTGAAATATGGTATAAATACAGAATGGATTTCTTTCGTTCTGTTAAACCGTGGTTCATTTTCGGAGTCTGTGGTGTTTTAGGAGCTGGTATATTGTTTTTAAATACCCAGATGTATGGTTCAATGGGCTGGAAAAATTATTTTATTTATAATCATGCAAGGGCTTATATGCAGGATTATACGGGGCTGCCGGATTATGAAGAAAACGAAGATTTTTATCAATCCATTGGTGTGAGTGAAAATGCACAAAAAGTATTTAAAAGTTATAGTTACTGTCTGTATGATGACTTCTCTACAGAAACTATCGAGAAAATTTATAATTATCAGAAGACACAAGAGCTTCAGTTATCATTAGAGCAAAAAGCAGAGAATGCAAAAGAAAAAGCATATCGTTATTGCATGAAGAAAAAGCAGACAGGAGAATTCTTGAAGTTTTCTGGATTTTATGTGTGGTTCCTGATTGTTCCACTCACGGCAGTCACGTTGTTATTTAAATGGAAAAATGGATTTTTAAGATGGGTTTCGACCTTTCTTTATGGAGGGACCTGTGCATTTCTTATTCATATAGAATGGATTTACCTTGCAATGAACGGACGTTTTCCGCAAAGAGTAGAAGAAAGTATTCGGTTATTGATGCTGAGCGTTGGATTTATGATTGTATGTCATTTGCTTTCTTTTTGGAAAGATACTTCATTTATCCGTATTTCTGTTGTTATTCAATGTATTTTACTGGCAGTTATTTTACATATGGGAGTAAATGGAAGTGATAGAATACAAGCGATACAGGGAATACAGGCTGGAAGAGAGGCAGGCAGTGGACAAAAAGCAGAAATTGCAGCCTACTGCGGAAAACATAAAGAAAATTATTATATTTTAGATACACAAAGTTTTGGCAAGCCTTCTGGTGTAAAAGATGATCTTCATCAGGGAAACTGGTATATGTCGGGAAGCTGGACAGCATATTCTCCATTATATGAAGAAAAGCTTGCGAAAGATGGAATTTCTAATTTAGGAACAGGATTTTTATTAAAAAAGAATGTATACATTATAACAAAAGGAAAGAAAAATGTTTTGAATTTATTAGGACAGGAAGATACAGAGCATCTTACATATAAAGCGGTGGATGAAATAGAAGCCAGCGGGAATCTGTTTTTTGCAGTATATAAAGTGTCACGAAGTGTAAAATAAAGGAGAAAAAGTCATGCCCAAATTATATAAAAAATTAATAGATATTATCGCGTTGCTTTGTCTGGCTGCTGTTTTCCTTTTTACATTTTCCTATTTAAAAAGCTGGTGGACGGAAGAAATAGGAGAGAAGAGGCAGGAACAAAATATCTGGAAAGAGAAAAGAACAGGAACCTGGTGTACGATAAAGAGTAATTCTTTAGATGGTGTCCCAATTTATGATGAGGCAGGAGGAAGTGTACCGATTGGTTCCCTGCCAGAAGGAAAACTTTGTGAATTAACAGATAGCACGATAAAAGAAGGAAAGAAATGGGGAAAGGTAAAATATGCCGGCCTTTCCGGCTGGATGAAAATGTCGTATCTTAAGTATATTTGCCAGGAATCGATTAGTATACAAGAAGACAGTCAGATTTATATTAATGTTTCAACAGAAAAAGGAATTCGTATGTATCAAGAACCAGATGTTACCTCTGATGCAGTATTAAAGGGAATTCCTTATGGTGCAGAATTTATCGTCCAGGAAACCAGGGACGGCTGGGGTAAAGTAAGTAATAATGGAAGAACCGGCTGGATAAATCTTTATTATGCAGGATGCTATCCAGAGAGCAGTAAAGCAGCCTGGAAAGTAGAGACATTAAGCAGTGCCCAGCAGATTAACTTTCGGGAAAAACCGGGAGAGGATCAAAGAAGTATCGCAAAAGTCCCTGAAAATACGTATCTTGAAATGAAAGAATTTAAAAACGGTTGGGGAAGAACGGAGTATGGAGGACAGGAAGGCTGGGTAAAATTATCGTATCTGACACCATGCAAAAAGAAAAAATGATAAAAAGACTCGTTTGATTCACTAAGTATTGCATCAAATGAAAAAGCGTTATAGAAAAGGATATTACAGAGGAAGCAGCAGATAAACGGACAAAAGATTTAATTCACCTTCTCTATCCACAGCACAGAAGCCATTGCCCTCAATAAGGCATATTTGTGGTCTCGGAGCAAGTGTTGGATGTGAGCGAATAGAGCGAACATTCAATACGCCGCGACTAAAATCACAAATATGCCTTATTGGGGGCAATGGCTTTGTCTGTAATTTCACTAGAGTGTTGTTTTTCCTGCTCGCTTTGGGAGCGTCTGTCTTGCCTGCGGCAAATTCCTATTTAATTATTGATTTCTCCCAAATATCTGTATATAGTTGCCTGTGAGCAGGAGAATCTTTTTGCAACAAACGGGATGGAACCTTTTAATTGGAATAGCCCCTGTTCATATAATTTGATCATGATTTCCTTCCGCTCATTTTGATTTAAACGATCCACAGGTGTTGTAAAGTTGGCTGTTGCATCATTAAAAATCTGTTCTCTAAGAGAAGCAACATCAATGGCGAAGTTTTCGGTAATCCGGCTGGATAAATCTTTTACATTTTCTTTGGATTCTGCTATGCCAGATGATATATTTTTTACAAAATTTCCAGGATGAATCAGCGAAAATAACTTTTCATGAAGTTCCATATAGCGGCTGTCATCAAAGTTAATACATAAGAGTCCGATCGGATTTCCGTTGGAATCTTTAATGAACATACTTGAAGAACGAAGGATATGTCCATTTTCTGCTACCCCTTTATAGTTGGCAATAAAGTCATCCTCTTCATACACTTTTGAAGAAAGCATCTGGAATACAGCACTTGTAAGAGGGCTGCCAATTGTCCTCCCACTGATATGTCCATTCTCTATAGCAATTACTGAGTGGTTTATATTAGATAAATCCTGAAGAACCACCTCATAATCTGGTCCTAATACACTGCCTAGAAATTTTACGGTGGTTGTGTAAGAATAAAGTAAATCTGTCATAGTTGCTCCTTTATGTGTCTGATTAAATAACTTCTGTCAATCAGAAAAAATTATTATTGTAATAAAAAATTATATAAGATAAAATAACATAAAATGAGGTAAAAATATAGTATTTTTAAAGAAATATCTTTTATTGTTTAACTTATACTACATCTGTACGACGAGCTTCGTCCATACATATAATATTTTTTCACTTGAACATCCAGAAAAGGAATTATATAATTTAAAAGCAATAAACAAGAGAGATTATATCAACGAAATATGGAGGAAATAGAATGGCAAAAAAGAAAATTTATGCTGTAAGAAAAGGACATAAAACAGGTTTATTTTATACATGGGATGAATGTAAAAAAGCGGTGTATGGATATTCCGGAGCAGAATATAAAGGATTTTTAACGAAGGAAGAAGCAGAAGCTTTTTTAAATATTGGAGCAGCTAAAATAATTACTAATAAGAATTCTTCAACGGCAGCAACTGGTGTAGATTCCACTGCACTAACAACTTCGACATCCGACAGGCTTGTTGTTTATGTGGATGGAAGTTTTGATGTAAGTATTCAAAAATACTCTTTTGGCTGTGTTATTTTACTTGAAGATGGAAGAATTATTGAGCGAAGCGGGAATGGAGAGGAGCCGGAGTTATTAGCGATTCGCAATGTAGCCGGGGAGATGCATGGTGCGATGTATGCGGTACAGTGGGCATTTGAAAATGGGTATTCCTCTGTTGTTATTCACTACGATTATGAGGGAATCGAAAAGTGGGCAACTGGTGTATGGAGTGCCAAAAATCCACATACTAAGAAGTATGCGGCTTTTATGAAGCGGATGCAGGAGAAGATAGAAGTTATTTTTCAGAAAGTAAAGGCACATTCAGGAGATTTTTATAACGAGCGGGTTGATAAACTGGCGAAAAAGGCATTAGTAGAGGGGCATGGGATACCGGATGTTGATGTATATAGAGAAAAGAACAGAAAATGAAGGCTGGCACAAGTGTTGAATGCGAGCGCATGAGCGAGCATTTAAACCGCCGCGACTAAAGTCACAAATATAGGGTATCGGTTCTTTTCTCGGGCGTCTGTTCTCTAACTGAATCAAATAGTAAAAATGCAAATTGGTTGCATTTTCTTCTTGACATTTTTATCGAAAGTGTCTAGAATATGAAATTGCAATTGATTTGCGTTTTTTTATTTTGCAATTTGATTGTTGGAGATAATACTTATTCACGATTAAATTTCGATTACATTTTCCCAATAAAAAGTAAGAAAATTTATAAAGGAAATTTATTTATAAAGGGAGAAGGAATGTGTTTATGAAACAGCTATTTAAAAAGAAAAAAAGTTATCAGCAAGTTCTCTGTTACTGGCAGGACTTTTTCTATGTATTGTTTTATCAGTGGGATGTTCTGTAGTTAAAAATACTTCAGGAAAAAATACTACAAGAAAGAATGCTGAATCAGAAAATACAATAGAGCAAAACAGCATAGAGAAAGGTAACAGTAATAAGATTTCGATTGTCTGCACTACTTTTCCGCAATACGACTGGGTGAAGAATATTCTTGGAGAAGAAGCAGAACGTTTTAATGTGACTCTTTTACTGGATAACGGTGTAGATATGCATAGTTATCAGCCTGCGGTGAAAGATATTGCGACTGCTGGTTCGTCAGATTTGTTTATCTATGTTGGCGGAGAGTCTGATACATGGGTTGAGGATGCTTTAAAAGAGGCGAAAAATAAAGATTTAAAGGCGATAAATCTTATGGAGACTTTGGGCAATTTTGTAAAAGAGGAAGAAGTTGTTGAAGGAATGCAGGAAGAAAGGGAATCTCTGGGACATTCTCATGAAAAATCTTCGAAGGAAAAACAGGAGCAAACCCAGAAGGAAAGTCATGAAAATTCTCAGGAAATAAATGGGCAAAAGGAAGCAGCGGATGAAGAACCAGAATATGATGAACATATTTGGCTATCTATTCGTAATGCAGAAATTATGGTGAAAAATATTGAAAAGGCAATTGAGCAGCTTGATTCTGACAATGCAAAAGTCTATCAAACCAATGCAGAGAATTATATTAAAAAACTGGATACATTAGATAAGCAGTATGCGAACACAATTCAGAATGCAAAGTATAAAGCGATTTTATTTGGAGATCGTTTTCCGTTCCGATATATGGCAGATGATTATGACTTAAAGTATTATGCCGCTTTTGCTGGATGTAGTGCAGAGACAATGGCTGGGTTTGAAACGGTAACATTTCTTGCAAAAAAGGCAGATGAGCTGCGGCTTCCTGTTATATTGACGATTGAAAATTCGGATGGTCGGATTGCAGAAGCGGTAAAAAGTAATACAACAAAGAAAAATCAGAAGATTCTGGCGATGAATTCTTTGCAGTCAGTTACAAAGGAGCAGATTGCGGATGGTATTACTTATTTACAGGTAATGCAAGAGAATTTATCTGTTTTGTCGGAGGCTTTGAATTAAGTTTGCGAAACAAAGATTTATGTATATTTTTACGGCATTATAGAAATTAATTGTTACAGTACCCTGCAAATATTACTATGCTAGAGTGTGTTAAAAAATGTGCTGGAAGAAATTTAGAGAAAGAGGTGGAGATACAAATGGCTTATATTACCTGTAAAGACTTAACATTAGGATACGAAGGACATGCTATCGTATCAGATTTAAATTTTAAAGTCAGTAAGGGCGATTATCTTTGTATCGTTGGAGAGAATGGAACGGGAAAAAGTACGCTGATTAAGACGTTACTTCATTTACAAGATGCCATTAGTGGTGACATTATTACGGGAGATGGCCTTAAGGCATACGAAGTTGGTTATCTGCCGCAGCAGACAGTCGTACAAAAAGACTTTCCAGCAACAGTGGAGGAGATTGTCCTTTCCGGTACACTTGCGAAATGTGGCTGGAGACCATTTTATAGAAAAGCAGAGAAGAAGCTTGCTGAGGAGAAGATGAAGCGGATGGAAGTGTGGAAGCTCAGAAAGTCCTGTTATCGGAATCTTTCTGGCGGTCAGCAGCAGCGGACGCTTCTTGCGAGAGCATTGTGCGCAGCGAGTAAGGTAATTCTTTTAGATGAGCCGGTAACAGGGCTTGACCCAAAGGTGACGGCAGAGTTTTATCAGGTGACAAAAGATTTAAGTGAAGAGGGAATCGCTGTCATCATGGTTTCTCATGATGTACAGGCACTTGATTATGCAACACATATCCTTCATATGCAAAAGAAAAACTCTTTTTATGGGACAAAGGAAGAATATATGAACAGTGATAAATGGAAATTGTTTAAAAATGCAGAGGAAAACAGGATAGGAGGCGATAAAAAATGACACATATTTTACAGGAACTTTCTTTTTATTTATCTTATCCATTTGTGCGGTATGCATTGATTGTCGGAGTTCTGATTGCTTTGTGTTCTTCATTACTTGGGGTAACATTAGTACTGAAACGTTTTTCTTTTATCGGAGATGGTCTTTCTCATGTTGCCTTTGGTGCAATGGCGGTTGCTACAATTTTTAAATTAGTAAATAATACGATTTTTATTATGCCAGTTACTATAGCTGCGGCAATTTTGCTCCTTCGAACTGGACAGAATACAAAGATAAAGGGGGATGCCGCAATCGCAATGCTTTCGGTAAGCTCACTGGCAGTCGGTTATCTTGTCATGAACCTCTTTTCTACCTCTGCAAATGTATCGGGGGATGTCTGTTCAACCTTATTTGGTTCGACAACAATTCTTACATTAACAAAAACCGAAGTTTTTACCTGTATAATTATGTCGATACTAGTTGTTGCATTTTTTATTTTATTTTATAATCGTATTTTTGCAGTAACTTTTGATGAAAACTTTACAAGGGCAATTGGAAAAAATGCAGAAACCTACAACATGATTATCGCAATTATTACGGCAGTGATTATTGTACTTGCCATGAGCCTGGTCGGCTCGCTGCTTATCTCGGCATTGATTATATTTCCGGCACTTTCAGCGATGAGGGTGATGCAGTCATTTAAAGGTGTGATTATTTACGCAGCCGTTCTTTCAGTAATAGGTGCTTTCTTTGGAATTGTACTCTCTATTCTTTGTTCCACGCCGGTAGGTGCGACAATTGTAATTCTTGATTTGATTTTATTTTTTGTAAACTGTATAATTGGGAAGTTTATAGGAAGAATATAGGGTGTTTTAACTATTTTACCCTTTATAACTTATACGGATATCAATGATATCAACAGAACTTAATGTATAATGCGTACAATCAGCTATAGAATTTTGTGTACTTTTTGGTAGTTGTTCATTGATAGCCAGATAATTATATAATCGTAAAACTTTTGGGAAGATGATATTTTTTATCATCTTCCCATTTTTTGTAATTTCATCATTGACAACATATACCCATACGGGTATTATGCACCAATACCCCAATAGGTATAGTAGGCGTGCGTATGAAAGGTTTCATAGAGAAATTAGAAGAACTTTTAGAACTTGGAGAAACCAAAAGAGATTTAAAGCGTCCTTGTATTGCTTTTCATTAAATTCAATATCTGGTTCATATTCTTAAGTTTTGATAAAGGTTGTTAAGTTTTGGAGTATCCATTATCATGTACAACCGTACTAGATGTACACTTGTTACAAGCGTGAAAAGTTCCGCACTTGCCGCCATACGAGAAGTACTAAAAAGGTACTAAAAAAATATACAGATAATAAAAACAGCTTATTTTTTGCGAAAATCGAAGAATATATACACGGAAAATAGACGTTTCTTCCTTATATAAATAGGTGTGTAGAACATCAACAATTAGTCAGAATATCGCATACATATTTGCTGAATATTTTATAAGAATAGGAAGAAGGTTTTACTTCGGTAAGACCTTCTTTTTTTTTTCGGTTACTTGTGTTATGATATTAAATAGTCTGTAATGATTCAGAGTAGTGTGGATGAAGTTCTGGATTATTACAATATCTGTAATCAAAAATAAAACTGTTAAAAACGGGGAATGCTACGACAGGATAAAAGTAGCGGTTACAGTCCTTTTTATAAAATACAAAAAGCAGGAGGTAGATAGCGAATGCTAAAAGAAACAGATTTTAAAAGTTATTCCTTTGTGCAGAAGGAAAAGATAGACGAACTGAATGGATACGGCTATGTATTGGAACATAAGAAGACTGGTGCGAGAGTTCTTTTAATAGAGAATGATGATACGAACAAGGTATTTAGTATCGCATTTCGTACCCCTCCGGCAGATGATACTGGTGTTGCTCATATTTTGGAACATTCTGTATTATGTGGTTCGGATAAGTTTCCATCAAAAGATCCATTTATTGAGCTTGCAAAAGGTTCTCTGAATACATTTTTAAATGCAATGACCTATCCAGATAAGACAGTTTATCCAATCGCAAGCTGCAATGCTCAGGATTATCATAATCTGATGCACGTTTATTTAGATGCTGTTTTTCATCCGAATATTTACAAGAGAGATGAGATTCTCAAACAGGAAGGCTGGCATTACGAGATTGCTGATAAGGATGATGAACTGAAGTTTAATGGTGTTGTATACAATGAGATGAAAGGTGTTTTTTCTTCACCAGATGATGTTTTAGCTAGAAAGATTCAGGAGGCACTCTTAAAGGATACTCCGTATGCTTTTGAGTCCGGTGGTGACCCAGATGCAATTCCGGAACTTACCAGAGAGAAGTTTTTAGAGTTTCACAGCAAATATTATCATCCATCAAACAGTTATATTTATTTGTATGGTGACGTGGATTTTGCAAGAGAGCTTGCTTTTATTGACGAAGAATATTTAAGCCACTATGAGAAAAAGACAGTGGATTCTAAAGTTGCAATGCAGGAAGTGTTCAAAGCACCAGAAACATTAAAAGATACCTATTCTGTGTCTGAGAAAGAAGAGGAAGGTGTCTATTTAAGTTATAATGTGGCAGCGGGAGATAGCTGTGATAACGAACGTGGCCTTGCAATGCAGATTCTTGATTATGTTCTTTTTACCATGCCGGGTGCACCAGTTAGAAAGAAACTGATTGATGCCGGTCTTGGAAAAGATGTGGATAGCTACTATGATGGCGGAATCCAGCAGCCATTGTTTTCTGTTATTGTAAAGAATGCGAAAAAGGGTAACGAGGCTCTTTTTATAAAAACATTAGAAGAAGCCTTAAGAGAGCAGGCAGAAAATGGTCTTAACAAAAAGGCGATTTATTCAGCGATTAATAATTATGAGTTTAAGTATCGCGAAGCAGATTTCGGCCGTTTTCCGAAGGGGCTTATTTATGGACTGAATTTCTTAAATAGCTGGTTATATGATGATACAAAGGCATTAGAACTTGCTGATTCCCTGACTCCGCTTGCCAGATTAAAAGAAAAGGTAGAGACAGGCTATTTTGAACAGCTTATTAAAGAAAGCTTTTTAGAGAATACTCATAAAGCCTATGTCTATCTCTATCCGGAAGTTGGCAAGAATGAGCGCTTGGAGGAAGAATTAAAAGAGCAGCTTGCCAGAATGAAAGATAAGCTCAACGCAAAACAGTTAAACTATCTGATTGAGGATACAAAGAAGTTGAAGGAATTTCAGGAGACACCTTCCACTCAGGAAGAGTTAGAGAAGATTCCTACATTAGACTTGAGTGATATTTCAAGAGAGGTACTTCCATTTAAGAATAAAGAGGTAACAATTGGCGGTACAACAGCAGTTGTTCATGAATACCATACGAATGGAATTGTATATTCTGATTTTTGCTTTGATATGTCAGAACTGCCGGAAGAACTGATTCCATATGCTACTTTACTGACAGAGATTTATCGTTATGTAGATACAGAACATTTTTCCTATAATGATCTGGCAACAGAAATCAATTTAAAGATTGGTGGATTATCTTTTCAGACAGGCATGAACGTTCTTGTATGGAAAAAGGATGCCTACCGTCCATATTTTAGTGTTCATATGAAGTGTATGGAGAATCAGGTGGCAGATGGCATGTCCCTGTTAAAAGAAGTTCTTTTAAGCTCCAAGATGGATAATAAGAAGCGTTTAAAAGAGATTATTTCTGAACTTCGCACAAAGATGGATACAAGAATTCCGGCAGCGGGTCATGTATATGCAGCGAATCGTGCCCTTTCTTATATTGACCCGATGATGAAATACAAAGATACAGCAGAAGGAATTGGTTTTTATGAATTTGTAAAGAAGCTTGATAAGAACTTTGACAGTAATGCAGATCTTCTTATGAAGCAGCTCGTGAGAGCGCAGATGTGCATTTTCCGTAAAGAGAACCTGACATTATCCCTTACGGGAGAGTTTAACTTTAAGTCCTTAATGGAAGGAGAAATGCTACAGTTTAACCGTATGCTTTATGATATGCCATGCGTTAAAGCAGTTCCCGCATTTGTTTTGGAGAAAAAGAATGAGGGATTTAAGACAGCAAGTAAAGTACAGTATGTAGCAAGTGCCGGCTGTTTTGAAAAAGAAGGACAGGAATACCACGGTGCATTAAAGGTATTAAAGACCATTTTCTCCTATGATTATCTCTGGGTGAATGTCCGTGTGACTGGCGGTGCATACGGATGTATGTGTAATTTCTCAAGGAATGGATATGGTTTTTTTACTTCCTACAGAGATCCAAACCTTTCTGCTACATTGGATGTTTATAAAAAGGCAGCGGATTATGTGAGAAACTTTGAAGCTGGTAAGAGAGATATGACAAAGTATATCATCGGAACTATCAGTGGCATTGATCAGCCGTTAGAGCCGTCTGCATTGGGAGAGCGTTCTTTCCATGCCTACCAGTCAGGAATTACAGTAGAGATGATTCAAAAAGAGAGAAATCAGGTACTCGATGCAACGGATGAGACGATTCGCTCCCTTGCCGATTATATTGAATCTATGATGGGCGCAGGAACGGTATGTGCTATCGGCAATGACCGTAAGTTAGAAGAAGAAAAAGAGATATTTAAGCAGGTATGCAGCCTGAATCAATAGAGGGTAATAGAGAAAGGAAAAAATATGAGCAGATGTTTTAAATCAGGATTTGTAACCATTATTGGTCGTCCGAATGTAGGAAAGTCTACATTAATGAATCAGTTAATTGGTCAGAAGATTGCGATTACTTCCAGTAAAGCGCAGACAACAAGAAATCGGATTCAGACTGTATATACAAGCGAGGAAGGTCAGATTGTCTTCCTCGATACACCGGGAATCAATAAAGCAAAGAATAAGCTTGGAGATTACATGCTTATGGCTGCCGAGAGAACACTCAATGAAGTAGATCTTATTTTATGGCTCGTAGAACCAACGACATTTATCGGTGGGGGAGAGCAGTATATTATTGAGAAGCTTCAGAATGTAAAGACACCGATCTTCCTCGTAATCAATAAGACAGATGTTGCAACTGAAGAGGAAATCTTGAAGGCCATTGTTGCCTATAAAGATCAGTGTAATTTTGCAGAGATTATTCCGGTTAGTGCATTAGAGGGTAATAATACAGATGATTTAGTACATTCTATTTTTAAATATCTTCCAGAAGGACCAATGTATTATGATGAGGATACTATCACAGACCAGCCGGAACGCCAGATTGTGGCAGAGCTTGTCAGAGAAAAGGCGCTTCGTCTGTTAAGTCAGGAGATTCCACATGGCATTGCTGTTGTGATTGAGCGTATGAAGACTCGAAAAAACGGCAATATTGTAGATATTGAGGCAGTAATTGTCTGTGAGAGAGAGTCACATAAACGTATTATCATTGGCAAGAAGGGTGCGATGATCAAAGAAATCGGTACACAGGCAAGAGTGGAGATGGAGAATCTTCTTGATATGAAGGTAAATCTGCGTCTGTGGGTAAAGGTTCGAAAAGATTGGAGAGATAGTGATATCCTACTGAAAAACTATGGTTATAATAAGAAAGAACTGTAAAGACAACGATGAGTGAACAAACAAAAGTGACAGGGATTGTCCTGTCAGTCTATCCTGTTGGAGAGAATGACAGACGGCTTACGATTCTTACAAAAGAGCGGGGGAAGATTCAGGTATTTGCCAGAGGAAGCCGCCGGCCAAAACACCCTTTGTTTGGGGTGACGCAGCCGCTTATTTATTGTGAGTTTATGGTCACAGATACGAGGAATTATACATACTTAAATTCTGCGGAGTGTAAAGACTATTTTTATTTCTTAAAAAAAGATTTAGAAGATATTTATTATAGTTCTTATTTTGCAGAAGTGGCAGAATATTTTACAATGGAAGGGCAGGACGAAAGAAATATACTGAATCTTTTGTTTGTTACTTTTCTTGCCATGAAAAAGAAGCTGATTTCTCTTTCTCTCATACGGAGAATCTATGAACTGAAAATATTGCAGTTTGCCGGATTTGGGCTGCAGTCTTTTCAATGTGTTCACTGCGGAAACGAGGAGCATCTTACAAGGATTTCTTTTGAAGAGGGCGGTATGCTCTGCAGCGGCTGTGCTGTAAAAGGACAGGGAAGAGAGGTGGAATCGGCAGTTCTTTATGTACTGCAGTATGTATCTTCGATTCCACTAAACCGTTTATATTCCTTTACTCTCAAAGAAAACATTGATAAAGAATTTGAGTGGATAGTAAAGCGGTATTTTGCAGTACAGGCTGGGCATAGGTTTAAATCTGCTGAAATGCTAGAGTGTGTTTGAAAAATCATTCCTGCAATCTGCGATATGAAGAATCACAAAGCAGATACCCGGTAATTCAATGACTGAGTTTTCTGAAGAGAATTCAGTCATTTTTTTGAAGAACTTTTTGCTGTCTGACAAAAAGGGCTTGCAATGGTGGAAAAGACAGGGTAGAATAAAAGGCGAAAATATATCGAATAAAGAAAAATGAGGTAAAAGTGTCATGGAAAAAACAATGGACAAGATTATTGCAGTTGCAAAAGCGAGAGGTTTTGTATACCCAGGCTCTGAAATTTATGGCGGTCTGGCTAATACTTGGGACTATGGAAATCTTGGCGTAGAATTAAAGAACAACGTAAAGAAAGCATGGTGGAAGAAGTTCATTCAGGAAAGTCCATATAACGTAGGTGTTGATTGTGCGATTCTGATGAACCCACAGACATGGGTAGCTTCCGGTCATCTTGGCAGTTTTTCTGATCCATTAATGGATTGTAAAGAATGTAAGGAAAGATTCCGTGCGGATAAGATTATCGAAGATTTTGCACAGGAGCATGAGATTGAGTTAGAATCTTCTGTAGATGGATGGTCTCAGGAGAAAATGAAGGCATTTATCGATGATAACAATGTGCCATGTCCAAGCTGTGGAAAGCATAACTTTACAGATATCAGACAGTTTAACCTGATGTTCAAGACTTTCCAGGGTGTTACAGAAGATGCAAAGAATACTGTTTATTTAAGACCAGAGACAGCACAGGGTATCTTTGTTAACTTTAAGAATGTTGCCCGTACTTCCCGTAAGAAGATTCCGTTTGGTATTGGACAGATTGGTAAGTCTTTCCGTAATGAGATCACACCAGGTAACTTTACTTTCCGTACAAGAGAGTTTGAGCAGATGGAATTAGAATTCTTCTGTAAGCCAGATACAGACTTAGAATGGTTTGCATACTGGAAGGATTTCTGTGTAAACTGGTTAAAAGACCTTGGATTAAAAGACGAAGAATTAAGAATTCGTGATCATGATAAAGAAGAGTTATCTTTCTACTCTAAAGCAACAAGTGATATCGAATTCTTATTCCCATTTGGATGGGGAGAATTATGGGGTATTGCTGACCGTACAGATTATGACCTTAACTGTCATCAGGAAGTATCCGGACAGGATCTTACTTATTTTGATGATGCAGAGAAGAAAAAGTATATCCCTTATGTTATCGAGCCATCATTAGGTGCAGACCGTGTAACATTAGCATTCTTATGTGCTGCATACGACGAAGAAGAGATTAAAGACGGCGAGACAAGAAATGTGATGCATTTCCACCCAGCAATCGCTCCAGTTAAAGTTGGTATTTTACCACTTTCTAAGAAGCTTAATGAGGGTGCTGAGAAGATTTATCATGAATTAAGCAAGATTTATAACTGCGAATTTGATGACAGAGGAAATATCGGTAAGAGATACCGCCGTCAGGACGAGATTGGTACTCCTTACTGTGTTACGTATGACTTTGATTCTGTAGAAGATGGTGCTGTTACTGTACGAGACCGTGATACCATGGAACAGGAAAGAATTAAAATTGAAGATTTGAAGGATTACTTTGCTGAGAAATTCAATTATTAGTAAAAAATTTACAAAATACTCAGCGGGATAACCGAATGCCAGCCCCCGCAAAAGCCCGAACAACATATTGCCAGCGGTTTTTGTGAGGGTTTTTTTGTTAGAAATTTTCGATTGAATTAATAAAATTAAGCGCAAATAAGGCTAATTGTTAAAAATATAGGAATTTGCTTTATAAACTCAAGTTATTTTTGTCTAATTTCATGAAAGTGAGAAAAAACACAAAAATCACTTGCATTTTTAAACAAATCGGGGTATTTTATATTTAGCAATTGCGAAAAGTAAATAATTCAATCTCGATGAGAACAATGGCGTTCGCGAATCATAAGGATTCTCGGACGCTTTTTACATTTTTTGACCTTCGGGCAGGAATGGCAATTGTCGATGAAAAGGATAAACATGAAAGGATGTAATAATTATGAAAACAGATGTGAAGAAAATTTTTGGTTCCAATGTTTTTAATGACGCAGTAATGAAGGAAAGACTTCCAAAAGCTGCATATAAGAAGATGAAAGCTACAATTGAAGCAGGCGCAGAACTTGATCCTGAAGTAGCAGACATCGTTGCTCATGAGATGAAAGAATGGGCTCTTGAAAAAGGAGCAACACATTTCACTCACTGGTTCCAGCCATTAACTGGTATCACTGCTGAAAAGCATGATGCATTTATTGACCCACAGGGTGATGGAACAACATTACTTCGCTTCTCTGGTAAAGAGTTAATCAAAGGTGAGCCAGATGCTTCTTCTTTTCCATCCGGTGGATTAAGAGCAACATTTGAGGCAAGAGGATATACAGCATGGGATTGCACATCACCAGCATTTATCAAAGAAACACCACATTCTACTATTCTTTGCATTCCGACAGCATTCTGCTCTTACAAAGGTGAGGCACTTGATAAGAAGACTCCGCTTCTTCGTTCTATGCAGGCATTAGACGTACAGGCAATTCGTATCTTAAGATTATTTGGAAATAAGACAGCAAAACATGTAACAACATCTGTTGGAGCAGAGCAGGAATATTTCCTTGTTGATAAAGGAAACTTCTTAAAGAGAAAGGATTTAATCTTTACAGGAAGAACATTATTTGGTGCAATGCCTCCAAAAGGACAGGAAATGGATGATCATTACTTCGGTGTTATCCCAGAAAGAGTTCTTGGATTTATGGAGAAATTTAATGAAGAGTTATGGAAACTTGGCATTTCTGCTAAGACACAGCATAACGAAGTTGCTCCAGCACAGCATGAGATCGCTCCTATTTATGACCAGAACAACATTGCTACAGACCACAACCAGTTAGTAATGGAAACAGCACAGAGAGTTGCTGATGAGTTAGGTCTTAAATGTCTCTTACATGAGAAACCATTCGCAGGAATCAACGGTTCTGGTAAACATAACAACTGGTCTATGTGTACAGATGAGGGAGAGAACCTTTTAGATCCAGGTGAAACACCACATGAAAATATGCAGTTCTTATTATTCTTAGCTGCAATTCTTCGTGCAGTAGATGAACATGCAGACTTGCTTCGCCTTTCTGCTTCCACACCAGGTAATGACCACCGTTTAGGAGCAAACGAAGCACCTCCAGCAATCATCTCCGTATTTTTAGGAGAACAGTTAGAGGACGTAGTAGAACAATTCGTAGATAATGGAGAAGCAACAAGCTCCTTAGAGGGAGAAGAATACATTTCTGGTGTACATTCTCTTCCACATTTCCAGAAAGATGCTACAGACCGTAACAGAACATCACCATTCGCATTCACAGGTAACAAGTTTGAATTCCGTATGGTTGGTTCCACACAGTCTATCGCAGACCCTAACACAGTACTTAACACAATCGTTGCAGAAGTATTATGTGACATGGCAGACAAACTAGAGGCAGCAGAGGACTTACCAATGGCTCTCCATGACATGATCAAAGATACAATCGCAGCACATAAGAGAATCATTTTCAACGGTAACGGATATTCTGATGAATGGGTTGTTGAAGCAGAGAGAAGAGGACTTCCAAACATCAAATGTATGGTAGATGCTGTTCCTGCATTAGTAAAACCAGAAGCAGTTGAGATCTTTGAAAAACACGGTGTATATACAAAAGCCGAGATGGAATCCCGTGCAGAAGTTATGTACGAAACATATTCTAAGACAATCAACATTGAAGCACTTACTATGATTGACATGGCTAAGAAACAGATTGTCCCTGCAACAATCAAATACCAGACCAGCCTTGCAGAATCTGTTAATGCAATCAAAGCAGCAAGCAGCGCAGTAGATACTTCTGTACAGGAAGCATTAATGGCAGACATTTCTACAAACTTAAAAGATATGTATGCAGCACTTGCACACCTCGAAGAAGTAGCAGGCAAGGCAGAAGCTATGGAAGAAGGCGCAGAACAGGGTCACTACTACCATGACGTTGTATTTACAGCAATGGATGAGTTAAGAAAACCAGCAGATAAACTTGAAATGTTAGTAGCCAAATCTGCATGGCCATTCCCAAGTTATGGAGATTTAATCTTCGAAGTATAGGATAGAGAGACAGACTGGGTGTCGCTTTAGTTTTAGATTAAGATAAAAAGAGAGTTCTTATATACATTTTAGACTGCTGATTGGAGTAGGAAACTGTTGCTTTATTGCAACAGAGGAATATGAATGAAGCAAAAACAGAACAGGAGTATGAATCACAACCATTGAAGAACTTTGCCATGCTTATGTTCGTCTTCAGAGAGACAACTTCATTGTCTTCTGAAGACGAACATAAGCATGACTCGTTCGTCAAATGTTGCAATTCATATCTCCTGTTCTGTTTTTGCTTCAATATTCAGTTTGGCTTATCGCAATAGAGCAACAGCTACCTACTCAACTATCAGCGGCTGATTTTCGTCCGTTTTATGCAAAGAGTTGTACACTTCCCCATTTTATGTTATTATTATCCTCGATTGTATACGCAATAATATGAAGGAGCGTTAGTAATGAATTACATTTCTTTAATAGAAGAGTTAAAAAAGAGGGGCAGTATACCAGGTCTTGATGCAATTCAGGGGTTGCTGGAAGAGTTAGGGCATCCAGAAGATGATTTGAAGATTGTACATATTGCCGGAACGAACGGAAAAGGTTCTGTTTTTGCATATCTTTCTTCTATATTAATGGCAGCAGGTTTTAAGGTGGGAAGATATATTTCCCCGACTATTTCCTGCTATGAGGAAAGATTCCAGATTAATGGAACGTATATTGCAAAGGATAAGTTAGAGAGGCTTTACGGTGTTGTAGAAGAAGCGATGCGAAAAGAGGAGGCGAAAATTGGATTAAGACCTACACTTTTTGAAGTGGAGACAGCGCTTTCTTTCTTATATTTTAAGGAGGAAAAGGTTGATTACGCCTTGGTGGAAGTTGGTATGGGAGGAAGGCTTGATGCCACGAATGTGATTAAGCATCCAGAACTTACTGTAATTTCTTCCATCAGCTATGATCACAAGGCAATTCTTGGAGATACGTTAGAGGAGATTGCCTGCCAGAAAGCAGGAATTATCAAAGAGAGTGCTCCTGTTGTTTTATCGGAGAATCCAGAAGAAGTCTGCAAGGTTGTAAAACACGAAGCAGCAGAGAAAAAGGTACATTGCATCGAAGTAAAGCCGCAAGATTATGAGATATTAGCGGAAACTCCATATGGAAGTACTTTTTTATGGAAGGAACAGCGTTATGAGACAAAGCTTCCGGGAAACCACCAGATTTCTAACGCTGTGACAGCCCTTACCGCATCAGAATATCTTTTTGAGAAAGATTATGAGAAGAATGAGGCAAGGAAGAAAATTCCAAAAGAACTAGATACCATGAACATAAAGGCGGCACAGCAAGGTGGTATTATAAGGACAATCTGGCCGGGAAGGCTTGAAGTGTTAAAAAAAGAACCTTTATTTTACAGAGATGGTGCACATAATCCAGATGGCGCACGCAAATTAGCGTCATTTTTGCAAAAACATTTTACAAATAAGAGAATCATTTATATAATGGGAGTGTTAAAGGATAAAGAATATACGAAAATACTCCAGTATCTTATGCCGATGGCAAAGAAAGTTTATGTATTTAGACCGAATAATGAACGGGGGCTTTCAGCAGAAATTTTAGCAAATACAATAAAAGAGAAAGCGGATGTTCCAGTTATGATTGAGCCAGACGTAAATACTGCGGTTTCTAAGGCATTGGAGGCTGCACAGCCGGAAGATATTCTGGTGGCCTGTGGTTCGCTCTCTTTTATGGAAGAAATGGAGGCTATACAGTAATGAAGATAGGAAAATACGAGTTTGACCTTTTACATAAAGGCTATATTATGGGAATTTTAAATGTAACACCCGATTCTTTTTCCGATGGCGGCAAATATCAGTCTGTTGATCTGGCGTTAAAACAGGCGGAGAGAATGATAGAGGAAGGTGCAGCAATTTTAGATATCGGTGGAGAATCTACAAGACCAGGCCATAAGAAGATTACAGACCAGGAAGAAATCGAAAGAGTTGTTCCGGTCATTGAAGCAATAAAGAAGAATTTTGATATCGCGGTATCTCTTGATACTTACAAATACGAAGTTTCTAAAGCTGGAATTGCTGCCGGAGCAGATATGATTAACGATATCTGGGGATTGAAATGGGATGAGAGACTGGCTCCGTTACTTGCCAAAGAGGACGTTGCCTGTTGTCTGATGCACAACAGAGATAATCAGGAGTATACTAATTTTATTGAGGATTTCTGTTCTGATATGGAAGAGACACTGGCCATTGCGAAAAAGGCAGGAATCAGGGACGAAAGAATTGTTCTTGATCCAGGTGTTGGCTTTGGAAAAACATTTGAGCAGAACCTTTCTATTATGAAGCATATGGATGTATTTTCAAAATGGGGACTTCCTGTGTTACTTGGAACATCAAGAAAGTCTGTGATTGGTCTTGCGTTAAATCTTCCTGTTGATCAGCGAGAGGAAGGAACTGCGGCAACAACAGTACTTGGCCGTATGAAAGGGGCCTCTATTTTCCGTGTGCACGATGTAAAGACAAACTATAGAGAATTGAAGATGATTGAGGCAATTCTGGAGGCAGAGTAAGATGGATGAGATAAGAGTAAAGAATCTGGAAGTATTTTGCCATCACGGTGTATACAAGGAGGAAAATGTTCTCGGTCAGAAGTTTCTCGTCAATATTGTTTCAAAAGTAGACACAAGGGCTGCAGGAAAGACAGATGAACTTGAATTGTCAGTAAGCTACGGAGATATCTGCCGCTGTGTCAAAAAAGAAATGACAAAGCAGAACGACAAACTGTTAGAACGAGTTGCCGAACGCCTTGCAGAGTGTATTCTTTTGCAGTTTCCACTTATAAAAGAAGTGGAGATTGAAGTGAAAAAGCCGTGGGCACCTGTCTTAATGCATGTGGATTACACTTCTGTTAAGATTAAGAGAAGCTGGCATAAAGTATATATTGGTGTTGGTTCTAATCTTGGAGAGCGGGAAGAATATATGAAACTTGCAAAGGAGAAAGTGAGTGCTTTGCCGGATACAAAGAACTTCAAATCTGCTTCAATTATTGAGACAGAACCATACGGTTATACGGAGCAGGGCAAGTTTTTAAACACAGTATATTCGATTGAAACATTAGATACACCAGCAGAATTTCTTGACAAACTACATCAGATTGAAAATGAGGCAGAGCGAAAGAGAGAGATTCACTGGGGACCAAGAACATTAGATTTGGATATTCTTTTATATGATGATTTAGTGACAGAAGATGAGGAGATTACGATTCCTCATCCAGAACTGACAAAAAGGCTTTTTGTATTAGAGCCATTGTGTGAGTTGACTCCAAGAGGAATCCATCCGTTAGAGAGAAGAAGATATTCAGATATTTTAGAGGATTTAAAAGAAAAAGAGAAATAAAGGAAGCAGTAGTGGAATGGATAAAGAAATAAGAAAAGTAGATGATGTACGAGATGATATTACAAAAATAGATTACGAAATTGCAGAGTTATTTGAAAAAAGGATGGGATTTGCCGCAGAATTAGCGCTTTCTAAAAAGCAGGCGGGAGAATCCATTTATAATAAAAATAAAGAAGACGAAAAGTTATCAGATATTACAAAGAACCGATCCAATCCATTTGTCATAAAGGGATTAGAGGAAGTTTTTATTCAGATGATGTCCATAAGCCGCAAATATCAGTATCATATGGTTCACCAGAGAGACCGCTATATTGAGAATTATTTTACCGAAGTACCAGAGTTAGTCATGTTCCCAGATACAAGAATTGTTTATCCGGGAGTGCCAGGATCTTTTTCAGAGATGGCATGTGAAAAGTTCTTTGGAGCGGATGTAGATCATTATGCCGTTGTTAACTTTAAAGATGTTGCGATGGCATTGAATAACGGAGATGCCGATTACGGCGTACTTCCGATTGAGAACTCTTCTGCCGGAGATGTTACAGGTGTTTATGACATTTTACTGGAGAATGATGTCTGTATGGTAGGAGAAGTTTTTGTAAAAGTAGAACATTGTCTGCTAGGCTGTCCGGGAAGTAAGATTGAGGATTTAGAAGTTGTTCTTTCACATCCGCAGGGATTAATGCAGTGTGCTCCATATTTAGAAAACCTGGATGTCAAAAAGGTTAGTGTGGAAAATACAGCCATTGCTGCTGAGAGAGTAGCAAGAGAGAAAATAATGACACAGGGAGCCATTGCAAGCCGCAGAGCTGCAGAACTTTACGGTCTTGATATTTTAGATGCAGGTATCAACTTTGACAAAAATAATGTAACTCGTTTTGTAATCCTCTCTAAGAAGAGACAGTACACAGAGAATGCGAATAAGATCAGCATTTCTTTCTCTCTGCTTCATGAAAGCGGAACTCTTTATAACATATTATCTCATTTCTTATATAATGACTTAAACTTAAGCCATATTGAATCTGTTCCTCTGCCAGACCAGCAGTGGGAATACCGCTTCTATATTGATATCAACGGAAATCTGCATGATCCGGCAGTAAAAAATGCCCTGCAAGGTGTTCGTACAGAAGTAGCGGATTTTAAAATTTTAGGAAACTATTAAACGGTCTACAAAAGGAGCGTAGAGTACATGAGTGAAACAGTAAAAAATAAGCATGTGAAAAAGAAAAATTCGGCGGTTTTATTATTAAAGACAGTGATTACAGCGGTTCTTCTTTTCTTTACCTGGTATTTATGCAGTCACTTTATGGAATATCAGAAAAATGCAACAAATCAGGTAAATAAGTATCGAATTGATCAGGTCTGCCAGTTATCGGCAGGATCTGCTGTAAGCCAGAAGTTTGTTGCAAAACATACACATTTAAAAACGGTAAAAGTTTATTTTGGCAATGACTATTCTGGACAGGCAAGTGGAAAGGTTATTCTTAATATTATAGATTTAGAAACCGGAAAAAGCATACAGAGACTTACAAAAAATATCAGTGATATTGTAAATAATGATTATACAGAATTTAAGACAGATCTGCAGCTGACGAAAAAGAAAGAGTACAGCATTCAGCTTACAACAAGTGGAGCAGAATCCGGCAAGGAACCTCTTATTTTCCAGTGGACAACAAAGGAAACTGGTTTCCGTGGCAAGTTAAAGATTAATCAGGAAGAGCAGGGTAAGTATCTTGTATCTAAGCTCTATTATCCAGTAACAATATATCAGCAGTGGGCAGGTATCTGTATGATGATGGCACTTGTCCTTCTTCTTTTATGGTTTGCACTGCCGGCACCGGAGATGGTAAAGAAAGCACTTGGTCAGATTCTGTTTTTTGCAGCACCGTTATTTACATTCTGGTTTGTGGAAAGGTTTACTGACAATCCAATTTTTAGAATGCGTGCTGCAGAATTTTGGCTTAACATATTAGTTTATTATATGTTCTTTGGATTATTGTATCTGATTTTCAATTCCAGGAGAGTATCTGTAACAATAGGAAGTATTTTGTGGTGCATTATTGGAATTGCAAACTATTATGTTTTAAGTTTTAAAGGTGCACCGATCGTTCCTTCAGATATTATGTCCGCAAGAACAGCTGCGAATGTTGCAGAGAACTATACTTACAGCATTCAGCCGGTATTTGTATGGAATGTCTTATTCCTGCTGTTATATTTAGCCATAATGTGGCGCTGTCCGGTTCCTAAAAAAATGGGCTGGAAAAAGCGGGTAATTATGCTTGTTGTTATCGGCCTGCTAGGTTCAGTGCTCGGACATTTTGTCGTAGAACAAAAAACATTAAAGAACTTTGGCATTAAGAATAACGTGTGGGATCAGAAAAAAGGCTATGCCAAGAATGGACTGTTCTTTGGTTTTGTTCTTAACATGAATTCTCTGGTGCAGGAAAAACCATCTGATTATTCTGTAGAGGCGGCCAAAGACATTGCCGAGAAATATGAAGAAAAGTTTGCGAATGAAGATTCCGATAAAAAGAAAAAAGGGCGGTTAGAAACTGCAGATGGTACGAAACCAAATGTAATCGGCATTATGAACGAGGCATTTTCTGATTTAAGTGTTATCAATGAATTTTCCACAAATGAAGATTATATGCCATTTATTCATAGTTTAAAGGAGAATACAATAAAAGGTTCTCTTTATATGTCTATCTTCGGTTCAGGAACTTGTAACTCCGAGTTTGAGTATTTAACTGGAAATAGCATGTCCTTCTTACAAAATGGTATTATTGCATACACACAGGTTGTAAAGGACAAACTTCCTAATATGACCTATCTGTTAAAAGAACAAGGATATAAAGGCAATCTGGCTTTACATCCTTACCTTGCTTCCGGCTGGAACCGTGTGCAGGTGTATGATTATATGGGATTTGATCATTTTTATTCAGAGACAGATTTTAAGAATCCGACAATGTATCGAAAATATATTTCTGATGAATCTGATTTTAAGAAGATAGAGGAGTTATACGAAAACCGTACTGAGAAAGATGAACCATTTTATCTTTTCAATGTTACGATGCAGAATCACGGTGGATTTGATAAGACGTACTCCAATTTCCATAATGATATACAGATTACAGATAATCATAAAAATGAGCAGGCAGAGCAGTATCTTTCCCTTGTAAAGAAGACAGATGATGCGTTTAAACAGCTTGTAGAGTATTTTTCAAAAGTAAAAGAACCGACAATCATCGTAATGTATGGTGATCATCAGCCGGCTGTACAGAGCAGCTTCTATGACAGCCTTTTTGGAAAGAGTGCAGGCAGTCTTACAAATGAAGAATTAATGAACAAATACAGAACACCATTTATTATCTGGGCAAACTATGATATTAAAGAGAAAACCATAGATAAAATGAGTGCGAACTATTTAAGTGCCTATGTGATGAACGAGGCAGGCTTAGAAACAAGCCCATACCAGAAGTTCTTATTAAAACTCCGCAAGAAGCTTCCTGTACTTACGGCAATGGGATGCTTTGATAAGAAGGGCAAATATTATGAATCTGCTTTAGAATCGCCTTATAGCGATATGGTAAAAGAGTATCAGATATTACAATATAATAATCTTATTGATACAAAACATACAGTGAATTCTTTCTTTTATCTTTCTGACGAACAGAAGAAATAAGAAAGCCGGAGAAGTGCCAGAGGCAAAAAGGAGGCAGCGATGGGAATAAGTCCGTATGCGGCAATTGTAATCGGTTCAAAAAATATGCTCATGAAAGTGTATGAGATTTCCGGTGGAAAGGGATTTCGTACAGTGGATGAGATACGTTATGAGTATGAACTTGGCAAAGAGGCCTATTTTACAAGAAAGATTACATTTGCGCAAATTGAAGAAATCTGTAATGTACTGATGGAATTTCAGCAGCGTATGAGGGAATATGCGATAACAGAATTCCGATGTTACGCGACAAGTGCGATTCGTAATGCAAAGAATCAGGTATCGGTTCTTAATCAGATTAAAATTCGCACAGGTGTGGATGTTATCATGCTCAGCAATTCGGAACTTCGTTTCCTTATGTATAAGGGAATTCAGGTATTAGATATTGATTTCAATAAAATCATTGAAAAAAATACTGCCATTTTAGATATTGGTTCCGGAAGTGTACAGGTATCCCTGTTTGATAAACAGGCACTTTATATGACGCAGAATTTAGATATCGGTACAGTAAAAGTGAGGGGATTTTTAGAATCTGTTGAGAATAACGTACTCGATTATATTTCTGTATTAGAAGAATATATTCAGTATGAATTTGATATGTTTAAAAGTGGCTATCTGAAAGATAAAGATATTAAAAATGTAATCGCCATCGGAGACGAGATAAAAAATATCAATCGCCTGATTCCGGAACTGCATCTTACCGATACGATGAGCTATGAGCAGATTTTATACATTTACAAAAAGATTAAAAAGGCATCCTATCAGGATATTGCCTTAAAATACGGACTTTCCATTGAGGATGCCAGAATGGTTCTTCCATCGGTACTTATTTATAAGACATTCTTAGAACGTTCTAAAGCAGATACCGTTTATATATGTGCGACGAATCTTTGTGATGGAAGCGTGGTGGATTACGCACAGGAAACAAAGAAGATAAAACTAAGCCATGATTTTTATCAGGATATTGTAGCTTCTGCAAAGTATATCGGAAAAAGATACCGTTATAGTAAAGTACATGCACAATATATTACAGATTTAGCGTTAGAGATTTTCGATAAGACGAAAAAGTTCCACGGACTTACACAACGGGACCGCCTTATTCTTGAAATATCTGCGATTCTTCATGATATTGGAAAATATGTTAACTTAAATGATCCAGGTAAGAATGGCTACCAGTTAATCATGTCCACTGAGATTATGGGCTTATCTCACAGAGAGAGAGAGGAAGTTGCTAATATTGTGCTTTACAATACACAGGAACTTCCAGATACTGACGAGTTAGATACTGCATTCTGGAGAGAAGAATATCTTCGGATTGCCAAGTTATCTTCTATTCTAAGGCTTGCAAATGCATTAGACAGAGGACATAAACAAAAACTTGAGAAATGTTCTATGGCAAGAAAAGGAAAGGAATTGATTATTTCCCTTGAAACAAATCAGGATATTACATTAGAGATTACCCGCTTTTCCAAGAAAGCAGAAACCTTTAGTGAATTTACTGGAATCACACCAGTATTAAAGCAAAAAAGAGCATTGTAGGGGAGGATAGAAGATGGACAAAAGTATATTTGACAGACCGGAGAATTTTACAAACCGTGAATTGAGCTGGTTAGAGTTTAACCAGAGAATTCTTGGAGAGGCAAGAGACCGCAAAAATCCATTATTTGAGCGAATGAAGTTTTTAAGTATCACTGCCTCGAATTTAGATGAATTTTTTATGGTGCGTATCGCTTCTTTAAAAGATATGGTCAATGCAGGGTATAAGAAGAAGGATATTGCAGGAATGACCCCGCAGGAACAACTTGGTGCATTAAATGAGAAAACCCATGCATTTTGTGAAAAACAGTATACGACCTATAATCGTTCTCTTCTTCCTAAACTTTCTGAAGCGGGGTTAGAAATTGTAACTTTTAACAGTCTTTCTGAAAAAGAAGAGGAGTTTTTAGAAGAATATTTCCATAAAAATGTATATCCGGTACTGACTCCGATGGCGATTGATTCTTCAAGACCGTTTCCGCTGATTCAGAATAAGACATTGAATATTGCTGCTTTGATAAAAAGCCGGGGCGAAGATAAAAAAGAAAAGAAAGACTACGATATTGCGACAGTACAGGTACCTTCTGTACTTCCAAGAGTGATTGTGCTTCCGCAAAAGGATGGAGGAAAAAGAAAATGCCGTGTTATTCTTCTTGAGAATGTCATTGAACATTACTTAGATGTTTTGTTTTTAAATCATGAGATTATCTGTTCGGCTCCATACCGTATTATGAGAAATGCAGATTTATCTATTGATGAAGATGATGCAGAAGATTTATTAAAAGAAATTGAAAAGTCTTTAAAAATGCGTCAGTGGGGCGAAGTCATCAAGTTTGAGTATGAAGAGCGGATGGATAGCCGTCTGGTGAAGTATTTAAAGAAGCAGTTTAAAGTGCATCCATGCGACATGTATGCTTTCAATGGCCCGCTTGACCTTACGTTCCTTATGAAATGTTATGGCATTGAAGGGTTCTCTGATTTAAAAGAAGAACCATATACTCCGCAGAAAAATAAAAAGCTTCGTGCAGATAAAAATATATTTACCCAGATCCGAAAGGGCGATGTGTTACTGCATCATCCATATGAAAGCTTCGACCCGATTGTGGCATTTATCAGGCAGGCGGCAGAAGATAAAGACGTGCTTGCGATCAAGCAGACTCTTTACCGTGTCAGTGGGCATTCCCCGATTATCGCTGCATTGGCACAGGCAGCAGAAAATGGGAAGCAGGTAACTGTATTGGTAGAGTTAAAGGCACGATTTGATGAGGAGAATAACATTAACTGGGCAAGAAAGTTAGAAAAGGCAGGCTGTCACGTTATTTATGGTTTAGTTGGTCTGAAAACACACTGTAAGATTGCACTGGTAGTGCGGAAAGAAGCGGATGGTATCCGCCGCTATGTGCATCTTGGAACAGGAAACTATAATGATTCCACTGCAAAGCTTTACACAGATACCGGTATGTTTACCTGCCGCGATGTTGTCGGAGAAGATGCTACAGCCGTATTTAATATGTTAAGTGGTTATTCCGAACCGGCAAACTGGAACCGTCTTATTGTAGCACCAATCTGGATGAAAAAGCGTTTTCTTGAGATGATTCACAGAGAGACGAAAAACGCAAAAGAAGGCAAACCGGCAAAAATTATCGCCAAATGCAATTCTCTTTGTGATAGAAAGATTATCCTTGCCTTATACGAAGCTTCCTGTGCAGGTGTACAGGTTGATTTGATTGTTCGTGGAATCTGCTGTCTTGTAGCGGGCAAACCGGGAGTCAGTGAAAATATCCGGGTACGTTCTATTGTGGGAACTTTCTTAGAGCATGCAAGAATTTTCTATTTCTATAATGACGGACATGAAGAAATTTATATGGGAAGTGCGGACTGGATGCCTAGAAATCTTGACCGCCGTGTAGAGATTGTTTTCCCAGTTGAAGAGGAAGAATTAAAAGAAAAAGCAAAACATATTTTAGATGTTCAGCTTAGTGACACATTAAAAGCGCACAGGCTTTTAGAAGATGGCACATATCAGAAAGTGGACAGAAGGGGAAAAGAGGCAATTGAGGCACAGAAGACTTTTTGCGAGGAAGCGATTGCTGCAGCAAATGAATCAAAAAAGAAAGTACCCAAAAAGAGAACCTTTGACCCTCGGTTTTCACCGCAGGAGGAGTAATGAAAAGATATAAAGTAATAGTGTTATTATTATGCTTTACCCTGTTTGCGGGAATACTTGCAGGGTGCGGCTCCCATAAAAAGAAAGAAAAATCCGAAGAAAGTACATCTACCTCAAAGGATTCAGGAGAATTAGATGATATTACTTTAGAGGGGATGGTTTCTGATGCTCTTTCAAGTATGACCTTAAAAGAAAAAATAGGGCAGATGTTCATTGTCTGTACCGATTCACTTGATTTTGATGCGGAGACAGAAGTAACAAAGAAGATGCAGCAGAAATTAGAAGAGTATAAACCTGGTGGTGTTATCTTTTTTTCCTATAATCTTAAAGACCGTGAGCAGGTAAAAAGTATGATTGCTGACATTCAGAAAAGTAATGATATTCCATTGTTTATTTCGGTTGATGAGGAAGGCGGCTCCGTAGCAAGAATTGCAAACTCAAAAAATATGCAGACAACTAAGTTCCCTGCCATGTCCGAGATTGGTAAGAGTGGGGACAGTAAAAAAGCCTGCGAAGTAGGAGAGACAATCGGAAAAGAAATCAGGGAACTTGGATTTAACCTTGACTTTGCACCGGTAGCAGACGTGAATACAAATGCAGAAAATACGGAAATCGGAAATAGAAGTTTTAGTTCTGATGCCAAAACCGTAGCAGGAATGGTATCTCAGGAAGTGAAAGGCCTGCAGTCTCAGGGCGTAAGTTCTACTTTGAAGCATTTTCCAGGACAGGGACAGTGTGGAGAGGATACACACAAAGGGTATGTAGATCTAAATGCAACAATTGACCGCCTCCGTGAAGTAGAATTCCTTCCGTTTGAATCTGGAATTGCAGCGGGAGCGGATATGGTAATGATGTCCCATGTTGCTGTGAGCCAGGTAACAGGAAAGGAAACCCCGGCTTCTCTTACAAAACTTATGGTAACAGATATTTTAAGAGAAGAATTACAATTTAATAATGTTATTATTACAGATGCTATGAATATGAAAGTTATCACAAAGTTCTATGACGCAGATCAGGCGGCGGTAATGGCAGTTCAGGCTGGAAATGACATGATTTTAATGCCGGATAATTTTGAACAGGCATTTGAAGGTGTATTAGAAGCAGTGAAAGACGGCACGATTTCTGAGAGTAAGATTAATGAGGCGGTAAGCCGGATTCTTTCCGTAAAAATCCGCAGAGGAATCCTTCCAACAGATTCGAAACTATTTCGTCATAATGCAGGAAAATAATCTGTAAAATTCATAAAAAATACTATATAAAATACACATAAAATTTGTGAATGGTTCTGAAATCTGAGAAATGGCTTGTACGGACACTTATTTTATGTTAGTATACAATCGTTTCAATTATATTCACTAATGAAATTATGGAGGAAGAAAATGGCGTTTGATATGGAAGAACAGTTTTCTGAAGAGTGTGTGGATTCTGGAATTCACGAAGAATGCGGAGTGTTTGGAGCATATGATTTCGACGGAAATGACATTGCTTCAACAGTGTATTATGGGTTGTTTGCTCTGCAGCACAGAGGACAGGAAAGCTGTGGTATTGCAGTTTCGGATACCAACGGCCCGAAAAAGAACATTCAGGTTCATAAAGGAATGGGCCTTGTCAACGAAGTGTTTAGCAGTGAAAACCTTGAGAAATTAAAGGGAAATATCAGTGTGGGTCATGTCCGGTATTCAACTGCAGGTTCTAGTACCAGAGAGAATGCACAGCCGTTAGTACTGAATTATTATAAAGGTACGCTGGCTCTTGCACATAATGGTAATCTGGTAAATGCATTAGAACTTCGCGAGGAACTTGAAAAGACAGGCGCTATTTTCCAGACAACGATTGATTCTGAGGTAATCGCTTACCATGTTGCCAAAGAGAGAATTTCTTCCGCAACAGCAGAAGAAGCGGTACTTGCAGCAATGCGTAAGTTAAAGGGAGCCTATTCTCTTATCGTAATGAGTCCGAGAAAGCTGATTGGGGCAAGAGATCCATTTGGTTTCAGACCTCTTTGTATCGGCAAGAGAGACAATACATATTTCCTTACATCTGAGACGTGTGCCTTAGATACAGTAGGGGCAGAATTTGTAAGAGATGTAGAACCAGGAGAAGTTGTTACCCTAACACCGAGTGGAATTGTATCAAATAGGGAACTTTGCTTCAAAGATTCTTCTAAGCAGGCAAGATGTATTTTTGAATATATCTATTTTGCAAGACCGGATGCAGTCATTGACGGGGTTGGTGTTTATGCCAGCCGTATTAAGGCAGGAAGATTCCTTGCTATGGATTCACCGGTAGAAGCAGATATGGTTGTTGGTGTTCCTGAATCAGGTAATCCGGCAGCACAGGGATATGCTATGGAATCTGGTATTCCTTACGGAACAGCTTTCATTAAAAATTCTTATGTTGGAAGAACGTTTATCAAGCCAAAGCAGAGCATGCGTGAGAGCAGTGTACAGGTAAAGCTTAATGTATTAAAAGATGCTGTAAAGGGTAAGAGAATTGTTATGATTGACGATTCTATCGTTCGAGGAACAACTTGTCATCGTATTGTTCGTATGTTAAAGGATGCCGGAGCAAAAGAAGTTCATGTAAGAATCAGTTCTCCTCCATTTTTACACCCTTGTTATTTTGGAACGGATATTCCTTCCGAAGATCAGTTGATTGCCTATGGTAAGACTTTAGATGAGATTCGTGACAGCATTGAGGCAGATACATTAGCTTATCTTGGAATGGAACGTTTAAAAGAACTTAACAACGGACTTCCATACTGTGATGCATGTTTCAGCGGTAACTATCCGATTGAACCGCCAACACAGGATATCCGTGGAGAACAGGGATAAATTAACTAATAGAAAATCAAGTGGCAATTATAAAAAATCAGGAAAGGAAAAGCTATTTAGATGCAAATCATCTGGCATATACACATTTGTATATGTTTTTAGTAGCAGGTATAAACAATGTACGACAAATATCAGAGCCCTCTCTCAGAAAGATATGCAAGTAAAGAGATGCAGTATATCTTTTCTCCAGACAAGAAGTTTAAGACATGGAGAAAGCTTTGGATCGCATTAGCAGAGACAGAATATGAGTTAGGTCTTGACAGTGTGACAAAGGAACAGATTGAGGAGTTAAAGGCCCATGCCGATGACATTAATTTTGATGTGGCAAAAGCAAGAGAGAAAGAAGTACGTCACGATGTTATGTCCCATGTATATGCATATGGTGTACAGTGTCCAAATGCAAAGGGAATCATCCATCTTGGAGCAACATCCTGCTATGTAGGTGATAATACAGATATTATCATTATGACAGAGGCTCTCAAGTTAGTAAGAAGCAAGCTGATTAATGTCATTGCAGAGCTTTCTGCATTTGCTATGAAGTACAAAGACCTCCCTACACTGGCTTTCACACATTTCCAGCCAGCGCAGCCAACGACCGTTGGAAAGAGAGCTACATTATGGTTACATGATCTTATGCTTGATTTAGAAGACTTAGAATATGTTATCAGCACAATGAAGTTGTTAGGCTCTAAAGGAACAACGGGAACTCAGGCAAGTTTCTTAGAGTTATTCAACGGAGATCATGAGACAATCCGTAAGATTGATGGAAAGATTGCAGAGAAGATGGGATTTGATGCATGTTATCCAGTTTCCGGACAGACATATTCCCGTAAGATTGACAGCCGTGTACTTAATGTACTTTCTGGAATTGCACAGTCTGCTCATAAATTCTCTAATGATATTCGTCTTTTACAGCATTTAAAAGAAATTGAAGAACCATTCGAGAAACATCAGATTGGTTCCTCTGCAATGGCTTATAAGAGAAATCCTATGAGAAGTGAGAGAATTGCCTCTTTAGCAGATTATGTAATGTCTGATGCGATGAATCCGGCATTCGTAGCATCTACACAGTGGTTTGAGAGAACATTAGATGACTCTGCTAACAAGCGCCTTTCTGTACCAGAAGGTTTTCTTGCGATTGATGGTATCCTTGACTTATATCTGAATGTCGTAGATGGTCTTGTAGTATATCCAAAGGTAATTGAAGCACATCTTATGAGAGAACTTCCATTTATGGCAACAGAAAATATCATGATGGATGCAGTAAAAGCTGGTGGAGACCGTCAGGAACTTCACGAAAGAATTCGTCAGCACTCTATGGCAGCAGGTCGTGTTGTAAAAGAAGAAGGTAAAGAGAATGATCTTCTTGAAAGAATCGCAGCAGATTCAGCATTTGGAATGACAATGGAACAGCTTCAGGCCATCATGAAACCAGAAAACTTTGTTGGAAGATCTCCAGAGCAGACAGTAGAGTTCATTACAGAATACGTTCAGCCTGTTCTTGACGAGAATAAAGACATTCTTGGAATGAAGGCAGAGATTAATGTATAAAAATACAGAAACTTCGGATTGACATGCTAGAAAGAAATCCGTATAATACTAAGGGTTATCGGCAACGATAACCCTTAAGTTATGTAATTTATAAAAACAGGAGAAAGAATAACCCTTAAAGTTTGGAAAGGTGGTTGTCAGTTGAGTAGCAAAGATACAAAAGAAACGAATGTACTTGCCCAGGCTTCAATATTGATGGTGGCAGGTATCGTGACAAGGATTATCGGTGTATTATATCGAAGTCCGGTTACAAGTATTATAGGTGATGAAGGTAATGGATATTATAGTATTGCTGTGAATATTTATACGATGATATTATTGATATCTTCCTATAGTATTCCTATGGCAGTTTCCAAGGTGGTTTCGGCCAAGATGGCGGTACATCAGTATAAGATTGCACATAAGGTATTTAAATGTGCACTTATATATGTTCTGGTAATAGGTGGGATTGCCAGCCTTATTACTTTTTTTGGAGCCTCTGTATTAATTCCTTCGAATCAGCCTAAGGCGATTCCTGTACTTCGTATTTTAGCTCCAACTATCTTTTTCTCCGGATTTTTAGGGGTATTCCGTGGATATTTTCAGGCACACAGGACGATGATTCCGACTTCGCTTTCTCAGATTGTAGAGCAGGTGGCTAACGCAGTCATTAGTATCGGGGCTGCCGTATTCTTTATTCATGCATTTGCAGGTGGGGATGCCGATAAGATTCCAGTATTTGGTGCGATGGGAAGTGCCGCAGGTATTGGGGCAGGTGTTATAACCGGTCTCTTATTTATGTTGTTTATTTACTCCTGTAATAAAAAATATTTTAAAAAAGAAATTCAAAAAGATGATACGGGTGTTGACAGTTCCTATAAAGATATCTTTAGGATTATCTTTATGATGGTAACACCGGTAATTTTAAGCACGTTTGTCTACAATATCAGTACGGTAGTTGACCAGACTTTATTTATGGATATTATGGGATTTAAAAGAATGGCTTCTGAAACAGCGGCCTCTTTATATGGCGTGTTCTCCGGAAAATACTGGGTGCTCATCAACGTGCCGATCGCGCTTGCAAATTCTATGTCTACTGCTATGATTCCTGCAATTTCCGGCAGTTATGAGTTGAAAGACTATAAAAAATGCAGGGGGCATGTAAGGCAGGCAATTCATTTTACAATGGTTATTAGTATTCCTGCTGCAATTGGAATGGGGGCGCTTGCCTATCCAATTATGGAAGTGCTGTTCCCACAAAAAGCAACGATTGATCTGGCAGTAAGTATTTTACGCACTGGCTGCATCAGTATTATATTTTATGCACTGTCTACAGTAAGTAATGGAGTATTGCAGGGAATTGGAAAGGTAAATATTCCGCTTCGTAACGCAGCGGTTTCCCTTGTCCTTCATGTTGTTCTGCTTACACCGTTGTTGTATTTTACAAACCTGAATTTATATGCGCTTGTATTTGCTACGATGTTCTATGCTTTCCTTATGTGTCTGCTGAATAATTTGAGTGTACGCAAGTATTTAGGATATCATCAGGAAATGAAACGAACATTTATGATTCCATTACTTTCTTCTGTAATTATGGGAATACTCTGCTATGTATTTTATCAGGGAATCTACTTGATCTTATCAGGAATATTCGGAAGTTTTATTCATTTAAGAATTCTTGTATTTATATGCTTGATGATTTCAGTAGGCTTTGCGGTTATCGTATATTTCGTTCTGGTACTTAAGTTAAAGGGAATTACAGAGGCAGAACTTCGTAACTTCCCGAAAGGAAATATGCTTGTCAGAATGGCAAAGAAAAGTAAGTTATTGTAATTATTCTTTACTTATAAAGCAAAGTAAGTTATAATTAGTGTGTTTGGGTGATGGGACAAACCACATCCATAAAAATAGTAAGTTTTTAAAGCTGGGAGGAATGAGCTAATGGTAAAAGCAATCGTAGGCGCAAACTGGGGAGATGAAGGTAAGGGTAAGATTACTGATATGCTCGCACAGGATTCTGATATTATTATCCGTTTTCAGGGTGGTGCCAATGCAGGCCATACAATTATAAATGATTATGGAAAGTTTGCACTCCATACATTACCATCAGGTATTTTCTATGGACATACAACAAGTATTATCGGTAACGGAGTAGCACTGAATATTCCTATTCTTTTTAATGAGTTAAAAGAGATAACTTCTAAGGGGGTTCCTGCACCAAAGATTTTAATTTCTGATCGTGCACAGATTGTTATGCCTTATCATATTCTTTTTGATGAATATGAAGAGGAGCGTCTGGCAGGTAAATCTTTTGGTTCTACTAAGTCTGGTATCGCACCTTTCTATTCTGATAAGTATGCGAAGGTTGGTTTCCAGGTTAATGAATTATTTGAAGAAGAGGCAGTACTTCGAGAAAAGATTGAGCGTGTTATCGTACAGAAAAATATCTTATTAGAGCATCTTTATCACAAACCATTAATTGATGCAGACGAACTGTATAACACATTAATGGAATACAAAGAGATGGTTGCTCCTTATGTATGTAACGTATCTGCGTACTTAGATAAGGCAATCAAAGAAGGTAAAAATATTTTATTAGAGGGTCAGTTAGGAACATTAAAGGATCCAGATCACGGAATTTATCCAATGGTAACATCTTCTTCTACATTAGCAGCATATGGTGCGATCGGAGCAGGTATTCCTCCATATGAGATTAAGAAAGTTGTTACAGTATGTAAGGCATACAGTAGTGCAGTAGGTGCTGGAGCATTTGTAAGTGAAATCTTCGGTGATGAGGCACAGGAACTTCGTGTCCGCGGTGGTGACGGCGGAGAATTTGGAGCAACAACAGGACGTCCAAGAAGAATGGGTTGGTTTGATTGTGTTGCATCTAAATACGGATGCCGTCTTCAGGGAACAACAGATGTTGCTTTCACTGTAGTAGATGTACTTGGATACCTTGACGAGATTCCTGTATGTACAGGCTACGAAATTGATGGTAAGGTGACAACAGAATTCCCTGTAACAAATCAGTTAGAGAAGGCAAAACCTGTATTAGAAGTACTTCCAGGATGGAAATGTGACATTCGTGGAATTAAGAAGTACGAAGATTTACCAGAGAACTGCCGTAAATATATCGAGTTTGTAGAAGAACATATTGGATATCCTATTACTATGGTTTCTAACGGTCCGGGAAGAGATGATATCATCTACCGCGGATTTGAGAAATAATTAAATAAATATACTCTTAGGAATCTTTCTAGAGTGTGTTTGAAAAATGTTTTCTGTAAGATGTGCAGATTGCAGGAATGATTTCCCAAACACGCTCTAGGTTTGCTTTTTGACTGGGAGAATTTTTCGTACTAAAGCAGGAACAGAAAGATTCTAAAAGTATATAGGATACCAAAGGAGGTAATTCATGAAAATCCTGACAATTGCAATTCCAAGTTACAATTCTATGGATTATATGAGAAACTGTATTGAAAGTCTTCTTCCAGGTGGGGAAGATGTAGAGATATTGATTGTTGATGATGGTTCAAAAGATGAGACTCCTGCAATCGCAGATGAATATGAGGCGAAATATCCGGGTATTATTCGTGCGATTCATCAGGAAAACGGTGGACATGGAGAGGCAGTGAATGCCGGACTCCGTAATGCAACCGGATTCTTTTATAAAGTAGTAGACAGTGATGACTGGGTAGACGCAGAAGCTTACCAGAAGATACTTGCCTTTTTAAAAGAGGCAGTGAAAGAAGAAGAGCCTCTTGACATGCTGCTTTCAAACTATGTTTACGAGAAGGTTGGAGCAAAGCATAAAAAGGTTATCCAGTATCATTCTATTCTGCCGGAGAATCGTTACTTTGGATGGGAAGAGATTGGACATTTCCATGCCAGCCAGAATATTTTGATGCATTCGGTGATTTACCGTACAGAGCTGCTTCGGAGTTTTCAGTTTGAATTACCAAAACACACATTTTATGTAGATAACATTTTTGTATACTGGCCATTGCCATACGTTAAGAAGATGTATTATCTTGACGTAGATTTTTATCGGTATTTTATTGGGCGTGATGACCAGTCTGTCAATGAAAAGGTAATGATTTCAAGAATTGACCAGCAGATTCGTGTGAATAAGATTATGATTGACCTTTATGCAAAGCATGAGAGCATGCTTTCCTGTCCACAGCTTAAAGAATATATGCTTCATTATCTTGAGACGATTCAGATGGTAACCTCTGTGCTTCTTATGAAGATGAATACATCAGAATCAGAGGCGATGCGAGATGATTTATGGCATTATCTTGAAGAGAAATCTCCAGATGCTTATAAAATATTAAAAAGCTCTGTTCTTGGAAAGTTTACTAAGTCCCACAATAAGCTGAGTCATAAACTCACGATGGGAGGATATAAGATTGCACAGAAATGGATTGGATTCAACTAAGAAGTCTTATAAAAATGATATTTTGCTGATTCTGTTTTTTCTGATTATTGGTATTGGTGCCTTTGCTTTTATGCAGCTTCAGGGAAAGAGAGGAGCAGAGGTAAAAGTCAGTGTTAATAATAAGGAATATGGAATATACTCTTTAGATAAAAACCAGACTGTTACAATCGGCGAAGATGACTGGGAAAATATTCTTATCATAAAGGATGGGAAAGCCAGTATGGCAAAAGCAGACTGTCCAGATAAGATTTGTGTCAATCATGCAGCGATTAGTAAAAAGGGAGAGACCATTGTCTGTCTTCCTCATAAAGTGGTTGTAGAAGTCGTTGATGAGAATGGAACACAGGATGGGAATCAGATAGATATTATCAGTAAATAACATCAGTTGATATAATTTATTATTTAACAATAATAGATTGGATTGCATACAATATTGTTCTATTTTAAATACAGTATTGTAAAACTACACAAAAAAATTGCAAATAATTGCATAATAGCGAAGTTTTTTTATATAAAATATGGGAAATGGCGAAGTTGCTAATCGTTAAGAAAATGACGATTCTTGATTTCGCCCTTTTTTTCTTATATTATTATTAATGATTTTATATCAAATATTGAAATGCTTTCGTAAGAATTTATGTGAGACTTACAAAAATATGCATGCACTATTTGATTTAAAAAATTTTAGAAAGAAGGTAAAAAAATGGGACTACTAACATTTAAAGGTGGCCTTCATCCGTATGATGGTAAAGAGTTAAGTAAGGACAAACCAATTACTGAATATTTACCACAGGGAGAGCTGGTATACCCTTTAAGTCAGCACATTGGTGCTCCTGCCGTTGCCTGTGTAAAGAAAGGTGACAGAGTTTTAGTCGGTCAGAAAATCGCGGAGGCTGGAGGATTTGTTTCTGCCAACATCTATAGCTCTGTTTCTGGAACGGTAAAAAAGATTGAACCAAGAATGACAGTTTCTGGTAACAAAGTGAACTCCATTATTGTAGAGAATGACGGAGAGTACGAAACTGTTTCCTTCCAACCAGTAACAGAAAAGACAAATGAAGCAATCATCAATGCAGTAAAAGAAGCAGGTATCGTCGGACTCGGTGGTGCCGGATTCCCTACGCATGTAAAGCTTTCCCCAAAGGAACCGGAAAAAATTGATACAATTATTATCAACGCAGCAGAATGTGAGCCATACATCACTGCCGATTATCGTTGTATGATGGAGATTCCGGAACAGCTTATTTCTGGTCTTAATATTATGCTTTCCTTATTCCCTAAAGCTAAGGGTGTAATCGGAATCGAAGATAATAAGCCAGAGGCGATTGCAAAGTTGACAGAAATGTGTAAAAATGAGAGCCGTATTGAAGTGGCTGCATTAAAGACAAAGTATCCACAGGGTGCAGAGCGTTCTTTAATATTTGCAGTAACAGGTCGTGCCATCAATTCTTCCATGCTTCCAGCCGATGCCGGATGTATTGTAGATAACGTGGCAACTGCGATTGCGATTCATGAGGCAATTACACTTGGAAAACCCCTCTTTGAGAGAGTAGTAACTGTAACAGGAGATGCGATTAAAAATCCTGGAAACTTTAAAGTAAAGAACGGAACAAATGCCGCAGAATTAGTAGAAGCAGCAGGCGGATTTAAGTCTCAGCCAGAAAAAGTAATCTCTGGTGGGCCTATGATGGGTATGGCTTTATCTACATTAGATGTTCCTTGTGCAAAGACATTCTCTTCTCTTTTATGTTTCACAAAAGATGAAGTGGCTGCTTGTGAGCCAAGTAACTGTATCCGTTGCGGACGTTGTATTTCCGTATGTCCTGCCGGCCTGATGCCTACAAAGCTTTCCGAAATCGCAGACCACGGAGATTTCGCATTATTTGATGAACTCAATGGATGTGAATGTGTGGAATGTGGATGCTGTTCTTACATCTGTCCGGCAAAGAGAAGATTAACCCAGTCTATGAAGACAGGTCGTCGTGAGGCGATGGCTCTTCGCAGAAAGAAGAAATAAACATAAGGAGAGGTGAAAAAATGAACGAACAATTATATAACGTATCAGCCAATCCTCATGTAAGGGATAAGGCTTCTACACATAGCATTATGCTTGACGTAATTATTGCTCTTCTTCCAGCAACATTATTTGGTTTCTGGAACTTCGGAGTAAAGGCAATCATCAATACAGTAATCTGTGTTGCTGTCTGTGTTCTTGCAGAATATGTATGGCAGCGCTTCATGCACCAGAAGATTACAATTAAAGACTGCAGTGCAGCACTTACTGGTTTATTATTAGCATTAAACCTTCCGCCAGAAGTACCATTCTGGATTCCTGTTATCGGTGGTTTATTCGCAATCATCGTTGTAAAACAGCTTTTTGGTGGTTTAGGCCAGAACTTTATGAACCCTGCGCTTGGAGCACGTTGCTTCTTATTAATTTCTTTTGCAGGAATTATGACCAACTTCTCCTATAATGGATTTGGTGGAAGTTTTGACGCGACAACAAGTGCCACACCTCTTGCTGCATTAAAAGCAGGAGAAGTCGTAAACTTAAAGGCTATGTTCCTTGGTAATACTGCTGGTACAATTGGTGAGACATCTGCACTCTTACTGCTTGTCGGTGGTGTATATTTAATTGCAAAGAAAATCATTAGCTGGAGAATTCCAGTATGTTATATTGTTACACTTGGTCTTTTTGTTCTCCTTTTCGGTGGACATGGATTTGATATGGCATATCTTGCAGAACAGTTATGTGGTGGTGGATTAATGCTTGGTGCATTCTTCATGGCTACAGATTACGTTACATCTCCAATTACACCAAAGGGACAGATTGTATTTGGTATCTTACTTGGTATCCTGACAGGAATCTTCCGTTTATTCGGTGGTTCCGCAGAGGGAGTTTCCTATGCGATTATCTTCTGTAACCTGTTAGTACCATTAATTGAAAGAGTTACAACTCCTACCGCATTTGGAAAAGGAGGTAAGAAATAATGAATTCTTTAGTAAAAGATGCTTTAAAGCTTGTTATTATTACTGTTGTTGCAGGTCTTGTCCTTGGTGCAGTATACGGAATCACAAAGAAACCTATTGCTGATCAGGAAGCAAAGGCACAGATGGAAGCATACAAGGCTGTATTTCCAAAGGCAAGTGATTTCAAAGATGTTGACGGATTCTCCGAGGAAGCAGCTTCTAAAGTGATTGCTTCTTATAAGAATACTGTTGATGGACATGAGAGCGATGTTATCTCTTCTGCAGTAGAGGCAGTAGATGCTTCTGGCAAAGCACTCGGTTACATTTTCAATATCACAACTTCTAAAGGATACGGTGGAGACATTCAGCTTACTGTTGGTATTCAGTCTGACGGAACAGTAAGCGGATATTCCGTACTCTCTATCAGTGAGACAGCAGGTCTTGGTATGAAAGCCAAAGATGACCCAAGCTGGGGCAAACAGTTTGCCGGTAAGAAAGCAGATGCTTTCTCTGTTGTAAAAGATGGTTCCGGTTCTGGAGATGACGCAAAGATTGATGCCATTTCCGGTGCAACAATCACAAGTAAAGCAGTTACAGGTGCTATGAATAGCTGTCTTGCTTATTTCCAGTCATTAGAAGGAGGTAACTAAGATGAAAAATAATAGTGCTTTAGAAAGACTTTATAATGGTATTATCAAAGAAAACCCTACCTTAGTTCTTATCTTGGGTATGTGTCCTACTCTTGCGGTAACAACATCGGCAATCAATGGTGCAGGTATGGGACTTTCTACAACCGTAGTATTAATGTTCTCCAATATGATTATTTCTATTCTGCGTAATTTTATTCCGGATAGAGTTCGTATTCCTGGATACATTGTAATTATCGCATCCTTAGTTACAGTAGTACAGTTCCTCTTACAGGGTTATGTGCCAGCATTAAATGATGCTCTTGGTGTATATATCCCATTAATCGTAGTTAACTGTATTATTTTAGGACGTGCAGAATCCTATGCAAGTAAAAATGGTCCTGTTTCTTCTTTCTTTGATGGACTTGGAATGGGTCTTGGATTTACAGTATCCCTTACTATTTTAGGTGCGTTCCGTGAGTTACTTGGTGCCGGAACAATTTTTGGAAAGACAATCTTATCTGAATCTTTCTACACACCAATTACTATTTTTATTCTTGCTCCTGGTGCTTTCTTTGTACTTGCCTGCTTAGTAGCTGCAAGAAATAAGATTATGAACCGTAAGGTAAAGAATGGCGAGATGGAAGAGATTCCTGCAGGATGTGGCGATTGCTCTGCCTGCGGTAATTCCTGCTGTTCGAGCAAGAGTTTCTTTGATATGTCTGTAGACAATAAAAAAGAAGAAACAAAGGCTGCTTCTGAAGAAAAAGCAGAGAATAAATAGAAAGGGGAAGGATTATGAAAGAATTAATATTATTAATTATCAGTGCCGCTATTGTTAACAATGTAGTACTGAGTCAGTTTTTAGGATTATGTCCTTTCCTCGGAGTATCCAAAAAGGTAGAGACTGCCGGTGGAATGGGAGCAGCCGTAATCTTCGTTATTACAATTGCTTCTTTAGTGACATCATTAATTTACAAGTTTATTCTTGCACCACTTGATTTAACTTATTTACAGACGATTGTATTCATCCTCGTTATCGCTGCGCTTGTACAGTTCGTAGAGATGTTCTTAAAGAAATCTATGCCAGCTTTGTATGAATCATTAGGAGTATATCTTCCACTGATTACAACAAACTGTGCCGTACTTGGTGTAGCTTTAAACTCTGTACAGTATGGATATAATATTTTACAGTCTGTAGTTTATGGTCTCGGTATTTCTATTGGATTTACAATCGCGATTGTTATCCTTGCCGGAATCCGTGAGAAAATGGAATACAACGACATTCCAGAGTCCTGGCAGGGTATGCCTATCGTAATGGTAACAGCCGGACTTATGTCTATTGCATTCTTTGGTTTTTCAGGAATCATTTAATTAGGAGGGACAAAAATGAGTATAAGTGGAATTATCCTTGCGGCAGTAGTTGTCGGTGGAACCGGACTTGTTATTTCCATTCTCCTTGGCATTGCTTCCGAGAAATTTAAAGTGCCGGTAGACGAAAAAGAAGTTGCTGTAAGAGAGTGCCTTCCGGGAAACAACTGTGGTGGTTGTGGATTTGCCGGTTGTGATGCACTTGCTAAAGCAATCGCTGCTGGAGAAGCTCCAGTTGGAGCATGTCCTGTAGGTGGACAGCCAGTAGCAGATAAAATCGCTTCTATCATGGGTGTAGAAGCTGGAGTAGGCGAAAAACAGGTTGCATTCGTAAAATGTGCCGGAACCTGCGATAAGGCAAAATCAAAATACAAATATGCTGGTAATGAAGACTGTGTTTCTGCCATGAGTGTACCTGGCGGTGGACCAAAAGCCTGCAGCTTTGGCTGTACTGGTTTTGGAAGCTGTGTAAAGGTTTGTGACTTTGATGCTATTCACGTTATCAATGGCGTTGCTGTAGTTGATAAAGAAAAATGTGTTGCCTGCGGTAAATGTGTGGCAACTTGTCCGAAATCTTTAATCGAGCTTGTTCCATATGCAGCTCCTCATAAAGTACAATGCAGCTCCAAAGAATTTGGTAAAGCAGTAAAAGAAGTATGCTCCGCAGGATGTATCGGTTGTAAGATGTGTACTCGTGTCTGTGAAGCAGATGCAATCACTGTTGAGAACAACATCGCAAAAATTGATTACAGCAAATGTACCGGATGTGGAAAGTGCGCAGAGAAGTGTCCTGCTAAGATTATTCTTTAATCTGTATGATTTAGTTGATGCTATATTCAAGAATGCCCCGGCATTCTTGAATTTGCGGAGAAGATTTTTTCTTCTTCTCATATGTCTTTGAAAATACTTGTTGCAAGTTATGAAATATAGGTTGCTATAGTAATTTTTCAGCCATATTCTGGAATATAGTTTATTGTAAGAAACTTAATAAAAACGAAAGAAAAGGCAATCTATCTTAACGAAAATGCAAGACAGATTGTCTTTCTTTTTTCACATTTATCCTGTATAGTAGTTGAGAAAAGGAATCTGTCATATACAGAGAGGACGGGAGGCTTTTGTATGGCTTATCAGAAATTTACAGGAACATATCAAAGTTCTGATCATATAAACAGAATACATTATTATATCTATGAACCGGAGACAGATCTTCGTGCTATTTTACAGATTGTGCATGATTTTGGAGATTTTGTGGAGAGAAATGAGAATTTGATTCGTTTTTTTACAGATCATGGCGTTATGGTTTGCGGATGTGACCATATCGGGCATGGACGTTCTTCTAAAAAAGAGGACTATGGCTATTTTGGCAGCAAGAATGGATGGACTTATCTGGTAAAAAATACAAAAAAGCTGACACACTATATGAAAAGAGAATATCCAGATACACCGTATTTTATCTATGGACACGGACTGGGATCTCTCATTGTGCGAATGGATTGTATCCATGAAAAAGGCATTAATGGAGTGATTTTGTCGGGGACTAGCGGTAAACAAAAGTATTGTTGGAGAAAGATTCTTTTAGCGGCCCTTTTGAAGAGGATTTGGGGGGCGGAACACAGAAGTGTATATCTTGAAAAAGATATAGAAAAACGTTTAAATCATCGTTTTTTAAAGGAACAGGACACATATTCCTGGATTGCTGCGAATGAAAAAATAAGACGAGAATATTCCAGGATTTATTCTGAACATCTTCCTGTTACCGTAGCAGCATATGAAGATATTTTAAAAATGCTTGCATTAGTCTCCACCAGGAAATGGTATCGTTCCGTAAATGAAGATATACCGATTTTGTTGCTTGGCGGAAAAGAGGATCCTATTGGTAATGGCGGAAAGGGGATATTGGAAGTACACCGGCAGTTAGAAGACACTCGTCATTGGGTGGAGCTGCATTTATATGAAGGGATGCGTCATAATATTTGTGATGAAGTGCGAAGAGATGAAGTATATACAGATATGCTTCAGTGGATGAAATTGCATATGAATGAGGAATATGAACTGCAATAAAGAAATTTATAATAAAAAGAACTTATAATTCCATTACGGTCACAATATTTTGCTCCTAGAGCGTGTTTTTCAAACACCCTCTAGATAATAAATGAATAGCATATAGATAGCATTATTTTAAGAAAGCCCTCATAATTTAAAAGAAAGGGCTTTTTTGATGCGTTTTTGGGAACTTAGTAATAAAGATGTGATTAATTGTAAGAATGGACATCGCTTAGGCTGTGTTGGAGATTTAGAAATTGATGTATGTAAATTATGTATCACAGATTTCTATGTTCCTACAGGAGGAAAATATTGCGGTTGTCTTGGCAAAAAATCAGAATATAAAATTCCGGTCGGAGCAGTCATTCGAATAGGCGTAGATAGTATCCTTGTAGATATTGACGAGAAGAAATGTCTTGTAAAATAGCTATTTTTCTGGTATAATAACCGGCACGATAAATGTAAACATAAGAGATAGAAATACTGGAGGATAAGATATGAAATGCCCTTTTTGTGGATTGGATAACACCCGTGTAATTGATTCAAGACCTGCAGATGATAATTCATCCATACGACGGCGAAGACTTTGTGACGAATGTGGAAAAAGATTTACTACATATGAGAGAGTAGAGATTATGCCACTCACTGTCATAAAAAAAGATAAAACAAGAGAACCATATGATCGTTCTAAGATGATGTCCGGAATTTTGCGCGCCTGTCATAAACGTCCGGTATCTGTAGAGCAGATTGAACAGATGGTGAATAAGATAGAGAATGAACTTTTTAATTTGGAATATAAAGAAATTGAAAGTAAGCAGATTGGCGAGGTGGTCATGGAGCATTTGAAGTCCTTAGAGCAAGTTGCGTATGTGAGATTTGCTTCTGTTTACCGTGAGTTTAAGGATGTGGAAACATTTATGAATGAACTCAAGAAGATGTTGGATAATAACCGTTAAATAATAACTTGTGTGGCTAAACAGACGCCCACTGGAAAATAAATAAAGCATATTTGTGGCCTCGAAGCAAGGTTTGGATGTTCGCAT
>NZ_ACEP01000068.1 GCF_000173975.1 Anaerobutyricum hallii DSM 3353
ATGATTTGTTAAGGAAGTTGGAAGGAAAATTGGAAATAATTAAAGAGATATGTAAAGAAAATAATGGAGAAGTTTGTTTTGAGATAGTTCCAATTTTTGAGAAAGATAACTTGCCGGCAATTTATTTTGAGAAAAGATTTTTAAATATTGTAAATTATTTGGATGCAGTTATTGATATTGACATGTATTTGAATTGAATCTTTGATTTAAGAGTGTATATATTAAGTGAGGATGAAATGGAGTTTCAAGTAATATATTCTAGAAAAATTCAAGGGGCAGTAATGTTATTTACAGTATTTATGTTTGCTTGTCAGTATGGACTTACAAGGGAAACAGTAGCAGAAAATTTTTCGAGAACTGGTATATGTTGGAGCGAATTTGCACTAAATGTAGTATTCAGTATCCTTCTGATTTTTCTGGTTTGGGATGATGATTATATTCTATCAGATGAGAGCATTACATTTCGAAGAGTTATTTTTTGTAAAAAACATAAATGGAATGAATTCCCTTATTGTGGAATTTGTTATAAAAAAAATGAAAATGCAGATGATAGAAATGAAAAATTATTGTACTTTTCAAATAAACCCGAGTCAGATAGTAAATTCGAAAAAGTGTATCATGTCATAGAGTATACACCTGAGATTGAGGCAATTTTCCAAATTTATTGTCCGCAAATGCCAGATCTAGACGGGAAGTTTTGGAAAAACGAGCTAATGGGTACAAAAATGTGGGAAGACGCAGATATTGATAATTACAAACGAAAAATTTTTAAATACGATTTTATCCAGTCTGTTCATTTTTTGCCAATAATATGTGCTTTAAAACTTGCAAGTAATTATTATGTTCCAGTAGTGATGTTGGTAGGTGCAATTGTATTTACATATAGTCCATTTATAAAAAAATGGCATAATAAAGTAAAGGAACTTACAAGAGAATATCAGAGAGCTGCATTATGTCAATTGATTGCGGAAAGATGCACTTAAAAATATGGAGATTATGTATAATGCATCAGAGCATTATGAAGGATGGTTAATAGAAAATATAGTAATAAAGCATTAAAATTTAAAGTATGTTAGATGTAGAAAAGCAGAAAGGCGTATCCTTTCTGCTTTTTTTGTACTGAAATTCGGTACAAAATGGATGGGTTAGTAGATGTTGCAACATAAAATTTGTATATACCTGCCATTTTAATTTCCATAATTACCAATTTTGATATAGAAAGAAGGGTGAATATTATGATGCGTGGACCTCCATAAGAAAACTTACTTGAAAAAATAAAGATTTATAAAATAAAAGAAGGGAGAAATTACAGATGGCAACAACATTACTAACAGCCGAGGAAATGCTTGAAGAAACAATTAGAAAAGTATCTTCATCACCTGATGAATGGCTGCGTTTTTTAAACACAGCGTCCCGTGTCTATCAGTATAGTTTTGATGATCAGCTTATGATCTACGCACAGCGTCCGAATGCGGTAGGATGCACGAGTTTCCAGATATGGAAAAAAACAAACCATTATGTAAAGCAGGGAACAGCAGGGATCGCACTGATACATACGGTAAATGGACGGAAAAAACTAAGGTATGTGTATGATTATAAAGATACCGATATTGTGAGGGGAGTCCCTGTTACAGAAGTAAGGAAGCCATACCTCTGGCAGATAGACGAAGAGGATAAAAAAGATGTGTCCGATCATCTGCAAAGGAGATACCATATCAAAGGACAAGAGGCAGACCTTGCTACCATGTTAAAAAAGTTAACAGAAGAGATCATAGAAGACACGATGGCAGAAGAAGTGCCAAAACTGCTGAGGGACAGGCAGGATTCTTATTTAGAGGATTTAGACCAAGATACGATACGGCTAGAGTACAGGGAACTGTTCTTATCTACGGCATGGTATCTGCTGTTAAGCCGTTGTGGGATAGATCCTGAGGAATATATGTATCTGGAGGATTTTCGGTCAATCACAGATTTTAATAATGAGGATGTGCTGCTGCGATTGGGATCTCCGATAAGCGAGCATTGTGCATCAGTCCTGAAAGAGATCGGACTTTATCTCTTTCAGAAAAATTTACAAAAAAACCGGGCAGAAACTATTGTAGAAGGAAGGGCAAAAGAATATAATCAAGATAGACAGATACCAGTACAAAAGGAGGCGGAACAAGATGAAATTAACCTATACGAAAGGCGAAGACGGTCTGATGTATCCAGAGCTGGGACTAACAAAGACGGAGGGGCACATCGGGAAATACGGACTGATGAGGGAAAGATACCTGAAAGAACACGACAGATCGACATATCAGATCCTTCTGATGAAAGATTACGAGGGACATCTGATCGAGATCCAGAAGCAGGCAGAAGAGAGGATGGACGAACTGGTGCCAGAGCTGATGAAGGCGGCAGGGGTAACGGAGGAACTGAAAGCAGCCGACCAGATGAAATGGGTCGGACTGGTAAACAACTGCAAACAGCAGGCGGAGGAAATAGTGAAACAGGAGATTATATTCAATTAAGCTTATTTCCACAAAATGAACAAGAACAAGCTGATTATGGAACAGCAGCAGGTGATAAACCGGCTGCTGTTTTTGCGTTCCCGGAAACTTATATCGACGAAGCTTTACGGACAGGCGGGAATGATGACCATTCTTTAGAATATGTGCTACTTGACCTGATGCAGAAAAAACCAGGAGAACTGCTTAGAAAAGACCTGAAAGAGGCATGGAAAGGCGGAAAGGGTCTTTTTATGCCAGACGGAGTAAAAGTCAGTGTATGGTACAGTGAGGAAGGGATCTTTTTTCGCCGGGGGAATGGTGCAAGAAGGAATCCAGAAAAGACATTATCGTGGGACGAAGCCGCAGAACGGATCGAAAGTCTTTATCAAAATGGACAATTTACTACAAAAGAATTGCAGGAAAAAGAATTTGATACGATACGGACGAGAATAGCAGAATATGTTTTTTTCTTTTACAGAGACAGCAGGCTGGAATCACGATGGGGTTCAGTTTATATTGAAGCTGTTGAGAAGATTACTGGGGAGCTAAGAGATCCTATAGGTGTAAATACCATATATGAAGAACTTCTATCATTTGAAAAACGTGTAGATTTTGAAACTGGATGGCAGAAAAGGAATTTTGAAGCAGCAAAAGAACATCTTAAAAAACTGAATCAGGCATCTATACCTGTTTCACAAAATGGAACAGAACCAGTACACATAGCATTTATCACAGCAGATGAGATAGATAAATTGTTGCAGGAAGGCGGTATCGTTCAAGGAGGAAAGAGCCGGATACTGTCTTTTTATCAGCAGGAACCTATGCCAGACAAAAAAGTAGCGATCGCTTTCCTAAAAGAAGAGTATGGTATCGGAGGACATTCCCATTCTATATCAGGAAGTTCCCATTCTGATGAGTGGCATGATGCCAAAGGATTTCATTTAAAAAAAGGAAAGGCAGAAAAGAAACTGACATGGAAAGAAGCAGAAAAACGTATCCGTATCCTGATAGAAAACAAAGAATATCCTTATGTTAAGGATAAGGAAATGCAGGAACAATCGGTTAAGGAGGATCACACAAAGGAAAAAGAAAATGTACTGAATTTCAGTACGGAGGAGAAAAAAGAGGATACCCTGCAGTTCCAGATCGATTATTCAGAACATGATAGGTTAAGCGTTTATGACAAAGAAAATGAAAGGTTTCATACGAAAAAAATATCTTTTGCTGTAGCCGACAGAGTTTTTACTGTATTAGATGAACAGGAAAGAAAACAGCAGGAAGAGGAAGAAGCCCCTTCTTATTATAAAACAGCCTTTTCCGTATACGCAGTCATTGACGGGGAGGAGTATTCTTTCCGGGGGAGATATGATATTGGAAGTGAAGGAAAGTCACTTTTGGAACATATCCGGGAATACTATGCGTACTGCCTTTCCCCAGACTGCCTGTACAGAAAGCATTGGGCAGAAGATGGTATGCTTGAGGAAACGATAGCACAGCTTACAAGGGATAAAAAAGTATTTATTCCATATCTTGAAGAACATCTGGGACTTTCACCGGAAGAAGAAAAACAGGCGGAGGAATTCCTAGAAAAAAAAGAACCGGGAGTCTTACAGGATAGAAGATACGAGATCGTTGATACGGGACGGTTTGATTATCCATTCAGTGTACACGAACTGACCCGGACGGAGGAAGGCTTTTCTTACTCTGGAAATACAAAGTTCTGCCGAAACAAAGAAGAAGTGGATGCCTGGATAGAAGAACAGCAGGAAATACCCAGAAAGATGGAGGCAGCGATCGAAAGCAGTGAAGATTATGAGGATGCTGCGGTGTCTTTTGTTACAACAGTAGACCCAGAGGGAAACAGACAGCCGGCATACCGTTTACTGAAAAAAGGAAAGAACGGGGTAGAGCCGTATCCTTCAGAAGAGATGCTCTTTCATAGTATCGGGGAAGCAAAAGAATATATAAAAGATCATGCGGAAGAGATCAGGCAGATCTCCTATGATGAGATCATGGACTGGGCCGCGGAAATAAGACAAGATAAGATCACTGCTACAGAAGTCCAGGAAGAGATCCTCGATGCAGAGACGGTTGCTGTCACTCCTGCTTCAGAAGAGAACAGCCAGAACTATCATATTTTAAAAGGGGAATTGGAAACAGGGACAATCCGGGAAAAATGCTGGAAGAATATCCTTGCGATCGAAACGGTAAAACAGTTAGAAAAGGAACAACGGCAGGCAACAAAAGAGGAACAGAACATACTAGCAGATTACGTTGGATGGGGCGGGATCGCAGATGTTTTTGATGAGAAGAAACCACAGTGGCAGGAAGAAAGGGAGAGGATACAGACGGCACTGACTCCGGAAGAATACCGTTCGGCAGTAGGGTCTGTTTTAAATGCCCATTATACACAGCCGGTTCTCATTAAAGCCATGTATCAGGTATTGGCAGGCCTGGGATTTACAAAGGGACGGATATTAGAACCATCCTGTGGGACAGGGAATTTCTTCGGACTTCTTCCAGAAAGCATGAACAAGTCTACGTTATATGGTGTGGAGTTAGACCAGATGAGTGCAAAGATAGCTGGTTATCTTTATCCAGAAGTAAATATTGAGAATACGGGGTTCGAACGTACAGATTATCCAGATGGATATTTTGACATAGCTGTCGGAAATGTTCCCTTTGGGGATTACCGGGTAAATGACCCTGTTTATAACCGTCATGGATTTTTGATCCATGACTATTTTTTTGCAAAGACACTGGATAAACTGCGCCCAGGTGGTGTTGCTGCATTTATCACAACAAAAGGGACGATGGATAAGGAAAATACCAAAGTAAGGCAATATCTTTTTAAGAGGGCAGAACTTCTGGGAGCAGTCCGGCTGCCAAACACTGCATTTAAAAACGCAGGGACAAAAGTAACTTCTGATATTTTGTTCCTGCAAAAAAGGGAAAAAGAAATAGCTGATTCGGAATGGATCTCTGTTACAGAGGATGCACAGGGGATCCCTGTAAATAGTTATTTTGCAGCACACCCGGAGATGATCCTGGGAACAATGAAAGAAATCTCAGGACCTTATGGGGTGGAGACTGCCTGCATAGAAAACGAAGGCGTTTCTTTAGAAATACAATTACGGGATGCCATAGCCAATATCACAGGACATATACCAGAAAGGATGCCGGAGGAACGTGCTGAAATTCAGTACGGGACCGAACCTGTAACAGATATGCCAGACAGGGAAGCGAACAGGATATACAGCTATGTCGTATCAGAAGCTGGGGATATTTATTATAAAAATGAATCGGGACTGGAGCAGCAAAGGGTCACAAAGACAACAAAAAGCCGTATCACCGGGATGGCTGCTATCCGGGACTGTGTCCGGGAACTGATCCGACTGCAGGTAGAAGAAACAGAAAATACAGAAACAAAGATTCAGGCAGAGCAGAGAAAATTGAATACCCTGTATGATTCTTATACGGAAGAATGGGGACTTTTAAACAGCATAGCGAACAAGAGGGCTTTTTCGGAAGATTCCTCCTATCCTCTGTTATGTTCCCTTGAAAGATTAGATGAAGACGGGAATCTTGCCGGAAAAGCAGATATGTTCTCCAAACGTACTATCCGGCAAAAGGAAAGTATCACTCATGTCAATACTGCGAACGAAGCCCTTGCTGTGTCTATGACAGAACATGGAAAAGTTGACCTTTCCTTTATGTCGGGACTTTGTGGAAAGCCGGGGGAAAAGATAACAGAAGAACTGGCAGGAGTTATCTATAGAAATCCAGTAACACAGGAATGGGAGACAGCAGACAGCTATCTGTCAGGCAATGTACGGGAAAAACTTCGCATTGCAGAAAATTTTTTGGAAAGTACTCCAGAGTATAAAAGGAATGTAGAGGCATTAAAAAATGTGCAGCCAAAACGGCTAGAAGCATCAGAGATCGAAGTACGGCTGGGTTCTATGTGGATACCATTAGAAGTTTATGAGCAATTTATGATAGAGACATTTCAGCCGCCAAAATATATTGCCGCAAACCATACGATAAAGATACAGTATTCCTCTTACACAGGGGAATGGAATATTCAGGGGAAAAATATAGATGGGAGCATTTTAGCGACCAATACCTATGGGACGAAGAGAGCCAATGCATACCGTTTACTGGAAAATTCACTGAACCTTAAAAATATACAGATCTTTGATACCTATACTGACAGTGAGGGAAAGGAACACAGGGAATTAAATAAAAAAGAAACAATACTGGCAGGACAGAAGCAGGATATGATCAAAGAAAAATTTAAGGACTGGATATTCAAAGACAGGGAACGGCGGGAAATGCTGGTCACGATCTATAATGAAAGATTCAACTCCATCCGTCCAAGACAGTATGACGGAAGCCATTTGGAATTCCCCGGAATGAACCCGGAGATCACCTTAAAGCCACATCAGAAAAATGCCGTCGCACACCAATTATACGGTGATAATACCTTGCTTGCACACTGCGTGGGGGCAGGGAAGACCTTTGAAATGGCTGCCGCAGCAATGGAAGCAAAACGCATCGGGATTACCCATAAATCACTGTTTGTTGTACCAAACCACCTGACGGAACAGTGGGGTGCGGAATTCCTTACCTTGTATCCTGCTGCCAACATCCTTGTGGCAACAAAGAAAGATTTCCAGCCTGCAAACCGTAAAAAGTTCTGTGCAAGGATCGCAACAGGGGACTATGATGCTGTCATTATCGGCCACTCACAATATGAAAAAATCCCACTGTCAGCAGAACGGCAGCGTAATATTTTAGAAGAACAGATAGATGAGATCGAGATGGCGATCAGCCTGGCTAAAGAAGCACAGGGAGAAAATTATACGATCAAGCAGATGGTAAAGAGCAGAAAGAACTTGGAAGTCCGACTGGCAAAGTTAAATGATAAGAAAAAAGACGATGTGGTGACATTTGAGGAATTGGGCATTGACAGGCTGTTTGTGGACGAATCGCACGCATTTAAGAACCTTTTTTTATATACAAAAATGAGGAATGTAGCAGGTGTCGCACAAACAGAATCCCAGAAAGCGATGGATATGTACAATAAATGCCGGTATATGGATGAGATCACAGGAGGGAAAGGGATCACTTTTGCGACAGGGACTCCAGTCTCAAATAGTATGACAGAGCTGTATACTATCCAGAGATACCTGCAGTATGACCGCCTGCAGGAAATGGAACTGGGGATGTTTGATAACTGGGCCTCTACTTTTGGGGAGACAATCACAGCTCTTGAGTTATCTCCAGAGGGTAGCAGTTATCGCATGAAAACTCGTTTTGCAAACTTTTTTAACTTGCCGGAGTTAATGTCTGTTTTTCAGGAAGTAGCAGATATTCAAACTGCCGATATGTTAAAACTTCCAGTTCCACAGGCTGAATATGAAAATATTGTCCTGCCGGCAAGTGAACAGCAGAAAGAGATCCTGCAGTCCCTGGCAGAACGAGCAGAGTTGGTGCGGAATGGTGCGGTAGACCCAAGTGAAGACAACATGTTAAAGATAACAACGGATGGACGTAAACTTGCTTTAGACCAGAGGCTTCTCAATGATATGCTGCCGGATACAGAAAATAATAAGGTTTCTGCCTGTGCAGAGCGATGTTTTACAATCTGGGAAGAAACAAAAGGACAGAAGGCAGCACAGTTAGTATTCTGTGATTCTTCCACACCAAAGAAAGACGGAACCTTTAATGTATATGATGCCTTAAAAGAAAAACTGATGAAAAAGGGAATCCCGGAAGAAGAGATCGCATTTATCCATGATGCCAATACGGATGTACAAAAAGCAAGATTATTCTCTAAAGTGCGTTCCGGGCAGGTACGTTTTTTACTTGGTTCCACGTCAAAAATGGGTGCTGGTACTAACGTCCAGGACAGACTGATCGCCCTCCATCATTTAGATGTACCCTGGAGGCCTGCTGATATTGAACAGCAGGAAGGACGTATCTTAAGACAGGGAAATAAAAATAAAAAAGTAAAGATATTCCGGTATATCACAGAAAATACATTTGACGCATACTCTTGGCAGCTTATAGAAAATAAACAGAAGTTCATCGGGCAGATCATGACATCCAAATCCCCTGTCCGTTCCTGCCAGGATGTCGATGAAGCAGCATTATCTTATGCGGAAGTCAAGGCACTTGCAACAGGTAATCCCAAGATAAAAGAAAAGATGGATTTAGATGTACAAGTGACAAAGTTAAAGATGCTGAAAGCCAATTATGAGAGCAACCTGTTTCGTCTGCAGGATGCTATTGCTGTGGAATACCCGGAAAAGATTGCAAAATATGAAGAACTCACCACAGCATATGATACTGATATAAAACATATAGATACCGTCCTGAACACTCCTTTTTTGATGGAGATACATGGTGTTACCTATAATGATGAAAAAGCTGCGGGGGAAATGCTTGTACAGGCCTGTACACAGATGAAGAAAGCCCATGCCGATGCAGAAAATATCGGAAGTTTTTGGGGGTTTCAGATGAAGATCTCGTATTCTTTGTTTGACAACAGCTTTTATGTAAGACTGACGAGAGAAGCCTCTTTCATAGTCGAAGTTAAAAAAGACCCTGTACGAAACATCGAACGTATCCTTACCGCAATGAGAAACCTTCCCGGACAAAAAAAGACAGCAGAAGAACGGCTGGAAGATGCAAGACAGCAGCTTGTGCAGGCAAAAAAAGAAGTACAGAAACCATTTGAAAAAGAAGAAGAACTGAAGTTTATCCAGGCTCGTCTGGTCAAAGTAAATGCGGAATTAGATGTAGGATCAGACGAAGAGAAAATACAGAAAGATGGGAAGAATCGACAGGAGGAACAGAGAATATGCCTGTAATAAGAGTATCAAAAATGGGAAAATGTATCCAGAAATTAAGAGAAGAACGGGGGTGGAGCTTAGAAGAACTGGCAGGACGTATCCTGCTGTCACCAGAGGAATTAAAATGCATGGAAAATGGTATAAAAGAACCAGACAAGATGACCGTCACTTTGCTTGGTTATATCCTAAACGTGCATGCAGACAACCTGTTAAATGGTGAGATCCACTGCCGGGTGTCCCAGACAGAATTAATGGAGCTTATGAAAGAGACCATAGACTATCTGGAAGGGATACAAAAGGAGAATAAACAGATCGGAGTGGATATGGAAAAGATACAGGAAAAATATGGACTGCCAGGAAAAGATATGCCGGAAAGAGAACGTACAGAGAGGATGCAGAAGCAAGGGCATATCTTTACAAACAAAATACAGAAAGAATCTGTACCGAAGTTATTATAGAAAATGTACTGAATTTCAGTACGGAACAGGAGGAGATACGCATGGAAGAAAAAAGCAGGGAAGTTGTCATGGCAATATCCAATGCAGCAAGGTATATGGACCCTTTTTTTAAATTATCAGCAATGGGGACTATCTTATTACTGCAGTATTTTGCCCGTATGGTCAAAGAACGAAAATTAAAAGAAACAGAATTTACGGACTTCCAGAAATTTTTAAGAATGACGGAAGGAAAATATGATATTATGAACGTCCCGGAAATCCCGGAGGAACAGTTGTCAGAAGAATTAAATACCCTCGGCATCCATTATATGATACTTCCTGATCTGGAAAAAAATGATGGAATGCTGCAGGTTGCTGTTTATCAGCCAGACAGGGAAAATTTTGGGGCATGGTATCAGCGGCATATCTTAAGCTGTATGACAGGGGGAGAAAAAGACATACAGGAACTAAGGAATCTTACTTCCGGAAAAACAACGATAGTTTCTTTTCCACTGGAAGATGAAGAGGAATTAATTAGAGAGGATTTTGAAAAGTTAGGAATTAATTATTCTCGACTTCCTGATTTACATGTTGGAGATGGTGAATTGCAGGTTGTTATAGCAAATGCAGATCTTCCAAAAGTTGAATCTTGGTATAAATTATACCGGGATGATCTGCGGAAAGATGGCATAACGGATGTCCCGGATATGAAAAAAATGTCGATGGATAACTATATGCAGACAGGACAGCAGACGGAAGCAGAATATATTGATACAGCTTCCCCGGAATTAAAGGCTGTTAATGCTAAATATGAGGGAAAAGAAAAGGGAGAGATCGAACACCAAATAGAAGCAGCCGAATATAACACTATGGGAAAAGAATCTTCGACAGCATATTTGCGGTATGTAAATGACCCTGCCTATATCCCGATCAGCATTGATAAAAAAACTCTGGTTGAGAAATCCTCAGTGATCAATAAAGATGGATTAGATAGATATAACCAGTTTGCCTGCCGTATTCCTGGGACATATGGAAAGAATGAAAAACAACTTGTGATACCTGAAACACAGGTCTTTGAGACACAAAAAGGTTCGTATATCGCTTTTCTAAATAAAGAAGAGCCGGTATTTGTATTTAATGTCAGAACAAAACAGGTAGACCATGAGATGAGAAAACTGACGGGCGAAGAATTTGCGAAACAATATTTTGATAAAGTAGACAGACCTTCAGAACGTAAAGTAACATCATTAAAAAAATATAAAGAGAAGGGAAAAGATCTAAGTGACCTTAAGATAAAGATGCCGGATCCACCAATCAGATCAAAATAAAACGTGCTGAATTTCAGTACGGTGACCAGCAGTTACTAAAAACAGTTATGTATAAACAGGCATAGCTGTTTTTATTTTTTATATGGGCAGAAGAAAATCGTTCTTCTGCTCATTTTATTATAGGAGAATATGTATGATACAAAAACGAAAACCACCATGGGGGATGTTTTTTATCCTGTTGTTTTTAGCATTGGCAGTGTCGTATTATATAGCAGGATTGTTCAAACTAGATGATGTGACGATACAGAATTATCAAGATAAATTAGCCTACATATTGATGCATCCATTCCGTAACTGGTTCAATGAAAAAACACCAGCCGTTATAGGGATTGCCCTGACTGCATGGGTAATGTTTGTCTGTTACTATCTCACTTATTACCGCAATTTTCATCCCGATGCAGAACATGGTGTTGCAGAATGGGCAGATGTACCAAAGGCAGCTAAAAGACTGTATGGAAAAGGGGAAGAACCTGTTACCTGCCTGAGTAAAAATATTACAGTAAATGCAAAGGCATTGCCAAATATGCATATCCTGATTCTGGGCGGTTCTGGTGATGGAAAAACAACATCCCTTTTGATTCCGAATATCTTACTGGCGAATATGACAAATATTATCCTTGACGTGAAAGGAGACTTGCTGAAAAATTATGGAGGCTACTTAAAAGAAAAAGGGATAGCTGTAAAAAGCCTTAATTTTAAAGATATGGCACAATCAGACCAGTATAATCCGTTCAGATACATAGAAAATTATACGGATATGGTAGAACTCATTACAAATATCCAGACATCTGTAAAGCCGCCGGATGCCCAAAAAGGAGACCCTTTCTGGGATGATGGTGTAGGACTGTATCTGCAATCCCTGTTTGAATATGAATGGCTTCAGGCAAAAGAAGAGGGAAGGACAGCCTCTATGCTGGGAATCCTTGATCTGGTAAACAAGGAAACACAAAAAACAGATGAAGAAGGGACAACGCAGTTACAGCAGGATATGCAAGAGTTACAGGAAAGATATGGGGAAGATTATCCGCCAGTGAGAGATTACCGCAAGTTAAAAGAAGGTGCATCAGAAACCGTACGCTCTATTGTTATCATGGTTAATGCACAATTACGTCTTTTTGAAATCCCGGAGATCAAACGGATATTTGAAGGAACGGATGACATAGATATTCCATCACTAGGATTAGGTGTAGAGGGAAATCCTAAGAAAAAAACAGCTTTGTTTCTTGTCATGCCGTCTGGAGATTCTTCTTATAACCTTTTTATTAATATGTTCTACACACAGTTATTTACCGTTTTAAAAAGAGTCGCAGATAATCGAAGAGACGGACAGTTACCG